>JBBSBS010000731.1:0-1500 GCA_038251045.1 Aggregatilineales bacterium | reverse complement strand
GCATCCAAAGAACATCATTATGCTGACCGCTGATGCTTTTGGTGTTTTACCCCCCATATCGCGGTTGAATCCAGCGCAGGCAATGTATCACTTCCTGTCCGGTTATACGGCAAAGGTCGCTGGAACCGAGCGCGGTGTTACCGAACCTTCTGCCACCTTTAGTACCTGTTTTGGCGCGCCATTTATGATCCTGCCACCGCATGTTTATGCCCAACTGCTGGGAGAAAAAATCGCAAAACATGACGCGCATGTCTGGTTGGTAAATACTGGCTGGAGTGGTGGGCCTTACGGTATCGGGAAGCGTATGAAGATCGCTTACACGCGAGCGATGGTTCAGGCAGCACTGAACGGATCATTATTAGCTATTGAAACACGAATTGATCCGAACTTTGGGTTGTCCGTACCAATCACTTGCCCGAATGTGCCTTCTGATGTGTTGGATGCTCGCAATACGTGGGCGGACGGGGCTGAATACGATATACAGGCACAAAAGCTGGCGCGGATGTTTGCGGACAACTTCACGAGCTTCGAGAACGAAGTATCCGAAGAAATCCGTCAAGCTGGCCCGACTCTTCTACTTGCTTAGATCGGCTATTCAAAGTCAACTTTATGCGTCAGCTAGTTCGAGATGACATATCGTTGCGCTCATGCGACGGGGATTTTGGAAGCAGCAGTAGATATCGTCCTTCTGGTAGATGATGTAACCCAAGTTGCCTATGCCGTTTAAACCGGGATGAAGTCAATGAGTTTAGTAAGAGGTGAGAAATGAATGGATTATCAGGCAAGATTGCAAGCCAGAAAAGGTTGCTGATTTAGTGTTTTGGAAGTTCGGAAGGGCATCGTTCGTTATAGACGGCATTTATCTCATGGATGGCGGGTACGTCACCCAATAAGAGATATCTCGCTCAATCTACTCATCACTTAGGAGAACTGTGTGCAAAATAAAATCCTCCCGTTTATGCGTGAAAACCCGGTGCCATTTATTGGACTGATCGGCCTCCTGGTGGGAGCCTTTGTTCGGTTTGCTTTGGCGAGGCCCGATATCGCTGACATCCTATGGTTGATTGTGTTAGTCGTGGGGGGTGCGCCCACCGTCCTGAAAACGATCCAGAAGATACTGAAAGGCAATTTCGCCGCCGATGTCATCGCCATGCTCGCCATCATTACCGCAGTCATCATGCACGAATACTTCGCGGGTGTGATTATTGTCATCATGCAGTCCGGCGGTGAAGCCCTCGAAAATTACAGTTTAAAACGCGCATCGTCCACGCTTGAACAGTTACTGGCACGTGCGCCACGTACTGCCCACCGCAAAGAGAACGAGCAAATCACGGAAATCGAAGCGGGGGAGGTGCGGGTTAACGACGTTCTGGTGGTGCGACCGGGCGACTTGATCCCTGTCGATGGAACGCTACTTTCGTCTGAAGCCAATATAGACGAATCGGCACTGACGGGCGAACCATTGACCCGCAGCAAACAATCGGGCGACAAATTATTAAG
>JBBSBS010000730.1:0-1518 GCA_038251045.1 Aggregatilineales bacterium | reverse complement strand
CCGGGACTTTGACTGAAGGGCGCTTTGGGGTTGTCAACAGGATCGTCGCTGAAGGCTGGCAAGAAGATCAAGCACTGGCGCTGGTACTCGCCATTGAAGGCGACTCCGAACATCCGATTGCACACGGTATTCGTCAGAAGGCTGAAGAAGCTGGTGTGAAAGCAGCGTCGATCAGTGATTTTGAGAACATCAAGGGACGTGGAATCAAAGCCATGTATGAAGGCAAATCTGTTTACGTCGGCGGGCCGCGTTTATTGGAGATGCTGGAACTCAAACTCGGTGGTGATGTGGATCGTTTTCGGAACGAATTCAATGACAATGCGCAGACGGTTGTCTATATGGTGGTCGAGAATGCGGTGGTGGCAGCGTTTGCGTTAGCGGATGTGGTGCGTGCGGAGAGCAAATATGCGATCAAACGACTGCGTGAGATGGGTGTTGAGGTAGCAATGCTGACGGGTGACAGCCAGCATGTTGCCGACGCAGTTGCCCGTGAACTGGGCATCGACACAGTATTCGCCGAGGTGCTGCCGGAAGATAAAGATAAAAAGGTCGCTGAACTGCAACAGCAGGGCAAAAAAGTGGCGATGGTCGGCGATGGGGTGAACGACGCGCCCGCCCTGACCCGCGCTGATATTGGTATTGCTATCGGCAGTGGTACGGATGTGGCAATTGAGTCTGCCGATATCATTCTTGTCCAGAGCAATCCGCTGGATGTGGTGAAAATCTTTGAATTGAGCCGTGCCACCTACCGCAAGATGATCCAGAACCTGATCTGGGCAACCGGTTACAATGTGATCGCGTTGCCGCTGGCAGCCGGGATACTTGCGCCCGTTGGATTCATCCTGTCTCCCGCAATCGGCGCAGTCTTGATGTCGTTGAGCACGGTTGTGGTGGCTATCAATGCACAGTTGCTGCGGCGTACAGATTTAGCAGTTAAGCCTGCATAACAAGCTAAGGCATCATTCGTAAATTACACGCACTATGTTATTGATAGCTATGCTTTTGGACGGAGACAATCTCGGAAGTCTGTGCAGTGACTGAAACAGATAAGAATGAGTTATCCGGAAGTGGATATATAAGGATAAATGATGAAAATCGCCTTCCCCGCTTAAATGCACCCTGCTGTCTGCGCCGTTTGGCGCTTCTGCAAGAGTCAGAAAACGAGTAACGTTAGGGTTGTTGCGGTTTGAACTTCGACCAAATTATCTATTGGGAGGTAAGCATGTCTAATCAGAAGATTCGCGTCGTGGTCAACGGTTACGGTGTCATCGGCAAACGTATTGCCGATGCGGTTGTTGCCCAGGACGATATGGAATTAGTTGGCATTGCCGATGTCGTCAGCGATTGGCGCATCAAAATCGCGGTCGAGAAAGGTTATCCCGTATTTGCTTCGAACCCCGAAGCGGTTGACACCATGCGGGCGGCTGGTATCCCGCTGGCCGGTACACTTGATGATCTGCTTAAGCAGGTTGATGTGGTTGCCGATGCTACACCGAAGAAAGTCGCCTCAGCCAACCT
>JBBSBS010000729.1:0-1521 GCA_038251045.1 Aggregatilineales bacterium | reverse complement strand
GTGGAGCAAACCATCACCGGCGTGGACGCTGTACTCAGCGTGTTGGGGCCTACCAGTAATGATCCCTCCTTTGAGGTCAGTCAGGGTGTGACCAATATTCTCGCTGCCATGAAAAAACAGGGCGTGCGCCGCCTGGTCATCTCGGCCGGAGCGGGCGTGGGCGATCCCAATGATGCTCCGAAGCTTTTCAACCACGTGATGAACTTCCTACTCAAGTTGATGGCCAAGAACGTCCTGGCCGACATGAACAAAGCCGTTGAGATGGTTCGAACTAGCGACCTGGATTGGACCGTGGTGCGTCTGCCAATGCTGACCGATGATCCTAAAACAGGCAGCGTCAAGGTGGGCTATGTCGGCAAAGGCATGGGCTCGCGCATCGCGCGGGCGGATATCGCCGATTTCATGCTAGCGCAGGTTGCGGATAAGGACTACATTCGCAAATCGCCGGCTATCAGCAATTAAATTCTTCAGTTAAAAAGCAGCGGGTGGTATAAGTGATTTGCTCTCCTGTGTCTCTCATCTAAATTCTAGGTGATGATATGAGTCTTCAACCCGTTGTTCCAGGCGTTTATCAAATTTCTTTTGGAATGGTCAGCGCTTATAGGATTGATGATAACAGTCTAACACTAGTCGACACAGTGATTCCCGGCAGCCCGCCGGTCATTTTGGATGCGGTGCGCGAGTTGGGCACACAGCCCAAAGACATAGGAAGTATTGTATTGACCCACCAGCACACAGACCATTTCGGCAGCGCCGAGGCTGTTCAGAAGACCAGTGGCGCACAAGTGCATATGCACCCGCTGGACACCGGATGATTTCCTCAAGGGCACTTTGATGCGCCCGGTACAATCCGGTCCAGGACTGGTCAATCAGGTCATCGTGCGCAGATAGACCATGCAATCAAGCACGTCGGCAGAGGTGATCTTACCGACCGGCATCGCCTATCTTTTCCATCCACTTTTGCAGTACTCACTCGTTTGAATCAACCGTCCGTTGGCTTAAGCCTTCGGCGGTTTTGTATTTGACGAAACCGTCAATACAAAGAGAAGATAACAGGCCTAAGGGATTACGTTTCTCGTTAGTAGCAGGGGTGCGATTCGAATGCACAACGTCCGGTTTATGAGTGATTTTCCTGTTTTCGGAACATTTTTCACTCAGGCTCTGCATTTTAGCCTGGCCTGAGGGACGCTCTTCTGACGAGCCCGGAGGATCTTTGGTTACGAGTTATGTGTCGTACGATGGAAACTTTTTCTGAGCTAGTCAAGTAGTAGTTTTTTCATTTTTCCCATTTTCCATTTCCTGATTTCTTGAAGTACTTCTTTATAATAGAAGACTCGCACGTCCTGTCGGGCATGGCATACCGACCTTCCCACCATAGGCAAGGTTAGTTCAGTAAGTTATTGGGCTGCTATGAGACTAGTAAACAAGGCAATCAGCCCCGGCCCATTGGTAGCTGTCGACCCTACCGAGCAAGATAGCCCTGAAACTGTTTTCGGTGAACATTGTGTTACCAAGAACAAG
>JBBSBS010000728.1:0-1523 GCA_038251045.1 Aggregatilineales bacterium | reverse complement strand
GGGCATCATCTCAACAATCGTCACCTGCGCACCCAGCCGTCGCCAGACCGATCCCATTTCCAGACCGATATAGCCACCTCCGGCCACGATCAGATGTTCCGGAAGCTTGTCAAACGATAGCGCCTCCTTTGCGGATACAATCACCTGACTGTCAAAGGGAGCAAAAGGAAGCCCGATCGCCTCACTGCCGGTGGCCAGCAATACACGCTTTCCACGCAAAAGATGAATTCCGGCACCCTCATCCTGTAAAGATTGACTGCTACCATCCGGAAGACTCAACTGCCAGTCTGTCTTAACGGCAACCTCCTGCATCCCTTCGGCGTCAGGACCTTTGAGCTGTGCAGCCCCGGAGATCAGTTCAATACCGTTCTTTTTAAACAGATAGGCAACCCCATCGGTCAACTTCTTAACCACATCGTCCTTGCGACGCATCATAGCGGCCAGATCAAGACGGGGCGGGTCGACAGCGATACCGTGCAGGGCAAATTTATCGCGAGCCTGTGCGAACAGTTCGCTGGAATCGAGCAGCGCCTTACTGGGGATACAGCCTTCATTCAAGCAAACGCCTCCCAGCGAAGACCGTTTTTCAACGACCGCTACCTTCATTCCCAACTGGGCACCCCGAATTGCGGCCACATATCCGCCAGGCCCGGCCCCAATGACAATCAGATCGAAACACACATTTTCAAGCATCTCTTCCCCCTGGTCACTTCTTGGATCTTTACGATATTCTGACTATTCACAACAGGAACTACTTTGGCTGACGAAAAATAATTTCAAACGTTCCGCCCTGCAGTTTATCCCAGATACTATAGGATGACATCCGGGTCTGTGGGGCATAGGCATCATAGAGTGTTGGCAGCGAAAACTTAAGTCCATACTGCCCCTGGTCAAGGATTAGTCCTTTACCTTCAAGGCGCAGCTGATTTCCCCCCTGATATTGATCAGAGCCTGCGCCCGCTGCAGTTTTGCCAACAATCGATGAAATCTTTGGCTGACCACGATAGGTCAGCAATTCACCAATCACCTCTTTAGCCTTGCTATTATTCTGTTGAGCCGCCCTCGTGAGCCAATCTATCGCCTCACACTTGTCCTGAACGACACCATCACCAGAGAGTAGCACCATGCCGTAAGCCAACTCTGCTTCAGCGTATCCTGCAACAGCTGACATTCTGAACCAGTCTGCTGCCGTTGATTTATTAACCTGCGAACCGACGCCCTGATAGTAATATGTGCCGAGATAATACTGGGCGCGGTAATCACCGCGCTCAGCTGCCATTCGCATAAGTCGCACCGCTTCTACCGGGTTTTGCAGCACGCCTTCTCCGTAATGGTACATCAAGGACAGCATAAAGGCTGCACGGGCACTTTTTGCCGATGCAGCACGGTACCAACGGACCTCCTCAACCCCATTTTTTGAAACACCATCACCAATGAGATACATGAATGCAAGTGTATACTGGGCATGGGCAACGTTTAACTTAGCCTGATGCTTCACTTCAGCAACGATGTTCTGTCGGTCC
>JBBSBS010000727.1:0-1558 GCA_038251045.1 Aggregatilineales bacterium | reverse complement strand
GTAATCAAACCGTAGGTCGCGAGAGCGAGCAGCGTGTAAGATAGCCCGCTGACGCCAAACCCGACGCGCTGGGCAATGCCCTTGAGATCGGTGCCCTTATGCAGTGGGTCGAACACGGCTCGGATGACGCCCCACAAAGCATAGCCCATCAGCCCGACCAAAATAATGTACAACAGGACACCGCCAAGCGAGGTTTTGCCCAGGTCGGCAATCGCACCCTGCGTGTCGGTGAGGGAACCGCCTTTGTTCATGACCACCTGCAACGCGAGCACGCCGATGGCGCCGTAAACCAGGCCGCGCACCCCGTATCCCAGGCGCATCAACGTTTCCATCAGCGGGCTGGTACTCGCGTCGTAGGAGGCTTTGCTGCCCTCGCGCCAGAAGTTCCCCGCTTGTCCTTGTAGCTTCGTCTTTGTACTCATCCCGTCACACTCCTATTTTGGGCATGATTGCATGAAAGTACCGTCCCGGCACATCCCGCCTCGACATCCAAGGCTCACGGCTTCATCGCCTAGAACCGTCTGAGGGCGTTACGGGAATGCAGTGTCTACCCTTCAGAGGTGCTTGATGAGCGGGGATACCTGAACCTGGCTGAGACGGGCGCGAAGATTCAACGGGTATCATCAAACCTGGACTTGGAACGAAGTTATTACAGCAACAAGTACATGTTGCTGTAATGTAAATCTTAATGTTAAGTATACGGCAATTCGAGGGAAATGTAAAGCGTGGCGAACCGAAACCGTCGCTCCTTCGGAGTCGAGGAATACGTCAGGCCAAGACCTCGAAAATCCGTTTTCAACGACCATGCCCCATCCGCAGGCCGAAACGAGCTTGGGTCGATCCAACAAGGCCTTCGCTGTGCGTCGGTTCTCAACGCCACTCCAGTTCAAGTAATCTGCGGCACTGGCTCTCTGCTTCCGTGTCGCCTGCGCTGGCGTTCGTCCGGGAACTCTGCTCCAGCGATCCCTGATTCGTCTATTTCGCCAAAGCGAGTTATCCTTAATAGGTAAGCTGATTTTCACACGTCTTCAGCCTCCTTGCTTTCCTTCTCATTGCGAAGTGCGTCCGATGTGCGGACGCCTTAACCTCGACGCAACATTCGAGCACAGCGTTTTGGAAGTCATCTCCTCAGAATGACCGGCTTCCAACCTGTTCATTTTCCACTAGCCTCCCTTTCCGCACTGTATCACGAAGTGGAAATGCGAATGCCATGCAAAACTCTTCTCTTTCCGATGATGATGTCGCCTTAGTCTATTTACGCCTGGTCCGACAGGAAAGCGCTGACGCTGCCGATTTGATCGAGCAAATCTACGTCCACTTTAACGCCCATGCTGCCCTGCGGGCCGCCCTGATTATCACACTGTTGAAAAAAGAAATTGAGCATTACCACACAATCCCGGAAATTGGCATGTATACCTACTTACTAGTTAACCTTCAAAATAAGGGGAAAGAGCAACCATGCCCCTTTCCCCATTCGAACTATGCTGGCATCCGGTGAGCCAATTGACGATTAACCAACCCCGCGACCGCACACACCCGGGCGCTGTGGTTCTGGCGG
>JBBSBS010000726.1:0-1583 GCA_038251045.1 Aggregatilineales bacterium | reverse complement strand
ACAGTCCGGGCAGGTGTTTGAAAAAGTCTGTACGTAAGGGGATATCAACCAGAATGTCCGGCCGGAAAATCACTCCGGCGGGGATGGTGGAGCGTAAACGCGATGCCTGGGGCTGTCCTTCCACACTTTGCTTGTGCAGCGTGTCGGCATATTCCTGCCACAGGTGTTCAAGCGTGCGAGTGTTGTGAAAAATAAGATCCAGCGTGTCGTCGGGTGTGCCATTCAGTGCACCCAGTTTTTTGGTCGTGCTGGATAAATGCCGCGATGCGATAAAAGACGGGATCAGGAAGAAGGCCACAAACGAAATCAGCAGCGTTCCGAGTATGGCGGCGAAAATATAGATGTGCAGTGGCAGATTGAGGAGTGTAGGCATATTGGCTGAATATCTTGCAGTTACTGAATATTAGGCCCGCGAACCGGGAAAATCGGTGAGAATTATGACGCAAGTCTACGCATCGGGGGGCAATTTCGATTTATATAGTCAGTTCGTTATTCGGCGGAAGGGAAACCTGGGCTTATAATGCGCCCCTAGATTCTATTGGAATGATTAGCGTGAACGATACAACTCCAACCAATACCAATCAGGAAAAAGCAGTGCTGTTCGCTGATGTGAGTGGTAGCACCCGTTTGTATGAGGTGCTGGGCGATACGCGCGCGTTTGCAGCCATCAATGCGTGTCTGGATATTCTGAAGCAATTAACGGCAACGCATTCCGGTCGGGTGGTGAAAACCATCGGCGACGAAATCATGGCGGTTTTCCCTGATGCAGCTTCTGCCGTGCATGCGGCATGCGAGATGCAACTTGTGGTGACTTCACAGCCGCCTGTCGACAAGGTGCGAGTGGCAATACGCATAGGCCTGCATTTTGGCCCGGTGCTGGAAAGTTCCAGCGATGGCGACGTGTTCGGTGATACCGTGAATGTCGCTGCCCGCATGGCGGAAATTGCCAAGGCTCAGCAAATTTTCACTACTGGAGCCACGGTATCGCTGCTTCCGCCCATTATGCGCGCCAGTACGCGTGCACTCAGCTCACTTTCGATCAAGGGTAAAGCCGACGATATCGAGGTGCGCGAAGTAATTTGGCAGGAAAGCGAAGAGATGACCATGATGGTGGGTAATACCGTCGTTCACTCTACGGCCGAGCCCGTCCTGAAGCTGGTTCATCAGGGGGGGACGTTTATTGTTGATGCGGCCAACCCCTCTCTCACGATAGGTCGCGATGAACAGGCGGATATTGTGATTGAAGACCGCAGGGCATCGAGAATGCATGCCAAAATTGAGCGGCGCCGTGACAAATTTGTCCTGGTAGATATTAGTTCCAACGGCAGCTTTGTAATGATCAAAGACGAAGCCGAAATTCAGTTGCGCCGGGAGGAGATGGTGTTACGTGAGAGCGGCAGTATCAGTCTTGGTCACCCCTACAAGAAAGACCCTACCGAAGTGGTCGAGTTTTTTTGTCAAAGCTGATTATGGGCTGAGGCAGGCCGGATCAGGTTTTCAGGACGCCAGTACGGCGAACAGTATCCCGCCTAGCAGTGCCGCCAGTACGATGCCCACGGCTAGGACGATCTGTCGAGTTCGTT
>JBBSBS010000725.1:0-1634 GCA_038251045.1 Aggregatilineales bacterium | reverse complement strand
ATCCTGGCGCAGGCGGACGTTCCCGGACTGCTGGATAACTTCCGCTCCTTCATGGTGGCGGCGGATGAAGACTCGCTGCAATGGGAAGCGTTTCTGATCAAGATCAAAGACCACTTTGATTTCAGCGATGTCGGGACCTTCACTATCTCGGAACTGGAAAAGGCGATCGAGGAAAATCCTTCTCTACGCGAGTCGCAGCCGGATTCGATTTTGGTTATGCGTAAACGCAATGAGGCTCTCAAGGTGTCACTTGGCCGGCAGTTTAGCCAGCGCAAAGGACGACGGTATGGGGAGAAAGCGATTCACATCCATCCGGCAGGGCAGCACAACAAGGTGAACGTGTGGGCGATTGAGTATGCGGGTGAGCAGAAGGAATTGTTTTGAAACAACATTCCCCGCTCATCCAGGAATTCATAGGCATCGTCTGCCGTTGTGGCCGGGCGAAAGAACATCATCGGACATTCTGTAAGCGCTGCTTCTGCGCTCTACCGCAATGGTTGGCCCGCGATGTTCGCAAGGGATCGCCAGAGGACTATCCCACTATCTACGCCACAGCATCGAAGCATCTGGACGCGCTGAGTGGTGTCAGCACTCAGGCTGGTGATGCCAACGCCGATTCTCATCGCTGTGATATGATCAGCCATGTAGCAGTGCGGGATGGGCGGGAGGGGCACCCGGAGAAGTAACGGTCCTACAATTCGGCAATCCAAGCTGGCTCTTTACGAGTCCAGCTATTTCTATTTTAAAAAGCTCTCTGGAGGGTAAGGATGAATATGGGGTGGTAGGGGTGGTCTGGGTGGTCAAACGGTACACTCCGTATGAAAATAATTGTGTAGAGCAGTGTGCAATTGGTGAATTTTATACTAGAGCTTGGCAAATGATCCCCCCGACCACCCCGACCACCCCATACCGCTAGGTGTTGTTAGTAGTTCAATCAATACTGAGAGTACCTGCAACACTAACAATACAAAAGATTTATTTCATTTTCCTGTTGACATCGCCACGGGATCTGGCGATCATGAATCGTACTACGCAGTTTCACTTGATCCAACATTTAGAACTTGTAAGGGTCAAGGCCGTAGGTTTCCATGCCATCCTGGTTCGCAACCATCACCCGCCGCAACTGTGAACTCTTAGCAGCCGAACAGATGGCCGTCAAGGGTATCGAAGCATACGTTCCGACGATCTCAAAACGCAGCGCGCGGCGCGATAGGATGTCAACCATTCAAGTTCCAGCGTTTCCTGGTTACACCTTCGCTCGGTTTGACGATGTCCGCGAGTGTCGATCGTTGGTTTTGTCATGCCGGAGCGTCGTCCGATTGCTTGGCGTGGGCCGCCTCATCTTTCCGATTCCAGACCGCGAGATGGAAGATATGCGCAGTGTCCTTGCTTCACCGAGCCCCGTGCTAAGTCCGTCGCTGATTATTGGCTCGCGTGTGCGGGTTTGCGCCGGTCCACTTACTGGCGTGTTCGGGATTTTACAGCGCTACGACGGCACGGATTACGTATGGGTTGGTATTGAAATGCTCGGCAGGTCCGTTGGCACGCGCGTGAACTCATCCGATATCGAGCCGGATGATGCACATTTTCACGGGTCCCTCCCCGGGTTTTGCCATCCGGGGGGCCTTGGCCCT
>JBBSBS010000724.1:0-1701 GCA_038251045.1 Aggregatilineales bacterium | reverse complement strand
TGTTCCGGCAGCGTTTCACCGTCAACCAGCGCACGGCTGCCGCTAAACGATTTCGGTCCATAAGCACTCAAAGCCTTCGGGGGTCGCCTTTTGATAGCGGTCAATAACCCCGGCGCATTCAAGCCATCCAGCGCCGCCGCCAGATAACTCTGAATCGGGGCGCTGGACTGCTGTTGTTTGCGCTGCTCGATGCGCCGTAGAATATCGGCATATCGTGCGTCGCGGTCATCATGATCCGGCAAGCAATCAGTCTTTCATCACCCGAATACGACGGAAGCCGAAGACCAGCAAAATAAATCCAATAAGCACTATGATTCGATGAATAAAATTATTAAGTGTTGCATCAAAAAGGTTCAAATATTGTGCGCCTGCGAACGTCGCAATCAAATGCGCAAACCCCAGTACAATCGCGCCTATAACGACGAGTGTCAGCGAACGCCCGACGATTCCGCCGATCCCACGCACCACCCACACCATCCACAACGATGCCAGCACCAGAACAATATCCATAACCACATTCAGCGTAGACAAACCTTCGGGAGCATGTGCCATGATAAACTAACCTTTCCTATGTTTAAAGAACATCAAAGAGTTCATAAATCTTAAGCTCGCTGACGACCTGCAAAATACGAGGGTCAAGTTGTTTGTCTATGGCCTGCATACTTTTTATGACCATTTTCTTGCCAACCAAACTGACGGCGTAAGCAATACCTTTTGAAAGCAACGCCCGATAAACATCGGCATTATTGCTCTGGACCTCGATACTAATTTGCCCTTCCGTCATGGTAACAGGCCATACATTTCGCTGGGCGGTTTCTGTAATAATTTTATCTAGATTAGTCCCCAACCGTTTACCACCCAATTGCACCATAGAATCGCGTAGGGTTTGCATCTGTTTGATGAAATAGGTCTGAATATAACTCTCATCAGTCGTATCTACCCGGCGATCCATCGTCTGGAAGTCATTGGGATTTACGATCACATCCTGAATGGGTTTAAGGCTGATGTCTGCCCCAACGAAGCCATTTTTGTCATCTTGGGTGGCGGTTCCACTCCACATCACAGGGATAGCGGTACCGAAAGCATCTTTAATCTCTACCCGCTGCTGCTCGATTCGTCCGCGCTTGCCCACCTGCTGGATGAATTCGTCCGTCGTTTGTCGGCTGACCCCCAGCACTTCGTGGATCGGTTTGCCGATAATCAAACGCGCTTCATTGTGATGCCGCTTTAACAATCGCAGGCAGGGCTGGTCAACAAAAATAACTTGCCCCAATGTGTTCGTCATCAGCAGCGCCTGTGTGGTTTCTGTTGGCGCGGTCGGTGCTGGATAGTGACCCACCTTGTTCACATCCAAAGCGTATCCCAGTGCCGAGGCTAGCGCACCCGCACCGGCATAACGTGTCTGTGGAGATTTCGCCATCGAACGGTCAATAACATCCTGAATTTCTTCAGGCAGTGCTGGCTGAAGCCGTCGTATATCCGGTATCGGTTGGGTCATATGTGCCATCAACACACCCAATGGCGTAGCCGCCTCAAATGGCACATGCCCTGTAAGCATCTGGAACACGGTAATACCCAGCGCGTACACATCGGCTGCCGGCGTTAATGCACCCGGTTCGGCCTGCTCTGGAGCCATATAAAACGGTGTGCCGAGGATACCGGTTCCGGTCAACTGCCCCGAAGACTCACTGATTTTCGCCA
>JBBSBS010000723.1:0-1705 GCA_038251045.1 Aggregatilineales bacterium | reverse complement strand
TGGGTGAGGAACGCAGCGGTCACTTTATCGTAGCCAGCGGCACATGGCAGGCAGCCAAGTTGTTCGCGGATAAGGTGGAGGTGATTGATCCGGCGGATGCACCAGCCAAGCGCAGTAAGCTGGTGGTGGGCGAGATCATCAAGCGCACCGAGAACCTGCTGACAGTGGATGTGGGTGACGGTGACCTGCGGACGGTAGAAGTCGTGCCGGAGGCGGTGGTGACGATACCGGGGATGCAGGGTGTCGGGCGGCCTGACCAACTGAAGCACCATCTGGAAATCCAGCGCATGTCCAAGAGTAAGGGCAACGTGGTGAACCCCGACGACTGGGTAGCGCGGTACGGCTCGGACAGTGTACGGGCGTACATGATGTTCGGCTTCGACTGGCAGAAGGGCGGCCCGTGGGATAGCAAGGGTATTCAAGGGGCGGTGCGCTGGGTGAATGATGTGTGGGACATCGTGACCGGCTACAATCCACCACCGGCGGGTAATGCCGAGGCCGAGCGCGACCTCGAGCGTAAGCTGCACCAGTGCATCAAACGGGTGATGGATGGGTTGGAAAACTTCAGCTTTAACGGGTCGATTGCCGGACTGATGAAGTTCCGTAATGACCTGAAGGATGTGATGCGGGCGGGCAATGTGGGCGCGAAGGCATGGCAGGCGGCGATCCGCGATATGCTGCTGTTGATGGCTCCCTTCACCCCGCATATTGCCGAGGAATTATGGGCGCAGCAGGGTCACGGCTATAGTGTTCATCAGCAGGCATGGCCGGAATATGACGTGGACAAAGCGGCTGAGGATATGGTGACGCTGGTGGTGCAGATCAACGGCAAGGTGCGCGACCGTCTGGAAGTGGCGGCGGGCATCAGCGAGGAAGAGGCGCACACGGCAGCTATGAACAGTGAGGCGGTGCAGAAGGCGCTGAACGGCGGCACAGCCAAGAAGGTGATCTTCATCGCGGCGCGGAACGGGCAAGAGCCGAAGATTAACGTGGTGGTGTAAGAGAAGCATTTAACCGCCCATAAGAGACATCGTAAGGTGTCTCTTATTCGTTATAATAAGGACGATGATTATTGGAGTAAAACAGCATGACCCAACACGAACGGATTACGATTGATTCGGCAGTGATGGTAGGCAAACCCTGTATCAAAGGAACACGGATCACGGTTGAGTTGATACTCGAAAAACTGGCTGCCGGGTTGAGTTATGAGGATATTCTGGAAGATCATCCTCGCCTGAGCCGTGAAGATATTCTGGCGGCGATTTCGTTTGCTCATGATTATTTGGCGCGTGAAGATATTATTCTGGCAGATGGTCAAGCACTTTGAAAATACTGGTAGATGAATGTTGTCCTATTGCGGTCGTTACCGGGCTGCGCTCGGACGGACACGATGTTCAATATGTGGCAGAGGATGCGCCCGGTACGCCTGATAAAAACCTCCTCAGCCGTGCATTGGCTGATGAGCGTATTGTTGTGACCGAAGACCGTGATTTCTGCGAATTGGTATTTCTCAATAGGCTGCCAACCTATGGGATTGTGCTCGTTCGGGTTAACCAAGCACATCGACCAGAAAAAAATCCAACGAGTGCGTGAGGTTTTTGCTAATCATAGTAAAGATTTGCCGTATGCGATGGCGACCGTCACTTTGACGACTATACGGATCAGATCGCTCAAAACGGATTGAAAAAAATACCATGAGCATAAG
>JBBSBS010000722.1:0-1710 GCA_038251045.1 Aggregatilineales bacterium | reverse complement strand
ATTGCCGATGAGCCAACGACAGCACTGGATGTTTCAGTACAGGCGCAAATTTTACGGCTGATTGCTGAACTGGTGCGGGAGATCGGGCTGACGGTTCTGTTGATTACCCATAACATCGGCGTGGTAGCGCAGTTATGTAACCGGATCGCCGTGATGTATGCCGGAAACGTGGTCGAATCGGGCGCGACGCAGGATGTACTGCGGTCACCCAAACATCCGTATACGCAGGGGTTATTGCAAGCAATCCCCGATGAAAACATCGCGCGCGGCGAACTGGTCGGCATAGCCGGATCGGTGCCGAGTTTGCTCAGTCCGCCGCCCGGATGCCGATTTGCGCCGCGCTGTGATCATGCAGTCGATAAATGCAGGGTGGCATTCCCAACAACGCGGGAAGTCGAGCCGAACCATCAAGTATCGTGCGTGTTGTATGAATAAGTTCGGACGGTAAAATGACTCTGGAACTCCGTAATCTCACAAAAGTATTTGGCGGTGGCGGCAAGCGAGTCGTACGCGCAGTGGATGATGTGTCGTTCCCGATTGCTGAAGGCACGACTTTTGGCTTGCTGGGCGAGTCGGGTTCGGGCAAAAGCACACTGGCACGGATGATCCCACGGCTGATTGAACCCACTTCCGGCGATGTGATCTTTCAGGGAAGGTCACTGGTCAAGCTGCCGGAACGTGAAATGCGAAACGTCCGCGAACAAATCCAGATGGTCTTTCAAAATCCGTTTTCGTCACTCAACCCGCGCATGACGGTGCGCGAACTCATTGGTGAACCACTGATCGTCCACAAGCGGGCTTCCGGCGCGGCGCTGGACACTCAAGTACGGGATATGATGACACTGGTGGGGTTAAACCCCGAACACACCAATCGCTTTCCGCATGAGTTCAGCGGCGGTCAGCGGCAGCGCATCGGCATTGCCAGAGCGATTATCATCCAGCCAAAGTTGTTGATTCTGGATGAGCCAACCTCGGCGCTGGATGTCTCGGTGCAGGCACAGGTGCTTAATCTGCTGATCGAATTGCAGCGGACGTTGAAGCTCACCTACCTGCTCATCACCCACGATTTGACGGTCGTTCGCTATATGTGTGACGACGTAGCACTGATGTATCTGGGCACGATTGTCGAACAAGGCAGCGTTGCCCAAATCTTCAAAGAACCCAAGCATCCGTATACGCAGGCACTTTTACATGATATTCCGTCGATTGACCCGAATCAGCATATGTTGGAGCAAGTGAGTCTGGAAGCCGACATTGTGAGTGCGCCGTGGTCAGGCAAAGGCTGCCGCTTCTCACCGCGCTGCCCTGCCGCACAGATCGGGGAATGTAAGACGGTTGAGCCGCCGCTGGTCGGTGTTGGTGACGGGCAATTGGCTGCCTGCCATCTGGTGCATCCTCAGCTAAACCGTTAGCACCGCAATAATATGATAGCCAACACCGCTATCATCCTGACGCACACGGCAGTATTCGCAGCACCCATCCGATTGCGCCAGAACGGTTCGCCGCAAATCAGCCGAAATATAGCTCATGCCTTACCCGCTAATTTGAGTTTGGCTTTGGCTTTCGCCAGATCCATAACATCAGCAACCGCGAGTATTTTTTCCAGTTCTAAGCGTTCATCCGGCAACAGACTATCCTCGCTATTTTTTTCAAGCAAGTCATCAATATGTTGTTGTACGCTAGGAGGGACACGATAGGCAGCAACCGCCT
>JBBSBS010000721.1:0-1716 GCA_038251045.1 Aggregatilineales bacterium | reverse complement strand
GTAGTCTCGTCATCTGTCACCAGAGTAAAGACGTTTTCGAATATATCGAGAACCATCAGGTTATCAATTGTGTCCTCAATGGTGTCGCGTTCCAAGTTCTCTACCACCACATGCGGCGTTTCCAGAACGGCATAGCGCACGGGCAGCGCGTCCGGGAACTGCTTGCTAACCGCGTAACTCAATTCCATCTGCCGTTGCAGGTACGGAATGGTAATAAACAGGGATGTGTAAATGATGCGGTTTTCGATTTCAACAATCACGTCGCACGAGTCGGACTCACCGGCATCGTTCGCGTGCATTTCAATCCATACATTCTTCGGCATCTCGATCATAGTAGCTCACCTGACATTGCTAACGATTTCTTTGACAGCAACAAACAACTTTACATTAACTAATTGTGATCTTTTGTGTACACCGTTGACAGCATATTCCAAATATACAATATTTGTCAAGCTGTCTAAAATCACATTGAACTAGCCGGGAACGATGCCTAACCCCTGCCCGATGAGCCAAAAACCAAATACGACCATTACGATCAAAGTCACCACAATAATGCCCCGTGTCACCCGCTCATCTATCCGCCGTAAGCGATCAAAAACCAGTACGTATAGGCTTAGGATGCCAATAAAAGTACCGTAAAATCCTAACAGGAAACCCACGCCGGATAATACAGACTCATTCAATCCACGAACCAGTAACGGGCCGTTTAGAGTCGCCCAGAATATATAGGGACCGGGACTGAGCCATCCCATGACTGCCCCTTGCATCAGCAGCTTTTGCTGGCTGACCCCTGCCGATGAGTCATCCGCCTTAAACGAAATTGTGCCCGCTCTAAACTGTTTCCATGAACCATAGGCGATCCACAGCAAGTAAAGCCCGCCGACCAGTTGCACAAGCCGGATGAGTTCCGGCGGAAACTGCTTCAGGATGATTAACGCCAACACTATTATCGGCACATCCGTCACCAACGGAGTCAGCACGAGAATGATGCTTTTGCGCCACCCCTGTGCCAGCGTACGTCCAATCAAAAATGTTGTGAACGGCCCCGGTTGTGCCCCTGCTGCGAATGCAATACTGATACCCTGCGAAATAAAATAGAACATGCCATGACTTTCATGCGAAACTTATTGCGTCTCATTCGATTGATTTGGAGAATAATTGCGGCTAAATCAGAGGGATTGAACCGGGCTTTTCTTCGACAAATTCCTCGTCTTTCCCGCGCTGACGGAAGCGCCGAATCGGTTTGACGACCAACCGCATCCCCTGTTTGCCTGCCCAGCGCCCAATATCGCGCAGCTGCCGCAAACCCATCTCCATCGCGCCACCTTCGTCATAACCAAAACGGTATGTCAGGAAATAGGGATTGTCTTTCAAGTAGCCTAGTGCCGCCTCACTTGCATCTGCCAGTTTAACCGGATCATGCTCGGTGTCCAGAGCCTGTAGCGCCTGTACAGGTAGCTTCAAGTTGCGCGCAAACACATCTAGCAGCAGCGGACGGTGAAAAAATTTAGCAAGCATTTCAGGTCGGGTGATTTGCAGTTCAGCTGGCAGTTCCACACTTTGTCCATCTGCGCATTGAACCTGCAATTGCAATTCAAATCGCTCATCAACAATTCGCCGCCAACGCTTCTTATCCGCCTCCGGTATCAATCCGTCCACCTGAGTCATAATATAGGTGGCTGCCTCTTCCAAAGCGACCTTACGTGGTTTATCAGT
>JBBSBS010000720.1:0-1751 GCA_038251045.1 Aggregatilineales bacterium | reverse complement strand
CGCACGCTCAACGTTTCGCCCCGAGACGACCACTTTTGCACCTCGGAGGGCAAGTCCCCAAGCAATAGCTTCACCGATGCCACCATATCCCCCTGGTATGTATGCGACTTGACCATTGAGGTCGAATAATCCGGTCAGTTCATGCTCAAAGTCAATGCGTGGTGTAATCTGTACCATTATTAACCCTTCAGTGAATGCTCCCTTGCAGGCTGTAATAAAATGCCACCAATCAAAAACCGGCGAGCGCGCCTTCGCTTATCCCACGCACGTAATAACGCTGTAAAACGATGAAGACTATCAGAGTCGGGATCATCGCGATAATGATGGCTGCGCTGAGTGTTCCAAAAGCAAAGGATTGGCCTTCGTCCGCCAGAATTCGGAGTCCGGTGTTGATGTTGGCAATTTGTGGATTGATGGCAAGAGAAGCTGCCAACAGGACCTCATTCCAAATGTCAATGAAGGTCAGTAAAATGACGGTCGCTACGCCTCCACGCGCCATAGGCAGATAGACCTGGCTGAAAACACGAAATTCACTTGCGCCGTCAATCCGAGCAGCTTCTCCGAGTTCGCGGGGCATACCCATAAATGTGCCGCGCATGATCCAAATTGCAACGGGTAAGAACAGAGCGATATAAGGCAGAACTAATCCCGTGCGCGTATTCCAGATATGCAGCTTAAACTCAAAAATGAGTATGGGTACAATCAAGATAATCCAGGGAACCGACAAAATGCCCAGGACTGTGTGAGCAATAAGTTGTGACCCTCGAAATTTCAGCATACCCAGCGCATAACCTGACATCGAAGCAAAAATCGTGACCGCCGTGATGGTGACGACTGAGTAAATCAATGTATTGATGATATAGCTCGGCAGCTTATCGCCTTTTTCAACCACTTTTTGGAATTGTTCCAAAGTAGGCTGTCGGGGCAGTATTTGTAGGTCCGTCGTATAAATTTCGGTATTTGGCTTGATTGACGTCAGTATAACCCAGATAAAAGGGGCAATTGTAATGAAGCATAACAGCGATAACAGGATAACAATGGCGAACTGATAACCCTGGTCATGTCGAGACTGACGAGGTAATAGACGCGATATAAATGAACTTTGATTAACCATTATTTGGCCTAACCTGTGTTGTCGCGCCGACTACGCATGAAAAATGCTGTCGCTACTGTGAGCATAATGACAATGAAGGTAAATACCCATCCTACGGTTGAGGCGTAGGCATACCACTGTTCGCCTTCATTGATCTTTTTGGAGACTAGAAAATACAAGGACTGAGTTTTGCCTGCTGGGTTGCCGGTTGTCAGGATATAAATCGGAACGAAAATTTTGAGAGCTTTAATCATCTGAAGTGTGACCACTACCACCAGCGTATTGCGAAGTTGCGGTAGGGTGATGTGCCGGAACTCTTGTAAGTGCGTTGCGCCATCCACACGCGCCGCTTCATAGTAATCTTTTGGTATCGCCAGCAATCCGGCTAATAAGAGTATCCAGGGGCCAAACCCCCAAAGTGTAATGGCAACTAGGGTTCCAAAAACCGTGTCGAGATCGCCGAGCCAATTATGGGCCAGTTGAGGTTGGCCTACGACATGACGGAGCATGTGGTTAAAGATGCCATTATTGGGATCAAGTACCCACTGAAACATAAGCAAGCCCATTGTGATTGGAATGACACTGGGCAAAAACAAGATACTTCTAAAGAATGCGGTGCCGATTTTGACTTGTTGGAGCAGAACCCCTACGAACAATG
>JBBSBS010000719.1:0-1785 GCA_038251045.1 Aggregatilineales bacterium | reverse complement strand
TGAAAGCCAATGTCGGCGATACTGTCAAAATCACGGTCATCAACGGCGACCCGGTACTTCATGACCTGACGATTGACGAATTCGCTGTCAGTACCGGTCAGCTTAAGGAAAAGGATCAGCAGGCAGTCATTGAATTTGTGGCTGACAAAGGCGGCAGTTTCAAATATTACTGCGCGACGCCCGGTCATCGTCAGGTAGGCATGGAAGGTACGTTGACTATCGCAGGTGAAACACCCATGCAAGGCATGGATATGCAGCCCGCCGCCCAAACTGCTCTACAACCGACGGTTGCCCCCGCCGACCCGAACGCCGTGTCGATTGTCCGCAACCCCGCCGACCTGCCACCACCTGTCGGCAACCGCGCGGCGCAGAATATCCGCGTTGACCTGACCGCCCAGGAAGTCGTCGGGCAGCTTGCCGACGGCGCAACCTACACTTATTTCACCTTCGACGGCAAAGTTCCCGGCCCGATGATCCGCATCCGCGTCGGCGATACGGTTGAACTGCATATTCACAATGACACCACCAGCCAGATGCTTCACTCGATTGACCTGCACGCAGTGACCGGCCCCGGTGGCGGCGCGGTTTATACACAAACGAATCCCGGTGAAGAGACAAGCTTTATCTTCAAGGCGCTGGCTCCTGGTGTTTTTGTCTATCACTGTGCCACGCCAAGCGTTGCCGAGCATATTGCTAATGGCATGTACGGCCTGATTGTGGTCGAGCCAGAGGTCGGGCTGCCCCCCGTTGATCGCGAGTTCTATGTTATGCAGGGCGATGTTTACACCACCGAACCGTTTGGCACGAAAGGCAATCTGACCTTTGATTATCAGGCGATGCTCGACGAACGCCCACAATACTACGTCTTTAACGGTGCATCGATGGCACTCACGACCGACGAAAACGCGCTGCGTGCCAATGTTGGAGAAACGGTACGCATCTTCTTCGGCGTAGGTGGGCCAAACAAAATCTCATCATTCCATGTGATCGGCGAAATGTTCGATCGAGTTTATGATCTGGGGTCACTGACTTCACCACCGCTAACCGACGTGCAGACTACGATAGTTCCTCCAGGTGGCGCGACGATGGTGGAATTCAAAGTTGAAGTGCCGGGTCGCTACATCCTGGTTGACCACGCCCTCGCTCGTTTGGAACGCGGTTTAGCAGGCTACCTGTACGTCGAAGGCGCGGATAATCCCACCGTATTTCACGGCGATGCGATCACACCTGGATCAGGCCACTAAATATTAAGCACGATTGCAGGGGTTTATCAGCGATAAACCCCTGCAAAATAGAGAGGAAACATAACATGAACAATACTCATCCCATCAAAACCACCGTCGATGTACGCTCGGTTGCGCCACGCGAACGCCATCCGCTCATTTTTCAGACTTTCGACGCGCTTCAACCCGGCGAATTCTTTCTGCTGGTGAATGACCATGCGCCCACGCCGCTCCACTATCAATTTATGCACGAGCGCGAAAATCAATTCACCTGGGATTATGTGCAGGAAGGGCCGGAAGTCTGGCAGGTGCGCATCGGCAAACAGGTGAAGTCATGATCGCTTCAGCAACCGACAGCTATACCTGGTTTGAAAATCTGACCGATTTGATGACGGAAATTTCTGAGGGAAGCATTGTCAGCCACACGCTCTATAAAGACAAGACGGTCAATGTGGTGCTGTTCGGCTTCGCTGCCGGAGAATCCTTATCGGAACATACGGCTGCGCAGCCCGCCATTATCCAGATTTTGAGCGGCGAAGGCACGCTCACGCTGGGCGCGGAT
>JBBSBS010000718.1:0-1817 GCA_038251045.1 Aggregatilineales bacterium | reverse complement strand
TTTTCTTCTACAGGTTCGCTGCTTGACTCCATGCGCCGGATGGGGATGCGCGGCTGCCCACTGGCCCCACGAATCAGGTCGTTGGGGTCAAGCACGATAATCACATCACCCGTTCCCAGCAGCGCCCCGCCGGAGATGTACGGTGCGTTGGTGATTTCCGGCCCCAATGGCTTCAGCACCAACTCTTGCTCGCTGTACAGGTCATCCACCTGAAAGGCGATGAATTTTTCGCCGGAAGCTAGCACCATCAGCGGGATTTCTTCGTCTTCTGGCTCGGCGGCGTTACCCAGTACTCCCGCTAAGGGAATAACCGGAATCGGGCGGTCTTCGATGATGACCATATCGCGCCCTTCGGCGGTGAACCACTGCTCGCGGCGCAGTTTGAGCATCCGCCACACACTGACCGATGGCACAGCGAAGTCTTGCCCACCTGCCCGCAGCAATATGCAGCTTAATCGTGTTAGTGACACTGGCAGTCGCAGCGTAAAGGTCGTACCGCGCCCAAGCACACTCTGGATGGAGACCCGTCCACGCAGGCTTTCCACACGGATTCGCACGATGTCCATGCCCATGCCGCGCCCGCTGATGGCCGTTAATTCCTGGGCAGTGCTCAGGCCGGGGTGAAAGATCAGGTTATAAGCATCTTCCGGCGAAAGGTCAGCCGCCGTTTGTGGGTTGATCAGGCCGATTTGCTCGGCTTTGCGGATGATGCTGCCTGCATCCAAGCCGCGCCCATCATCACTGATGCGAATCAGGATTTCTTTGCCACGCTGCTCGACCACAATCTGCACTGTGCCAATCGGTAACTTCCCGGCTTGTTCACGTTCGGCAGGGCGCTCGATGCCATGATCGACCGCATTCCGCAGCAGGTGCATCAGCGGCTCTTTCAGTGCGTCCAACGCGGTTTTGTCCATTTCGACCGCCGCGCCTTCCACCACCAGATGAATTTCCTTGGTCATATCGCGCGCAAGGTCGCGTATCAAGCGCTGGAAGCTGCTCATCAAGGTCTCGAACGGAACCAGCCGCATACCGCTGATGTCGTCCTGCAACTGCTCGGTGAGCATTGTCAATTGGGCGTTGTACTGCGTCATCTCGCGGGAAAGATGGGTAAGCTGGCGCTGTGTTTCTTGCAAATAGCGCTGGTTTTCTTCCAAAAAGTGAAACAGGGTAATGACTTCTTCCCACATCTCACCTTGTTCGTGCTGCATCCGCCGTGCCAGCCGGATGTAAGCCGTGCGGACGCTGCGCCATTCCCGCTGCCAGCGCTGGTTAAGCTTTTGCAAACGGTGAAATTCGCGCACCCGTTCTTCGCTGTGCATCCGCGCCACCAGCAGTTCACTAACTTCACCCATCAGCCTATCCATGCGCGATACCGGTACACGGACGCTTTCTTCTGATACCGGCATCATGACCGTCAACTGGTCATCGCTCGGCGGATTCGGCATGATTGAGGTGGTTGAACGCGGCGACTTTTGAACAGGTGCTATAGGCTGGGTATCGTTAAAAATCGGCGTTTCGATGACCGACCGCTCGGCAGTTGAACTCGATTTCGTGTCCGTGCTGGTTGTGGCTACCGTTTGTTCCAGTCGGGTGATGGTATTTGCTAGCGCATCGGTGTTGTTTTCGACACCATTGACCACATTTTGAATCAGGTCGAGCGAGTCGTACAACAAATCACAGACCGTGGGTGAAAGTTCCAGCCGATCCTTGAGTGCCGCGCCGAAAATATCCTCCATATAATGCGAGAGGGTTTCGATCACGCCGATGCCCACCGCCCGCGCCGCACCCTTCATGCTGTGGGCGTAACGGTTCATCTC
>JBBSBS010000717.1:0-1836 GCA_038251045.1 Aggregatilineales bacterium | reverse complement strand
GCGGCGGGCAAAACGGCGGCATGGGAACAGGCGGTGACATGAGTGGTTTGCTCAGTACACTGCTAGTACAAATGGATGGTTTTAGCTCGGAGCACGGTTGGCGGGCGCGGATGAAGGCGCGTTTTTACCGGATCGTGCTGCGGCGCACGCCACCAAAACCGGAAAAGCGAGTGCTGATTATTGGCGCGACCAACCGTGTAGGTGCGCTTGATCCGGCGCTGTTACGTCCGGGCCGTTTCGACAAGAAGCTGCGGGTTGACCCACCGGATATGCAGGGACGTATCGAAATTTTTGGGTATTACCTGACGAAAATGGCGCATGATGACAGTATGGTTCCGGCAGTGCTAGCAACCGAAACACCGGGTTATAGTCCGGCCGATATTAAGTACCTGCTTAATGAATCGCTGCGGTATGCGCTGTTCAAAGGACGGGCTTACATCACCTATGATGATTTCCGGATGGCGCAGCCGGAACATGAGATGGGTATTCGTTCACCGATCAAGCATATGGCTCCAGAGGCCAAGCGGCGTTTGGCTTATCATGAAGCCGGACACGCCGTAGCAGTACGGTTGTTTATGCCGCATCATCGCATCGCGCGTATCACGATTATCCGGCAGGGGCAGGCTTTTGGGCATGTCTCGCATTATCCGGCACAGGATACGTATCAAGGGATGCAGACTCTCAAGAAAATGGAAGATCGGATGAAGGTTTCGGTGGCGGGTAAAGCAGGCGAGGTTGAATTCTGCGGATTAAGTGAACAAACGCTGGGCGTGGGCGGTGATTTCGCCAATATTCGCGGTCTGTTGTGGCAAATGGCGATGGCTGGTCTGCTGGGGCCACTGGGTGGTGCATTGGGTCGCCCGCAAGACTCGATATTTACTGGAATGGGATCAACTTCTGCGCCGTCGCCGGAGATGGCACGGGCGATGGAAGAGGAATTCCAGACGATTCTGATGGAGTGTCGAAAAGCGCTGCGCGAAAACAGCCATATCATGAACGCGCTGGTCGAACGGCTGCTAGAAAAAGGTGAACTATTGGGCGATGAGGTACGGGCTTTCTTCGACGCATACGGGTTGCAAACGCCTGACCCAACCTTGCTAGACGAAGATGTGTCGATTATGCCCCCGCAAATTACACAGGGGCCAGTGGTTGTCACTGATCGCTCTTCATCGTCATAAACTGTAACGGTTAAGGGGTGGTTTGATGACCGCCCCTTGCATACTGCCTCTATAACCAGTTTCCCCATTTGACCCATTTGCGTTAGTATCACTATAAGCGTTAACCGTAAGTTTTCCGTCCGCTTTGGTTTGATGAGGTATCCCCAACATGGACAAACGTATGGTGCAATTTATCCGGGCGATGCGTGCATCCGGCGTACGTATTTCGCTGGCGGAAAGTCAGGATGCAATGTTCGGTGTGCAGGCTGTGGGCGCGGGAAACCGTGATGCGTTTCGCTCCACCCTGCGAGCGACACTGGTGAAAGAAGCCCGCGATCAAGGCACGTTTGATTACTTCTTCCCGCTGTTCTTCGGCAATAATCAGCCGCCCATGAACAACATACCCGATAACCTCTCGCCGGAAGACCAACAGAAATTGCAGGACGCGCTGCAATCGCTGATGGGCAATATGGATGCGCTCAAGGATCTGCTGCGGCAAATGATGGAAGGCCGAGCTTTCAGTAAAGAGCAGCTCGATCAGATGGGCGAGCAGGCGGGTATGGATCAAGGCAGCGAGATGTATCAGCGCGGTTGGTTTGAACGCCGCATGAACCGTCAGGCAGGGATGCAGCAGCTTCAGCAAATGATCGAGGAATTGCTGCAAGAACTGGAAGCAATG
>JBBSBS010000716.1:0-1845 GCA_038251045.1 Aggregatilineales bacterium | reverse complement strand
ATTTCACCCACCCGACGATGGGTGTATACGATATGAAGAACTTCCGTGAAGAGGCGCAGGCAGCCGCTGATTATCTGGAATATCACATTCGCGGGCGGCTTGGACGCAGCAGGGAATATCTGGTGGATCAGGGCTTGTGGTCAGGACGCAGTGTTGCCTTTGGCTACATGGTCGATTTGCGCCAGAAACTGCCCGATGGCTCACGCAATCCCACCTACAAGAAGTACGTGCCATTTGAACCCTGCGCGGCAGTCGTGCGTGCCTACTTCGCAGCCTTTAAGCGTTTTAACCGCAATCTCAAGCAGATGTGGGAATACGTTGAGGAACACAATCCGTTCATACCTGAAAACAT
Source organism: Aggregatilineales bacterium (assembly GCA_038251045.1). Classification (GTDB taxonomy): domain Bacteria; phylum Chloroflexota; class Anaerolineae; order Aggregatilineales; family Phototrophicaceae; genus CFX2. The sequence continues at coordinate 1,493 of JBBSBS010000716.1, read as the reverse complement.
CTACGAATTAGTACCGGATGGGTTCAAAATCAACATCATCATCAAACATCATTCCATTCATACCGGACGGTTGATGCACTCGTATTCGGGCTTGCAGCAGATGTTTACCAATGTCGTCTATCTGGGTCATTGGGTCAAGAAGGGTGTGATTCTGTACTATCACAATCATGAAGCGCTCGTCAATGAAGATGACTTCATGTGTGCTTTCAATGCGCTGTCGGATGTGGACTTTCAGGGTGATCCCAATCCCAACTACATGCCGCAGCGTCCCTTTGTCCGTCATGATAGAGCGAAGCGCGGCTGCCAGCCGCCCGTGTATGCCGGGTTGATCTTCTCGGATGATGTCCCCGGTGCGCCTCATCGCCGCATGTACAGTTCCTATAATAACATCAATGACAACTACGGCTATGAGCTGAGTAATCTTCGCAGCCAGATGGTATTCCGGGTCAAAGCGGATTGGTTGGATGGGGCGATTGATCGCTTACTGCTGGAGCGGCTGGAAGCGACAACACTGGACGAAACCGCCTGGCAGACCGCGTTAGAAAGCACCCGACGCGATGGTTACGGGGAGATGCGGCGGATGGAAAGTGAAATCCGCAATGCCGAACGCACGAAACTCGCTATCATGGAGAACCTCAAGACCTTGCAGAACCCGGAGATGGTGCGGCAGCTTCAAGCCAGTTACGAAGCGAATGAGCGCACCATCGTGCGTTTGACGGCTGAACTGGCTGAATTTCAATCGGGCAACCGGCAGCGGCAGTCACTGTTGGATATGCGCCCGGTTCTGGAAAAAATCATCACCAACTGGCAAGCAGTCCCGGCTGAACATCGTCGTGAACTATTTCAGGCACTGGCATATCACGCGAAAGTAACTGAGCTTGATCGGCTGAAACGCCGCATGACCATTCACTGGCGCGATGGCAGCACCTCGGATTTCGATTTTCGACGTGGCGCGAAGCGCGTTTTTTGGTCGGAGGAAGAACTCAACCAGATGCGTGAGATGGTGGAGAATGCTGTTCCACAGTGGCAAATCCTGAAAACATTCCCCGACTGCACCTGGCACATGATTGTGCTGCGCTATTTCTACCATTTCGGGGAAGGTTCGTTCGCCAAGGTGTATCAGGGTGAGAAGAAGTATCCCTACAGCGCCTGCTGGAAAGACACCGACGAATACAGGGCTGAGCAATCCGCTTTTCAACTAAACGTCAGTTTGAGCGTTTCTCATGGCGATCTAGCCGTTCGACCAGAATGTTGCGGCTGATGCTGTGCAGTTCGCGCTTCCACTTCTCGATTAAATGGGGCGGAGCGACGATGAGTACCACTTGATTATCGCGGATATGGCCGCGCAATCCTTCAACCACACCAGATGCCATCGCAATCGCCGTCGAGCCTCCCATCAGCGTCTTGCCCGTTCCCATTTGACCGACCAGCAAGATGCTGTCACGGTTCTGAAAACCGCGTGTCACGGCTGCGGTGACATGTTTCTGCGCGGT
>JBBSBS010000715.1:0-1887 GCA_038251045.1 Aggregatilineales bacterium | reverse complement strand
TTACACCTTTCGACCAACTGCCGACCGCCCATGTGATGTGTGTTTGTGGATAAGCACGGCGGAGTGCCTTCAGGGTTGGAGTTGCCAACACGACATCACCGATGCAGCAGGGCAGAATCAGGACGATCCGGCGCGGAGAAATAACTGGAGTGGTAGGTGAAACCAATAAATTCTCCCGATTAGCCATTATCAACATTATTGCTATTTAACGAAGTAATAAAGTTCACCCGGTTGCAAGATTTTGTAAGGTTGGCGCGGCGCATATCTGCTAAATGCGTCGGCAATGCTGCCCATCGGGATCGTATTGTTGGGATACAGGTCGTTATGCCCCGCGATAACCATCCCCCAACCGATTTCTGTAGCGAGCAAGGCGGCCTCCGCTGGCATCAAATTTCCAATGGCACCCACGGTTGTTTCCCGATACCAATCACGCCCATTGACTGGCAGCATCGCGACATCCGCGATGGGCAGACTCTTGAGCGTATCAACATAGCCGGGGTGAATAATGGTATCGCCGGAGTGATAGAAAACCACGCCGTTCCATTCGATCAGGTAGCCGAACCAGCGGTAACCTTTTTGTTCATCGTATTCCTTCTCGTAATGGGCGGATGGGATTGCCGTGAGCTTAATACTCGTACCGGGCAAGGTGATCGTTTCCAGTGCGGGTGGAATGATAACACGCTCATCACTAACCCCTGCTTCGGTCAGCATATCCCTGCACCAACCCGGCGCGATGAAACGGGCAGAAGGCGAAGCTTTCGCCATCGGTTTGACGGTCATCGGATCGAAGTGGTCAATGTGCTCATGGCTGCTGAGGTGAAAGGTCACGTTAGTGACGGCATCCGGTTCAATAGGCGGCGGATAGGCGCGATACCACCAGTTTCCAGCTTGTTCCTCGACAACATTACTCAGGCAGGGATCAATATAGATGATGGCATCCGGCCCTTTGATGGCGATGCCCATTTGCCCCATGCCCCAGATGGCAAGACTGTTTGGGATGATCGGCGTATTGGTCATGTGGGCGAGCAAGGCGTTTCCAGTAGGCATAAGGATTTTCTCCAGAAAGAATAAATGCTGACGACAATTTGAGCGCAAAGTAATGGGCAATGCAACTTTCTCACCCTTCACCCAAAGTCATATCGCAGATGTTGGCCTTCTGGCTCAGATAAGTTTCATTGGTAAACCAGCCGACACAAACGGATTGGTCATCTACCGGTTGCAAGGTGATTTCGCGTGTCTCGCCTTTTGCGGAAACCAGATAGATAGTGGCAGGGGTTTTGTTGTAAAGATATTGGGATAGCACCAACCAATGTCCATCCGGTGACCAATCGTGGTCAAAGAACCCTACATCCCTATCAAAATGAGCAAGTTCGCTGATTGTTCCATCAGGAAAGGTAGCCTTATAAATAGTCCGACCTTTGTATTTGGTGTAAGTGGCATAAATAAGGTTATGGTCATCCAACCAGCGCAGCGAGGGCACAGGCGATTGGCTAATGTGGGTGAACTGATCGGTCAATAAAATCGGTTTTGCATCGCTTGTCGTTAAGTCGAGGACATACAGACCGCCATAAACTTCTTGACTCAAGGTGGCTTCCATCAGTAGCCAGCGCGAATCAGCCGACACTTGCCAGCGGTCAATATGAATGGCTTCTATCACCGCAAACAATTTGTCGGCGTGGGTGGCAGCATCATAGTGATGAATGGCGTACTGTTTGACCGAGGTCGCTATGGCATAGAGAAATTCTGAACCTGAACCGAGCCACATGACATTGGTATATATCAAAACCGATGTACCTAAAGTTTGAAGTGTGCCATCGTCGCGGTTCATCAGGTACAGTGTCATTGGATACTCGTCGTCATTTCGAACCCCAAGCTCAGTGATGATGC
>JBBSBS010000714.1:0-1928 GCA_038251045.1 Aggregatilineales bacterium | reverse complement strand
CATGGATGGTGAAATAGTCCACGCCCTGCTCGGCTTGCTCAATCAGGGTATCGCGGAAAATTTCCCAGGTCAGGTCTTCAGCTTTGCCATTTACTTTTTCCAGTGCCTGATAAATCGGCACGGTACCAATCGGCACCGGTGAATTGCGGATGATCCATTCACGCGTTTCATGAATGTGCTTGCCGGTAGACAAATCCATCACGTTATCTGCGCCCCAGCGGATAGCCCAGGTCAGCTTTTCCACTTCTTCGCCTATGCTGGAAGTTACTGCAGAGTTGCCGATATTGGCATTAATCTTCACCAGGAAATTGCGGCCGATGATCATCGGTTCGGCTTCGGGGTGGTTGATGTTGGCAGGAATGATCGCACGGCCGCGGGCGATTTCATCGCGCACAAACTCAGGCGTAATCTCGGCTGGAATCGCTGCACCGAAAGACTGTCCGGGATGCTGGCGACCCATCAGCTCGGCCAGTTTTTTGCCCGTGGGGCCGGAGACTTTCAACTCTTCAAGATATTCCTTACGTCGCATATTTTCGCGTATCGCAATGTATTCCATCTCCGGTGTGATGATGCCTTTGCGCGCATAGTGCATTTGTGTGACGTTCTTGCCCTTCATTGCGCGACGCGGTTTGCGTAACAGATTGAAACGCAGTTCGGCCAGTTCAGGATCGATCAGGCGTTCAACGCCATATCGAGAAGAAGGACCGGCGAGTGCATCGGTATCACCGCGTTCCAAAATCCACGGAGTGCGAATTCCTGCAAGGCCGGAGCGTATGTCTATATTGACGTCGGGGTCAGTATAGGGACCGGAGCAGTCATACACATATATGGGTGGATTCTTTTCCGCACCCATGCTGGCTGGGGTGTCGGACTGTGAAATTTCACGCATGGCCACGCGGATATCGGCGCGCGAACCGGTAACGTAAATTTTGCGTGAGTTGGGTAGAGCTTGTACTGCGGCATTGTCTACCAGCGCAGTTTGACTGAGGAATTTGGGATTGGCGTTCATGTTGTGATGCTCCAAAAAAAGCAGGGAGGAGCTTCAAAACAGCATGTTGAAGACGCTTCCCTACGACGGCATTACCCGTACAGGTTCAAAGGGTGTATCTCACTCCGCACCAATATTGGGCGAAGACCCCCACGTAAAATGTGAAAGGTACTGGAAAGACGGGCTGAAGGCAAGCAGTTAAGCACGACTAATCTGGCAAACGATATCAGGTAGGGTGCGCCGTGCGCACCATGGTGCGTGTGACGCACCCTACGGGCCCGCTGAAGCATCAGTCGACAGCGCATCTACGCAAATACATCAGGCCAGGACTGGCAAGCTTGTTCGACAGGGTATTGGCAGGCTTGATATACTGCGTGCTTGTATAAGAATTAACACCAAAGGATAGTCAGCATGAAAAATACGGAACTTGCTCGTCACAACATGATAGAACAGCAGATTCGTCCCTGGGACGTGCCAGATATCAAGGTGCTTAACCTGTTGTCTATCGTAAAGCGTGAGCAATTTGTCCCTGCAGGCTATCAGCCATTGGCGTTTATGGATTTGGAAATTCCGCTGGGGCACGGCGCTAGCATGTGGCAACCCAAAGTTGAAGCACGCGTGTTGCATGCATTGAAGATAGAGCAGCATGAACGCGTACTGGAAGTGGGTACTGGCAGTGGCTACCTGGCCGCTCTGGTTTCACGCTTGGCGGCACATATAACCAGCATTGAGATTGTGCCTGAACTCAGTAGCCAGGCAGCACGCAAACTGGCGGATCATGGCTTTGCAAATGTTCAGCTGGAAGTTGGTGATGCAGCCAGCAGCTGGGGGTCGGAAAAATATGATGTGATTATTTTGACAGGTTCAGTGCCTATAGATCCCAAGGCTTATCTGCAACAATTACAAACGGGCGGCCGCTTGTTTGCCATTGTGGGCGATG
>JBBSBS010000713.1:0-1964 GCA_038251045.1 Aggregatilineales bacterium | reverse complement strand
GTGCATGAGCGTCACAGTGCGCTGGTATGGCGATGATAAAAGAATAATTTATTACGAGTTTTCCGAAAGATGGACGTGGGAGGAATTTGAGCCTGCCTACGACGAAACGCTGCGCATGATGGACAGCGTTGGTTATAAGATTGATTTTATTCTCGATTTAACGCATGTAGAGCGTATTCCAGCGGGTGCAATCCAGCGGCTCAAACGGGCAGCCGATTATAACCATCCCAATATGGGATTAGCGGTGTATGTGGGGCTGCACTCGATGATTGTGCCACTCGGCAGAATTTTTCTGAAGTTGTATCCGAAATCCGCCCAGTATTACCCGGTTGATTTCGCGCGAACTATCGCCGAAGCCCAAACGATTTTGGCGGAGCGACAGAAGGAAATGAAATAAACACGAGTTGACCGATTGGACAAAATCGCGTGAATCGAAAGATTCTGTTAGTCACAGTTGCGATGATTGTTTTGATTGCAGTTGTAATAGTATTAATCGCTGTGATTCCATCGGCTACAACACATCCTGCAATTAGGGCGGCAAATGATTTTATGTCAGCAATCAAAGAGAATAATTTCGATGCTGCTTATCATAAGTGGTCACGCCTCAATGGAGAATCTATATGCCAGAAAACAGTCTACGGGCTTCTTTTGCGGATTGGGGCTTAGTAAACTGGGGTTTCAGTGCATCGGAATTGACAGATAATGAAGCGCATCTACTCGGCAACGCGAAAAGTTCAAAACTTGATACACCTTTGAAACTTGAATTGTATCTGATTAAACAAGATGGAACATGGCTCATCAACTCATTCTTTTATTCTTTAGACCAAAAGTCACAAACTAAACCAGCATCATAAAGTGAAACAATTGGTAGTTTTTTGTGCTGATTTCGACTACACTATCTGGGTACTCACGACCCATTGAGCGAGTTAGGAAGCAATGGTAACGAACCTCACCACCACCAATACGGTCACAATTTTTATTGACGGCAAGGAATATCAGGTGGCCGCAGGAGCCAATCTGGTTGATGTCGCCAAATGGATCGGTAACGACATTCCTGTGTTTTGTTACCATCCCAAAATGAAACCTGTCGGCATGTGCCGCATGTGCCTGGTCGAGATGGGCAATGCGTTTGACCCGAAGGTCAAGCAAATCGTGCGCGATGAACAGGGCGCTCCACAAGTCCGCTGGATGCCCAAGCTGCAAACCGCCTGCACCACCAACGTCAGCGAAGGGTTGGCAATCAAAACCAACACTAAACTGGTTGATGACGCCCGCCGAAATGTCGTTGAATTCCTGCTGACCAGCCACCCGCTGGACTGCCCGATTTGCGACAAAGGCGGCGAATGCCCACTGCAAAACCTGACGATGGCCTGGGGGCCGGGTACAAGCCGCATGGCTTTCGACGATAAGCAGCGCCTGGACAAGCATGTGCCGCTGGGCGACTTGATTTTCCTGGATGAAGAACGCTGTATCCAGTGCGCGCGCTGCATCCGTTATCAAGGTGAGGTCGTGGGCGATGATGTGCTGGCCTTCCACGAACGCGGGCGCACACTGCAAATTATCACTAACAGCGAGCCTGGATTTGACACCTATTTCTCTGGCAACACCACCGACATTTGCCCGGTGGGTGCGCTGACAACCGCCGACTTCCGTTTTGGTGCGCGTCCCTGGGAACTGACCGAAATCCCCAGCATTGACCCCTGGGATGCGGCAGGCTCAAATATCAGCCTGAGCACCCGGCTTGACCGCGATTTCGGCGGACGGGCGATGATTAAACGGGTGATGCCACGCCAGAACGAGTATGTCAACGAAATCTGGATTTCCGACAAAGCCCGTTTCGGTCATCACTTCACGCGGGATGTTGAAACCCGTCTGGCCGAGCCGCAAATCAATAATGGCAGCGGCTTGAAACAGGTTGATTGGAATACAGCGTTGCAATCGGTTGCCGACAAAATTAAGGCAGC
>JBBSBS010000712.1:0-1975 GCA_038251045.1 Aggregatilineales bacterium | reverse complement strand
GGCCTGGGCCCGGGTGGAAGCAAACAGGCACTATCCGGCGGATATACTGGCGGGAATGGCCATAGGACATTTTCTCAGCGCCTTTGTGAACGATGCCTTTCTTGGTCTTGATACGTCACAAGATGTCGCTCCGGATGCAGAAATTACAAAAAATGGATTTGTATTGAGCGTTAAAGGGAATTTTTAGTCAGTTAGAAAATAATTTCGTTAACTTACTTATCCTATTTATCAGGGTTAAGATGACTTACATGTTCAAAGTAATCAGCAACGAGATAATTGCCGAGAACCTCCACAAGATGGTTGTGACGGCCCCGCGTATAGCACGTGCCCGCAAGCCCGGACAGTATGTTTGGCGCTAATATAAACAATAAGCAGGCAAGATGAGAATCTTGCAAATTGAAAGAAAAAGGAGATTGCTATGAAAAAGTTACTTGTTGCGGCTTTAATGATTTACACAATTATGGCGCTGTCCGGATGCGGAGGTGGTGGAGACAGCAGCCCACCTCCTGTGGTTGTGACGCAGGTTGTAACGCAGATCCACAGTACCCTGGCGTTCGACGGAGACATCCTGAACGGTCTCACGGTATCACCGCTCAACGCCTCAAGCGTGTATGCCGGCATAGATCCTTTCACACCATCTGAATACCGTGCCTTCCTGGTATTCCCATTGACAGGCTTAGACGGTGTTCCTGGCAGCGCCTTCATTGATGCGGCTAATCTAGATATCTTCATCAACAGCATTATATTACACCCCTCTGCAAGTTCAATCCCGATTCGTATCGAACTTGTCTCCTACCCACCCCAGACATTGCAGCCCTCGTATTATGATCGCAATTTCCTGCCGCCACTGGCCTTCACGACGATTATACCTCCCATATCCAGTGCCGACGTTCTCCGTCACGTCAGGATAGATGTAACCTCATTGATGGTAGAGGCCCAGCGACGTGGACTGCCCGACTTTCAGATTCGCATATTGGAGGATGATGGATTCGTTTTTCCGGGACTTATCGAGATAAACGACGCAACAATCAACCAGGCACCTTTGCTGACGGTCACCTATCACTGACGTTTTCTACGGCTTGCTGACTTACGATAATGCTGCGGCTACACCATAAGGATCTTATCGCGTGATTGACTTCATCACTAAGTTGCAAATTGTCCCCGTCCTTTGGACTGGGATGACAGTCAGGGTATTGACTGTATTACTGCTGGCGAACCCGCTCATCAGTTCATCTGCCTTTGCCCAGATACCTAAACTGGCAGACATCATTCAGACAGACAAGCCGGGTGGTGAGTCGGAAGAAAAAAAGATCAGTCCGGAACAGCAGCTCGAAATCACGAAGGCTGCGCTGACGAAGGCTCAAACGGAACGCTCACTCGCTGCCTTATCAGGAAATTCTCCGCAGGATCTGAATGAAAAATATCATCTGCTCGACGGGCTGGTGACACGTCTCAACTCCCAACTCAACCTGATTGCTGAACGCGAAGCATTACGAACTGCCCATACTGCCGCCGCGCAGAAAGCTAAAAGCTGGGCCGGCTTCCCGGACCCTCCGCCCTATTCGATTCTGATGGTTGACGAGATCATGGGCACAGTAATGACGGCCCGTGACAAAGTACGTGGTCTCAACACGAATCAGGAACTCCTTGCCCGACAGGTTTCGCAATATCGTGAGGCCGCAAAACTGGCCCATGAGATGGAGCGCAAGGCGGTCGACGAAATGGATCGCGCACAAAGTTCCGAGGAACGATCGGCCGCTTTGCTGCAAAAGGAACTGACCGGGCTGCGGACACGGAACGCCGATGCCATGGCAGTGATGATCGCTCTGCGCTACGAGGTGCTTGGCGAGCGCAGTGGCATCGCAAAGGTAGAACTCGAACTGCTGGAACGGCAACTGGCGGAAGCCAGAAAACGGACGGTTTTCAGCCGGCAGGATCTGGACAAGGCCCTGGCCCGTTTGAAGGCAAATCTTCT
>JBBSBS010000711.1:0-2005 GCA_038251045.1 Aggregatilineales bacterium | reverse complement strand
CGCACAGTCGATTATTACCCTGCCTTCCATTCTGGTGAATCTGTTCCCAGAAGGGCCGGTAAGGACGGACATCACCCGTACCTTTGGTAACCAACAAGGGTTGGGGTACTGGCTGACGTTCTTCATTCTGGTGGTGGGCTTCACCTTCATCTATACGGATATTATGGTGGCGCAGCAGGATCTTTCCGATCAATTGCAACGGAACGGCGGTTTCATCCCCGGTATTCGTCCCGGCAAGCGCACACAGGAATACATCCAGCGGGTGACGCGGCGGATTACACTGGTGGGCGCGTTGTTCCTCGGTATCATCGCGATTGTTCCGGGCTTCGTTGATCTGATCAACCGCATCATTTTCCCAACGGAAGCGATTGCGGGTTCATCCGGCAACAATGCGGCACTGGTCATCACCGGTTCAGGGTTGATCATTGTCGTGGGTGTGGTGATTGATACCATGCGCCAGATCGAAGCCCAGTTGGTGATGCGTAACTACGAAGGCTTCATGAATTAAGCCTGATGAGTGACGGGTTTCGATGACAGACTAATCAAGGACGAGGCAGCAGCCTCGTCCTTTCGCGCTACGGCACCGGGCTATTTCTAAAATACTTCTTAAGGGAGCGAAATGGGTCTTTACATTATTTTGATGGGTGTTCAAGGTTCAGGTAAGGGGACGCAAGCCGGTTATATCACGCAGATGTACGGTGGTATACCGCAAATTTCCACAGGCGATTTGTTCCGCGCCATGAAGACACGCACCGATGATCTGGCGAAACAGATTCAGCAGATGATGGCAGAAGGCAAGTTGATCGACGACGACACCACCAACAAAGTGGTTGAAGATCGCCTGAGCCAGCCGGATGCCCGCAACGGCGCAATCTTCGATGGATTTCCCCGCACCCCGTATCAAGCCAAGTGGTTGGAAGATTATCTGGCGAAAAAGGGTGAGAAACTGACAGCGGTGATGCTGCTGAAACTCGACATTTATGATGCCTTCCGGCGGGCTTTAGGGCGGGTGACCTCACCCAGCGGCGATAGTTATAACATCTATACCGACCCTGATCCGCTTGATGTCAAGTGGGTTGACCATCCTGAGAAAGCTTATCCGCCGCGTTTGGAAGCGACCGTCAAAGCAACCGGCGAAAAGTTGGTGCGCCGCCCCGATGATGCCAGCGCCGACGCGATTATTAAGCGGATTGATACCTTTTTGAAAACGACCCAACCGTTGATTGATTATTTTTCAGCGCACGGGTTGGTGCAGACGATCAATGCTGACCAGTCTATTGAAGTGGTCAGCGCCGAGATTAAACAGATTTTGGATGCGGCGAAGTAAGTTTTATTCGCAGTACGTTTGAGATGATTAGATGTGGGAGAGCAATCAGCACTTCATTATAAGATGAGGTATTGACTGACTGCTAAGGGCTAAGATTATGGCTGTTCAACTGAAGACACCGGATGAAATTGCGATCATGCGTGAGGCGGGGCGGATTGTGGCCCGCGCCCATGCGGCGATGAAGGAAGCGCTTCGTCCCGGCATCAGCACCGGCGAACTCGATAAAATTGCCGAAACGGTCATTCGCGATCACGGGGCGATTCCGGCTTTTCTGAATTATCCCAAGCCAAACGCGCCGAATTATCCCGGGACGATTAACGCTAGCATCAACAATGAACTGGTGCATGGTCTGCCGAGTAACACGCGGTTCGTGCAAGAGGGCGACATCATCAGTCTGGATACGGGTTGTATCTATCAAGGGTTTGTGGGCGATTCAGCATATACCTATGCGGTGGGTGAGGTTCCGGCGGCGGTCACACGGCTGTTGAAAATCACCGAAGAGTCGCTAGCGGTCGGTATAGAAGCGTCGGTGCTGCCGAACACGGTGCGCGATGTGGCTTTGAGCGTGCAGCATTTTGTGGAGAAGAATGGTTACAGTGTGGCGCGTGAGTACACCGGACACGGCGTAGGGCGCAGTATGCACGAAGAACCGGAAGTGCCGAATTGGTGGTCACGGAT
>JBBSBS010000710.1:0-2029 GCA_038251045.1 Aggregatilineales bacterium | reverse complement strand
CTGATTGGTGGTTGCTGTTCGCTAGTCCGCGATAAACCCAATCCGGGCATGGGTACTGTCACAGAAGGGTTTGTTAGCAGAACCTCCGCAGCGGCAAAGCCATTCATCAGTCCCTTGATAAACGGTTTCGCCTTCCCCATTCACCAATGTGAAGTTACCCGTCAGGTGCAGTGAGCCGTTGGTGGTTGTTTCGATATGCAGCTTACCACCGGCATCCGGAGTAATGGTCGTTTGGGGGTCATTAACGGTATCGGGAGCCTCGAAACCGCTGGTGAGGTGCGAGTTGTCGCAAAAGGGTTTGTTCTCCGAAGCACCACAACGGCAGAGTGCCGCGCGGGTATCATTAACCACTAATTCTTGTGCGCCATTGACGATGGTGAAGTCGCCGCGCAGATACAGCGGGCCATCTTCGGCTAATACGATTGTATTTTGTGTCGGAACGGGTTCGGCTGAACCGCCATCTTTGCGCTCGAAATGCAGCGCACCAGAAGGACAGTGCAGAACGGTCGCCGCCACGCCATCCGCCAATCCGGCATCGGGCTGAACCCAGGGTCGTTTGCTGTTATCGAATACGGTGTGTAAGCGGCTTATACATTCTGCGGCGTGAATGCATCTTCCTGCATCATAAGTGACATCAATTTCTTCGCCTGTGTAATTATGAACTCGGTGTGCCATTGCCTGCTCCTCATCTGCATGGTACGTGACGAGATATGCTGCGATTGCTACAATTCTGATTGCGGTTATAACGCGGTTCACAAACGTGAGCAAATTTTAGCATCCATTTTTTGAGCCGGATACCTCGTCCGATAGGCACATTATAGAAAGAATTGACACATGGAAATTGCATGGGGACGGGTAATGCCTGTCATCGTATCAATCATTATTATCATCGCCATCGCGATTCTGAGGGAGTATTCCAAAACTTTTGCGGCGATTGCCGTTACCATGCCCATTAACCTGCCGCTGGGCATCTGGTTGGTCTATGGCAGCAGTACCAAAACAGAGATGGAAGCATTCACAAAGTCACTGGCACTGAATATGATCCCGACGATTGCCTTCGTCATCATCGCGTGGATGGCAGCGCGGGCGGGATGGAAGCTGATCCCGATGGTGGCGGCGGGTTATGCGGGTTGGGGCGTGGGTTTATTTATCCTGATGTTGGTGCGGCGGGCATTCGGGTTTTGACTTCTTTTCAACGCCTATCATTTTCGTTATTCCTATTTTGAACACAAATACAAAGTCATCCGTATAGAGGAGTATCAAGTCGTCAAAAATTGGGAGAAAGATTATGAATGTCCCGTCCTATATCTCCACCGAATTTCCTATTAACCCGTTAGAAAAACTGCAACTCAAGCAGCAGTTCCCGGCTGGCTCGCTGGATGAACTGTATGTCGATGCCCAAACATTGGGCAATATGATGATTTACTTTGATGCCGGCGATGAAGCCCGCGTATTGGGTGTCGGTGAAAAACATCTGCTGCCCAACCGTGTGGAGATCGAAGGCAGCCGCCTTGTGATCGAAGCTCAAAATCTCAAGCGTTTCTTTAATAATGGTCAGTCGGAGAAAATCCGTATTGAGGTGCATGTGCCAGCCCGAACGCGGGTGACTGCTCATTTCGGCGCAGGGGCCTTGTTTCTGGCTGGCGGCGAAGGGGAGGTCAACATCAAGGGTGGCGTGGGCGAAATTTCGGGATACACCCATACCGGTAACATCAACGTGCGCTTACGGGCAGGCGATATCACGCTGGCGAACATTCATGGGCAGGCAGCGCTCAACCTCAACGTCGGCAGCATCAATTTAAGTTGGTCGGAGCTTACAGGTGATGAGCATGTGGAAGCCCACTGTGATTTGGGTACGATTGACTTACATCTGCCGCCAGCCATTGCCCCGATAGAAGATCAGGGCGGGTTATTCCTGCGCAAAACGGTGGATGTGCCTTTCAGCACACACATCAACGCGCTGGTGGGCTTCGGCGCATTGGATGTGTTACCGGCTAAGTCGGTAGGGGTAACGGCCTAGAAAATCGTT
>JBBSBS010000709.1:0-2085 GCA_038251045.1 Aggregatilineales bacterium | reverse complement strand
GACGAGGGCGTGCTTTCGCGCACACGGTCGCAATTGGCTGATCAGGGTACCCTGGCAGGGCTTGCTCGCGAACGTGGTCTTGGTGCGTTTATCTTGGTCGGTAAAGGTGAAGAACAATCGGCAGGACGTGACAAAGATTCAATCCTGTGTGACGTGCTCGAAGCCCTGATCGCAGCGGTGTATCTGGATGGCGGGCTCGAAGCGGCCCGCAGTGTCATTTCAGCGCTCTTTCATGAACTGCTGCCACTTGGGTTGACAACAGTCAGAGATGCAAAAAGTGAGCTGCAGGAACTTCTTTCTGCCCGGGGAGTAACGCCGCCTGAATATCTGCTTGCTGACGAATCCGGTCCGCCCCATGATCGCACGTTCAGATTTTTAGTGTTAATCGAAGGCGGGGTTGCGGGTGAAGGGCAGGGGCGATCCAAGAAGATTGCCCAGCAGGCGGCAGCCACACGGGCCTTGGAGCTATTGTTGACTGACGGAGTTACAGCAACATGAAAAAAGTCACGGTTCCGTTTTTTATCAGTCACCAGGGCTGTTCCCATACCTGTATATTCTGTGATCAACGTGCTATATCCGGTTCAGCGGGAGATATTCCAACGTCTGAAGATATCCTGTCAAAGATTGGGGCCTGGAAACGAACTGCCGGTGCGCGCCCACTGGAAGTTGCATATTTTGGTGGCAGCTTTACGGCTCTTCCGGTGACTGTCCAGGATCAGCTCCTTCTGCCTTTGCAAGGACTGCTGTCATCAGGTGAAATCACATCTGTTCGCATATCGACTCGACCGGACTGTATAGATGATGCAATTGTTAAGCGACTGAAACAGCAGGGTATTACGACCATAGAATTGGGTGTACAGTCCATGGATGACGAGGTGCTTGCGCGCTCGGCTCGTGGTCACAGTGCGGCAGACAGCGAAGCAGCCATCCGCTGTATCAAAGCCGGCGGGCTTTCCGTTGGAGCCCAGCTGATGCCCGGTTTGCCGGGAGATACGTCAGTAAAATCATTCAATACACTGAGACGGGTCATTGACGCCGGTGCTGATTTTATCAGGCTCTATCCGGTCATTATTTTGCGTGGTACCGAGCTGGCACGATCTTTTCTGTCCGGCACCTATGTTCCACTGACAGTGGCGCAAGGCGTTCAACTCTGCAAGATTTTGCTGCATGAGTCCATGCGTGCTGCGGTACCAGTTATCCGTATCGGCTTGCAGGCGGACGATGGTCTCAACCAGACTACCGTGCTGGGTGGCTGCTGGCACCCGTCGCTGGGGCGACTGACCCGCTCTGAACTGTATTTTGACCTGCTCTGCAGGCTCCTGGCTGATATGCCGCCAGGTTTGCCCTGTATGATCCGATGTCATCCGTCGCGGATTTCCGAGGTAACCGGTCAGGGGCGGATAAACCTGCAACGTCTGGGAAACCGTGTAGAATCGGCTCAGGTAAAAGCAGATGAATCCTTGTTAAAAGAGGAACTTGCTGTTGAAAGTTCGAACCATAGCTTCAAGGGAAATTTTGTTACTGACCTGCATTATACTATCGACGAGGAGTAGCGCATGCGTAAAGAATCTCTTAAATTTTTAGAAAAATTGCTGGATGCCCCCAGTCCTTCCGGGTACGAACAACCTGCTCAACGGGTATTTCGCGACTATGTTGCTCCTTATTGCGATGAAGTCACTACAGATGTCATGGGCAATGTCTTTGCCCGGGTCGCCGGCAAGGGCAAGGATCTGCCAAAAGTCATGATCGTCGGACATACCGACGAGATCGGCCTGCAGATCAAATACATAGATGACCGCGGCTTTCTCTATTTTGCCGCTGTCGGTGGCGTCGATGCACATTTGACTCCCGGCAAACGGGTTAATATCCATACAACTGCCGGTCCATTGCCGGGTGTCATTGGTAAAAAACCGATCCATCTGATGGATGCCAAGGACCGGGATACGGTCGTCAAGCTGGAAGCGCAATATATCGACATCGGTGCAAAGGACAAGAAGGAGGCCCAAAAACTCGTCAGGGTAGGGGATGCGGTTACCTTTGAGAGTTCTTTTACCCGTTTGCATGGCGATCGTGTCGCTTCACGGG
>JBBSBS010000708.1:0-2120 GCA_038251045.1 Aggregatilineales bacterium | reverse complement strand
GTATGTGCCTTTAGTGCCCGAACAGTCACCACCAGCACTGCCGCGTTCGGTCGCAATCCGGAAGCTCTACACTTAATGTCGAAAAATTTTTCTGCGCCAATGTCTGCCCCAAAGCCCGACTCAGTAATCACATAGTCCGAACATTTAACGGCGATCATATCCGCCAGTACCGAAGAATTTCCGTGCGCAATATTAGCGAACGGCCCGCAATGTACAATCGCTGGCGTATTTTCCAATGTTTGCATCAGTGTTGGTTTAATGGCATCACGCAAAAGTACAGTCGCGGCCCCAGCAGCTTGCAATTGTTCAACGGTTATCGGCTTCTTATCGCGGCTGTAAGCAATCACCATTTGTCCGATCCGCGTCCGTAAATCGTCAAGTGACGTCGTCAATGCTAGAATCGCCATAATTTCCGATGCAACTGTAATATCAAATCCAGTCTGACGGGGAATGCCATCACCTTTTTCGCCTAAACCGATAATGACATTGCGCAACGCCCGATCATTCAGATCCATCACTCGCCGCCAGACAATATTATGTAGGTCAATACCTAGTTCATTGCCGTGATATAAGTGATTATCAATCATGGCGGCGATCAAATTATGAGCCGCAGTTATCGCATGAATATCACCTGTTAGGTGCAGGTTGAAATTTTCCATAGGTATAACCTGACTATACCCACCGCCCGCTGCTCCTCCCTTTATGCCAAAGGTCGGCCCCTGAGATGGTTGGCGAATAGTTATGGTTGACCTTTTGCCAATCAGGTTCAGTGCTTGCCCTAGCCCTACTAATGTCGTGGATTTACCCTCTCCCAATGGCGTTGGTGTAATGGCTGTCACATCAATATACTTAGCGTTTGGTCGGTCTTTCAGTCGCTCCAAAACATCCAAATTGATCTTTGCCATGTATTTCCCATAATGTTCGAGGTCATTTTCCGGATCTAACCCCAACTTTTCTGCGATTTTGTTAATATGGACAAGTTTTGCACTCTGAGCAATTTCAATATCAGATAGGACTGTGGACATGGCAAGTCGCTTTCACAGAAGAAATATAACCTCCATATATAGTAAACAAAAAAAGGCTAGTATGACAACTCAGGTTTGTCATACTAGCCCTAAACAAAAATCACTTTATCACACCGATCATCATCCTGCTGATGACAGATATTTCGTCCTCATTCACTGTATGTCCCATATTTGGATATAACCTTTCAGTGACAGATGCTTGCAGCTTACGAAATACTTCGGCGCTCTCGATAACCCTCTGCTTGGGTATATGAAAGTCTATATCGCTGCAACCCAGAAACACGGGCGTTTGTTCCAACGACCCATTGTAAACTCCCAACACATCCCCGATTAACCCGCCGCTTAATCCAGCCACACCGCCATATTGCGCTGGATTACGGGCAGCGTACTCAAGTGCTAGACAAGCACCTTGGGAGAAGCCTGTCAGTATGATCTTCTCTTTAGTTATACCGCCGCTAGTGATTGACTTTACCAGATCTTCGACCAGCTTCAACGCAGATGATAAGTAGGGCTCATTACTAGCAACCGGCATGATAAAACGATTTGGGTACCATTGGTAACCTGCCGCTTGCGGGGCAAAATAAGCAAAATCTGGCTGGTCAAACTCTGTACTCAGGCTCATGATGTCTTCGGCTGTTGAACCGCGACCGTGTAGCAAAATCATCGCTCCACGTGCCTTCTCTAGCGGTGCCCCTGCCTTCATGATTGGCTGACCTTGATGTATCTCTTGCTGAATCATTAAATTATCTCCGTTATTAGTGTTCGCCTCGGCTTGACGCATCTATTAGACTTAATTGACGTGGAATCGTTTCAAGCCTGCAAACACTTGCTCCGCCATTTCCTATTGACTATACGAAAGTTGGCGATCTTACCAACACCTGCAACACTTAAGATTGTAACGATTATTTCGGCGGTGCGAGCGGAAAACAGGAAATTTATTTGGCAAAGTTAAGAATCGTGTATACAATCTCAATCCACGAACCTAATGGGGGGATACTGTGTACTTTACACAGAACACTCGATTGTAGTCCGGTGTCATTTTCAAGGAGTTAGATAATGAAATCTGTTTTTAGAAGACTGCCTCTGCTTGCCGTG
>JBBSBS010000707.1:0-2225 GCA_038251045.1 Aggregatilineales bacterium | reverse complement strand
GTTTACGCCAGACTCATCAACGAAGACCAAATCTTGCACCTGCACGTCTCTCACCGCATCCCAGTAGTCGGCACGTAATTGGCTAAAATAGCCCAACGCGCCAAAAATGTACAAGTACGTTTCAAACCCTTGCTAGTCATACTTTTCAGCTAAGGTTAGATTCGGCTTCATCTTGAATCGCTTTATGCCAGCAAGCCGGGTCAGCATAGCGAACAATCAAAGCATCAATATCGACCTTTGATGTGGATGGACTGAATTCAAATGTCCCAAACAGATTGATATGCTGCCATGCTACTGGAGAAATATCTTTGATAACCGCTAGTGCCTCTTGGTCGTCAGCAGCCTGCTTTTGCTCGTAAACCCGCGATAACAGCAACGTATTGTAGTAAATGACCGCATTAGAGATCAGCCGCGAACATTCGTTCCAGATCTGTTGTTCGCCCTCAGTTTTTACCCGAAACTTCCCACCATTGACATAAGCTACCGCCCGTCGAAACCGATGATAAGCTTCGCCACGGTTGAGTGCTTTTTGCACCGTTTGTCGTAGTGTCACATCATCAATAAAGTCGAGAATATACAACGTCCGACAAATATTCTCCAACTCCCATAATGCCTTTTTGGTTTGGTTCTGCCGTTCGTAGCTTGCTAGCTTCCGGACAATCGCCGCCTGCGTCACATCCTTCTGTGCCAACGAAGCCATAATCCGCTGAATATTCGGCCATTCTTGTTCGATTAACTGGCGATAGAGCTTGCGAACGGGCTTGATTAAAAAATCACTATATTCATTCGGGTGTCTGGCTCCGACCAAGGCTCCCATTTTCTTGTGCAAATCCCGATATCGGGGCGCAAAGTGATAGCCAAAGGCATGCAAAATCCAGAAATTAACCTGATTAGTACCATGTGTATCGGTGGAATGTCGTTCCGGTTTGATATCCGAAGTATTCTTGTGAAGAAGGTCAAAAACATAGTGGCTTTCATGCTCATGAGTCCCAATAATCTTGGCGTTAATAGGTACATGATTAGCCACCAATGTGTAGGCACTTACGCCTTTTTGGAGACCGAAATATTTGGGTGAATGTCGGGCATTAATGGTATCGATCTGTGTTTCCATCCGCTGTCCGTCGCTACTAGAGTGGATTACATCTTGGATATCGTAAAGGTGGAACACTGGCTCTTTGGCAATCGCATTCGTGATGGCATCATTAGCTGCATGTAGCGTTTCTAGTCGCAAATAATTACGCGCCGTTGTCATCATTGATGACTGAATCAATCCCGCTACCTCTGCCATTTTTCCTAGCCCCATGTTGGTGCCCATTGCCACAATGCAGGCTAAAATTTCACTTGAGTTGGGTTCTTGTTTCACATAACGATCGAGAACATGAGTGAAGGTACTCAAAAATCCGGTATTTGCCGCCACAAACCACAATAAGTCAGCAATCCCAATTCCAGGTAACTGACTATAAAACGGGCTGTTGACTGGTTCTTCTGCGCTGGGATAAATCAACTTCCAGCGAGACTTATCGGCAGTACCACTGACCTTGATATGTTGATTGAGACCATCAGTAATCCGCTGATTGACAACCTTAAACTTAGTTTCCAGTGCTCGCTCGAATGCGGCTAATGTCTCTTGGATTGGAGCGATCAAGACCGACGCACCAATCTCCTGTAACACCTCATTTTTATGCCGCCATCGCTCGTCGCCAATCAAGTCATCCTCAAAACAGCGAAACTCGTTACTGTCGTGTACAAACACGTCCCCAGAAGAGCGCGCGTTGCGTAGCAAACGGTAAATCAAAAATTCATAACGATCAATCTCTAGGCTTTTCTCTTTGCCATCTGCTGTGGCTGTTGTAAAGAAGTAGCGGTGTAAGCTCTTTGGTATGACTGCCACTGGAAAAGTAGCCGGATCTGTTTGTCTGGGTGACTTTCCTTGTTGAAGTAAAGTCTGCAAGAAAACGACCGCTGCTAGTAGTGGTGCATCCTCCACTCGACTAGCGAACGTGAGATCGGCGAACAGTTGACGGAGATTGCGCTTGAACGTAGCTGACAGCTTGGAATAAGCAGACCACTCAAAACCAGTTTTGTCAAACTTAATATGACGCATGTAGTCCGCGACCAAGGGGAAGCTGGCTGGGTCGAGGATGGAGAACGCTTTTGCCTTGACAACTGAAAAGGGTAGATCGTCAGTCATCGACTCATCCACAACTTAGTGGTGCGGAAAAGTC
>JBBSBS010000706.1:0-2242 GCA_038251045.1 Aggregatilineales bacterium | reverse complement strand
GATTACGCGTGGTAATTGGGGTAACAACGTTGGGGAAGATGACAAGACCGCGTAGAGGCACAACCGCACACGCAATCAAGCCGTCCTTGTCAGGCAGGGCATTTGTAATCTTAAGGAACTCGTTTGCGCCGATCTGGTTTGCCAATGCGATTAACCTCTAGCATTGAATATTAAAGGTTTGCAGTTTACCTCAGACTGCCCTCCCAGTAAACATCCTGCTTCATAATTTGGATGTGCTACACTTGGCGTTGGCAATCGTTTCCGCTACACTTCTATATGTTTTTGAGTAAATGGACGTGATATGCGAGCATCAATTTGGGTGACAATTCTAGTCGCTGTCGGGGTATTAGTGGCTGTCGTATTGGTGGGGCAGTCGTTGCTTCAACCTGATCTCCCGCTGATTACCCATGCGGCTTTTTCGTTGGATCACATCACGCCCAATGCTGACGGCGATTCTGATGTGACTGATTTTTCGTATGGTTTATCGCGCAATGCTGAGGTTAGCATTACGTTCCAATCTGTGGATGGCACAAATTATGTTTTTCGTCAGAAAGAGGCGCGTATTCCTGCTGATTACACTGTGGCTTTTAGCGGTGTAGTAGGTGGTTTTACTCTTCCCGACGACACCGTTACCGGGAAAATCGAACGCCGTTTGATACCTAACGGTGAATACACTTGGAATTTACAAGCACAGTCTGTCGAAACCAGTGAAACTGCTGAGGTAACTGGTAGTCTGGTGATTGCAGATGCAGATGTTCAGCTACCGGAAATTACAAATCTTTCACTAGACCGGCACGAATTTTCACCCAATCAGGATGGTATAGCTGACCGCATTATCATGAATCTTAACCTGTCGAAACAAGTTGACTCCCTGAATGTTTATTTGCAGGATGCAGCAGGGCAATCCATTTTCATTCCCGAAATTTTGGGCGGTCGCAAACCGGGTGAAGCAGGGCAGCACTTTTTTGACTACGATGGTGGTATTGACCGGGGGGTTGAACCCCCCCCCGATGGAGAATATACTGTTGTGGCTGTTGCCCAAGATCTAGTAGGGCAACGGTTGAGTCAGACCTCAAAACTGGTTATCAATAGTGGCGGTGTTCCACAGGCTGAAATTGCCCCGCAACCTAATGGTGTGGATGTATTTTTCACCCCGCAGCCATATGATGCCAAATATGGTATCTCTGAGACACAAACTGGCGAACTTTTACCAACCCCCAGTTTATCCGGCGATTTAGGCTTTACCAGCATTACTATGCCTGTCGGCGATATGTTGGTCTTTAAGCTCACGGTTCACAATTACGGTAAAGTCGCCATTCGGACGAGCGGTCCGTGGCCCGGTACTGTGTACGATTCCAGTCAAGTTTGGGGTGCAAGCGGTGTTTATGAACAGTCTGGGTCGTTTCGTGTAGGGATGATGTGCTCCACTTCTGAAACCAATTGGCCGTGGCGCTGGGCGATTGGATCACCCGATAGTCTTACTAAAGAAGTTGACCCCCAGAATGGCAACACCTATTATTACTTACCTGCTGGTGCTCAAAGTGAAGTATGGGGGGCTATTCGTATGACGGAATTGATCAAAGCCCGTAACCCTCAACAGTGCTGGGCAGGTTTGATACATGAAGATGTTGAAGTCGTGAACCAGCGAGTTGGTGCGCGTGATATTTTGCTGGTTCAAACTGATCCTGTGACCGGTGGATGATGTTATAATGAGCGAAGTCATCATCTGAACGGAGGCAGTCACATTGTCCCAACTAAAGCATAAATTCCCTGCAACCTTGGCTCGCTTTATTCTGTTGGGTCTATTAGTGGCACTTGTTGCCGGTTGTCGCCCACAAGCTGCCGCCGTATTGCCTACCGCCATTGCTACATTGACTTCTGTTCCTCGATCAACACCATTACCACCTTTGCCGACATCCGTGGGAGTTGGCAAAACGGATAATCCACTACGGTTGATTATTCACCCCTTCGCAAAGGTATCAGACGACACCATTGCCGATATCGAATCGGCTATTGAGACAAAAACAAAATTATCGGTCAAGATTGAATCGGTTGACAGTGACGCTGCTGCACTCGACGCACTTTGTTCCGCTTCGGTCGATCAACCGGCACTTGCTTGGTTAAGTGCTGGGGCTTATGTTGTTGCAAATGCAAAGAACTGTGGGCATCCCCAATTACTGGTTCGTCGGGGAACAGGCTCGACAGCTTCAACTGGCGCAGCGGCTACTATTATTGCCCGTCG
>JBBSBS010000705.1:0-2296 GCA_038251045.1 Aggregatilineales bacterium | reverse complement strand
CAGAACGCTCGTGGTGTGGGTCGGTTTGAAGTGTCCACCCTACAAAAGCATCGCTATCAATCAGAATGTCATATGCTGAAGTTGTCATACTCCTTGGGAATTGAGCGGCATTGTTCCTCGCCAAGCGCCATTTTCGCCATAGAGAATTTCATCTACCGATTGAGGTTGGGACTGATCTTGCCCTCTGCCCTTGATTTCTTGTAGTGCCTGATACATCTCTTTCAAATGGATTTGCTCGTCGGCAACGAGAGCTTGGTCAAGTATTTCTTGAGCCAATTTGGACACCGATTTTTTCTGACGAGCTGAAGCCATTTTAAGACGTTGATGTAAGGTTTCTGGAAAATAAAACGTGGTGCGTAACATATGTTGTCATAATACACATGACAGTATTACATGTCAATTCCAAAATGAAGTGATGCGCTTCTATTTCATACGTGGTTTTTGCGGATAGACGTATGCAAGGTTACGAGGATGGACAATGGCGGCAACAGGTTTACCCGATCTTTGAACAATGAACACCTCATTTTGTTCATACACCCGATCAAGTACAGCATCCATATCCTTTCGAAACCGGGTCATTGAAATCGTTGTTTCTTTGTTGGCTGAAGACGCAATCGCATTTTGGCGCATGGCATATCCTAGCATATTAAGCCATACGGATCATGTTCACGCAGTAAATCCTCCCGTGAACCTTTATGAGAGGCTCACGGGAGTTCAATCCAAAAACTGATTATTCACCGCGCTCGGCGCGATGCTGTGCCTGCAATTCGCCAAGCGGTTTCGGTTTGAAATGCAAATCACGCTCGATGGGCAATCCGAGTGCGCCTCGGACTTGAGAGAGTTCAGACAAACTGAAATACCCTAGCTCGATCTCGAATCCAATCACAAGTCCAAAGAACAGGTAATCAACCTTCTCCTTGTCGGTGTCAAAATACCCATTCGCGTCCACATACGATCCTTCTGAGGCATACCATGTCCAGTCACCATCAGGCGTGAAATACTTCACCTGAGCCAGTGCCTTCAATCCCAACTCGTCATTACTGTACAGTGCAGGCAACTTGACACGGATTTCTTCAGTCAACAGCTCCATAATTATGTTCCCTCATAGTTACTGCTTGACTGTTTTAGCAGGTGCCTTTTCCTCGCGCTTCTGTGGCGGTGGCACAGGCGACGCTGCCTTTGTACCATTCGTGCCATTGGTACTATGGGCAAATGAGAAAAGAAACCCCTGAAAACGCATCCGGCGCTCATCATCGTTGGTCAGCGACAAAATCCGGTCAAGGAAGTCTTTGGCTCCGATGCGCTCCAGCGCGACTTTCGCCTCATCTGTCGCACACTGAATCAGTAAGTCATACTTGACCGCAAACTGTAACGCTAAACTAAAGAGTTCCATTGCATTATTGGTCGAAGCGACACTCGGCGTTTGATCGCTTTTGACAACGATCCTTCCGGCTCCTGCTCCTCCATTTTCAAAAAAGCGAACTTCCTGTTTTGCACCGTTCACACTCAGAACATGTACCTCGTCAAAAAAGATGGCCCAATTGAACGGTTTGTCCTTTGTCTCAGGCATAGCAATACTCCATTCCTCTACAATTAGGAAACAAAAAGCCACTGGCTGTGGCTTAGCGATTGAAATGTGTCTGTGGGCTGTAATGTGCGAGTCGAAAATAACAGACCCTTCATTATTTCATACTGCGTCAATCGAAAGTAACGCTGGAATAATGGATCACGGAGCGCGGTCAAGAGGCTTGATTGGGTCGTGGTTGAGCGAAGCGGCACAAGCCAGCCTCGACCCAATTGCTGCAAGCACCTCTTTACAAGCGGCGCAGCATGACACGCTGTTGGCTGCATCAAACGGAAAACTTGTTTTTTCCGTTTGATCTGTCTCTCGGCTAGCGAATAATCTATATAATTTGTTCAGAATTATTTTTAGCTAATCTTTCCTGCGTAAACCTGAATATTTGATAAGTCTTTATCAAGACCAATTTCACTCACCACATCTTAAGAACTTTACCTGATTAGCTAAATTGACAGATTCAAAGTTATAAAAATAATTCTCTGAGTAGACTGCCGTACCATTTTGCTTATCTAACAAGAAAGTAAGTACCGGTGCCCAAAGTATGTCCGATTTTGTAAAGATAGCAATCAAACGATTTTCGTCATTCCTTGTAATTTCCCACGGTTTTCCCCGGGCCTTATCTATAATTGGACCATCAATAAACAGATTATTCGCCTCAATTCTAATCGCCAGGCTTGCTCTATCATGATTGTTATTAATTTGCGCCACAACTTTTTT
>JBBSBS010000704.1:0-2299 GCA_038251045.1 Aggregatilineales bacterium | reverse complement strand
TGACCTATGCCGTCCGGCTGGTTTGGCGCACCCCCGGACGCACCTTAACCTACTTGTTCGGGCTGGCGCTGGCGGTTGGTTTATTCGCCAGTATCTTGTTTTTCGTGGATGCATCTGCCCGACGCATGACGACCCTTGCGCTAGCTCCAGTTCAACTGGATATGGTGGGACATGGCATCACACCTGATTTGAATGTGATGCAAGCTGCCCAGAGTTTAGCAACTGTCGATGGAATCAAGGCAGTTGAACCAGTTATTACCGCTGATTTTGCTACCGCAAGCAAAATGGGGGCGACAACCGGCAGTCCGGCGGGGCGCATGTTTGCCCTCACCCCGACCTATCTCAAAACCTTTGGACTGTTGAATATCAGTCAGGGAACCTTTGATCCCAAAGGAGCCATGATTAGCGAAACGATGGCGATTGCCCAGCAAATTAAAGTGGGGGATAGCCTGAGTGTGACCTTTAAAGGCATCAACAAGACCATTGAACTGCCGGTTACAGGCATTGTAGATACCACCAATGCTGATCCGTTATTTGCTGCGGGTGAGGCTGAAAACACCCTCGTATCTGATCTAATGTTTGTGGATATCAACTGGTTTAATGCCACACTCTACGATGGATTGAAAGCACTACCACCGACGACTCTAACGACGGGCACTGCCACTACACAGGTCTATGCGCTCGATCCACAACTTCACATGCGTACCAATCGGGATTCGCTGTCGCCTGATCCAACCAAAGCTAACAGCCAAGTAATTGCACTACGCCGTCTGGTCGAACGCCAATTTACAGGACAATTGCGGGTAGTTAACAATTTGGAAACCGCCTTCAAGTCGGCAGGTTCCGACATCTTAAGTGCTAAGATCCTCCTGATCTTTTTGGGACTGCCGGGTGTGGCACTGGCGGCTTATCTGAGCAAGTTTGCTGCAGAACTCTTTGCTGAAGCCCAACGCCGGGAATTTGGCCTCTTACGGACACGTGGTGCTACACCTCGCCAAATCATGGCGATTGTGGCCGCAACCTCCATATTGCTGGCCATCGGCGGTTCTATACTGGGGCTGATTCTCGGTACCGTCGGTGTTGCTCTAGCGTTGGGTACAAACACGCTGTCTATCGCTAATTTGCCGCAATTGGCCTCGTCAGGATTGGTGGCCTTTGGCGCAGGATTAGTTCTGACCTTTGCTGCAGCTTTCATCCCAACCTACAATGCTCTTCAGCGAGAAATTACGCAGGAACGACGAGTCGTGCGCCGCACTGAAGGCAAACCATTCTGGCAGCGGGCATGGTTGGATGTCATTCTCCTTGTGGCCGCCGCAGCAATCTGGTATGTCAATAACGTCAATGGCGGTTTCAAGCCCAAAGCGGTTGAAACCACTGCTGTCGAACTCTCTTTTTTCATCTTCCTCATTCCATTTTTTATCTGGTTGGGAACAACGCTGCTGATGCTGCGGATTTTGGATGGTGGATTGAAACGGACTGCTGCACCTTTCTCCCGACTATTGACGCGGCTAATGGGTGATCTGGGCGATGTCGCCGGGCGTAATATCAGCCGCCGTTCCGGTCGGGTGAGCGCCTCGGTGACAGTGATTGCCCTCACGCTGTCCTTCGGGGTTAGCCTACTCATTTTCGGTAAAACTTACAGCACCGAACGACGTTTGGACTCACAGTATGTAGTTGGTTCGGACTTGAGGATTACCCCAGCCCTGACGACACCCCAGACAACTGCCTTTGCTAAACAGTTGCAGTTACCGGGTGTGGTTGCAGTAACCGGGATTGTTCGTGATAACCAAGCACTCATCGGCGCGGAGCGGCAAACGGTCTATGGGATAAACGTAGCAGAGTTCCGTAAGGTGGCCTACTCACCGGATGCCTTCTTTGAAACCAGTGCCCAGCAAACATTCGACGCACTGGCAAACACACCCAACGGGGTCATCATCTCGCGGGAGCAGGCGGATAAGTTCAATATTCTATTGGGCGATCCGGTCCTGATGAAGTTATTCAATCGTGTCACAGGTAAGTACACTGATGCACGAGCTGTCGCAGTGGGTTTCTTCACTCAGCTTTCCACTTCATCTCAAGACTCGGATTTCATTCTGAATCGCGACTTCATGATCCAGAGTTCAGGCAACGCCAATCTCGATTTCTTCCTGGTGAAAAGCGATGGCACCGAGTCCACCATCAACAGCCTGCATACAGCCTACACCGCCCAGTTTGCCAAGGTGCTGCCGGTGCGCATACAGGATGTGAATACGGTCATTAACGCTGATGCCAAGACTTTGACGGCACTCAACTTAAATGG
>JBBSBS010000703.1:0-2324 GCA_038251045.1 Aggregatilineales bacterium | reverse complement strand
TGGCTATCCATTCTTTTATTAGATTTTCAAGCTTTGTGTAGGCTTCATCCTCAGTCATACCCCACATTTCAGGTATCTGATGTTCAGACCAAGGTACAATTTCAGAAGCATTACCCGAATGACGCAGTATGCTGCCCACTCTTGCGACATACTGATAATCGCTGGGCGGCTCAGTCGTAGCAGTGAGAATGTCGTAATCGAATCTTGTCCCCATATCGCCTCTAATAATGCCTCACAATTACGTACTAGGCTCAAAGGTAGGGAAGGTGTCACCAGCCGCTAAGTACCTGCACATCTCGCGGGATAGGCTCATAGTGCTGATTGAACTCGGCAAAATCGAGGCGGTGCAGATTGAATCGCGCCAGTTTATCGAACTGGATACCCTGATGGCGTTTGACGTGAGCAAGTACCCGGCGCGGCGGGGCAGGTGAGGGGAGTGGTCACTCCGCCCAAAAGATATATATTTAGTTGTAATTACTGGTTAGCGGTGAGCGGCTTCACCGAATTTCAGGCGTTTCACGCGTTCATGCTCAAAAACGTGATATATTCGTTCTTTCTCGGTGGTACTTTCCCCCCGTTGCCGAGCCTCATCACAATGATCTTTGGCCGTTTTGATGCGCCGGATCAATTCAGTATTTGATAAATCAGCAAGTTCATCATAGGAGGGCATCTTAAGGGTATTTTGCATTATATTTCCCTGATTAACCACTCAATAACTTTTTTTAATCTAAAGGAACTGGATGAAGATGTCATGGGACAGATGGACTAATTGTGTATAACATTCTTGTAATCTAGAGGGACAGCACCTGCATAGTGTGCTGTCCGCCTGACAAAAATTATCACTATTTCTAGTTCTTGTCCCTACCGAATTTTGCTTTAGGCAGCGAATGCATTACAAGCTGGCGGGCATATCAATTTTTGAACTCACGCCATCAGCGATTTCGGAGTCTTCAATCGACTTCGCCAATGACATCAACGTCGGTGCCCATAGGCCGACGAAAATGCCAAAGCGTTCGGCATTCGGACGGTCTTCGCCACGGCGCAGCACCCAAATAGCAATGCTCAACACCACTGAGACAAACGCCGCCAGATACATCGTGTTTGAAGTTAATCCCGTGTCCCGTATTTGCTTAATCATGTTGTGTTTTTCCTTCTTTAGTGTTTACATACCAAGCGATAAAGAATGCAGCCAACAAAACAACAAATGCCCATAACTGAATAGAGTCTGAATTTGATGGTTTCATATAGATAAACTTTCTGTTGGGCTGCAATGCCGTTAGCCTAAGCACCGCGCATAAGGATTGTTATATTGAGGAATGAGCTTCGTGTGAGCGTATTTTAGGGATACGTCATGATATTGCGGATATTGCTTAACCCATTATGTGAAAAGTGCTATCCCAGCCCAAGCGGCACCTGCGAACGCTGCTATCAATAGCACACCGTAAAAAGTTGCTAGCGTGTACAGGTCAGTTTCTTGTATCGCGCTTGCGTCTGCTGGTAAGTAGGTGATGCCAATTTTGAGCGCATAAATAAACAAAAATACACCTGCAATGAACGCCAATACAGCTATTATTTTCTACAGTGCCAGTTAACTATTTTCCGGCTGAAATCAATGCTTTTCTGACGCTGTGGCTGCCGAGAATACGCCGTTTTGAAGTGGCAAAATAATCTCACCCGCCACCTCAGAAATCATAAGTGGCACTGTAGAAGTAGTCTGTGCAGATGTCGACTGCCCTCGATACCGTTTCGCCCAATATATGACAGATGTCACCGTCAACTTCGTGCATTGCACAATCGCAACCCTATTCGTTTTACCTTAATGTATTAGCTATCGTTTGGAAAGCATGCCGATTATGACAAGGGGTATACCAATATGAAAAAAATACTATTCATTATTATTCTTATGGCTCTAAGCCTTATGACTGTAAGTTCGGTGCTAGGCCAAGATAACCAGATGACCTGTCCCGGACATGATGGCGATACCATTGCTTCTTTGCGATTGTGTATAACCCATGCCATTGCTGAAGGCCATATTACCAGTCAAGGCGTTGCTAAGAGTCTCCTTGTTAAACTCGATGTCGCTCAGGCAGCATTAGATCGTGGACGGACAAGGATAGCTGTAATTATCCTTCATAGTTTCATCAATGAAGTTCAGGCTCAGGCAGGAAAACACATTCACACAGAACATGCCCTACACATGATCGAACATGCCCAACGGGTGATTGCCGCGCTAGTGGGATAGTTCAGTATCAGAAGTTGGATTTAGGAATGCCGTAACCACAGCGGGAAGGGTTGCACGTTGCCAGTGTATTAACGCTGCGCCC
>JBBSBS010000702.1:0-2329 GCA_038251045.1 Aggregatilineales bacterium | reverse complement strand
GCCATCGCTATGCCTTCAGCGCCCGATCCCGCCATGCCGATTACATTGAAGTCTGGCTCGAAACTGAGAATCTTCTTCACGTTCGCGCGGATTTCCACAATATCATCGACTAGAAGGATAGTGATGATGTGCTCCGGTTTTACTTTCACCATAAGATTTGCCCCTATACCGTAAATTGTTCGGTCAGTACATGCGATGATGTGGATGCCTCAAACTGCTTCGTGATCTCATCGTCGTGAGATCATGTTGAGGCTGCGATGATTACGGTAGAAGGACAGGACTTATTATGAGGGTAAAAACAGTGTGAACGATTCTCACACTGTTTTTGGTTTCAAAATTCAGTGACCTGGATTAGAAGCGCTTGTTACGGCCAAATGAGCCGCCGCTGGTTGAGCGTTCTTCACGCGGGCGGGCTTCATTAACGGTCAAGGCACGGTCATCCATTTGGTGACCGTTGAAGCGGCGAATAGCGTCCTGGGCGGCTTCGTCGCTCGTCATCGTGACAAAGGCGAAACCCTTCGATTTGCCAGTGTCGCGGTCTGTGATGACGTTCACTTCGGTGATTTCACCGACTTGAGCGAATAATTCGCGGATTTGAGCTTCAGTTGCATTGTAAGACAGATTACCGACGTATAGCTTTTTAGCCATGACATACTCCTGTATATATAGATGGGGATACCGGATAAGGTAGCAGTCGTGGCAAAAGATGCAGAAGTGGTCGTCGTAGAGGAGAGAGAGGAACACGAGGTGCAACATCAACCAGGGTGATTATACCCTATCAAAGTACATTATCGCACAGTTCGGGGGTTTTGTAAATGAGCAGCTAAAATTTTCGTAAACGCCTCATAAATATTTACCTCAGTTATAGAGTCACTGGAATCAGGTTGAAATGATCGCTGAGGATCGTGCCTCATCAATATAGAAGCGGATTCATGGAGTGTTAAGGGCGGGGGCTATACTTTTTACATAAATTAGATTATAATGACCATGTGTTAAATTCCTCGAAACGTTTGATCTCCCGATTCTCCCTTAAAAAACTTAAGTTGAAGTCGTCTCAAACCTGACTGGAAAAAATTCAATGTCCCAGCGGTTTTGTGCTACCCGCCAGGGCTTTCAACGCATAATAGAGCACTAAAGTGAACAAAACAAACAAATGGCAAAGAAATTAAGAATTATTCCCCTGGGTGGCCTGGGGGAAATTGGTAAGAACATGACTGTTCTTGAGTATGGCCGCAACATGATATTGGTCGATTGCGGGGTAATGTTCCCCGAAAGCGATATGTACGGGATTGATCTGGTTTTACCGCAGTTTGATTACGTGGTTGAACATCAGGATCAGTTGCGCGGCATCGTGCTGACGCATGGTCATATGGATCATATTGGCGGGCTACCGTATCTGATGCGCCAGATTAAGACGACCATTTATGGTACGGCGCTGACGGTTGGTATGGTCAAACGCCAGCTTGAAGAAGGCAAAGTGTTGCAACAGGCCAACCTCCAGGTGGTCAAGAATACGGACAGCTTTCAGCTTGGGCCGTTCAAAATCAGCCTGTTTCCGGTTGCACACTCGATCCCCGGTTCAGCCGGTCTGGTCATTGATACCCCGGTGGGCGCAATTGTCCACACGGGCGATTATAAACTGGATGAAACCCCATCAGGCGGGCAAACCACCGATCTGGCGCGCTTGCGCAAGCTAACGCCCAACGGTGTGCTGGCCTTGCTGGCCGACAGCACCAACGCGGATCGTCCGGGGCGCACGGCCACCGAACAAGTGGTGTCTGACGAACTGGATCGCCTGTTTGCTGAAGCTAAAAACGGACGTATTATCATCGCGACATTTGCATCGCTGCTGGCACGCTTGCAAGAAATTATGACTCTGGCGAAAAAGCATGGTCGTAAAGTGGCGCTCACTGGACGCAGCCTGGAAGAAAATGTCGCCCTGGCGCGCGAACTGGGATACATGAAAATCCCGGATCGTTTGCTGGTCGATATTGACGCCAAAATTCCTGACAAGCAATTGCTGATCCTTTCGACGGGTTCGCAAGGCGAGCCGCGTTCGGCCCTCAACCGCATGGCACAAGGCGAACATCGTCAGGTGCAGGTGAAACAGGGCGACACGATCATCATCTCCGGCGGTACGATCCCCGGTAATGAAGAAGAAGTCGGGCGGATGCTCAATAAATTGTTTGAGCGCGGCGCGAATGTGATTTATGGCAAGCTGGCGGAAGTGCATGTTTCGGGACACGGCAGCCGTGACGAAATGCAGGTGATGCTGGATACGGTTAATCCGCGTTATCTGATCCCAGTACATGGTGAGACCCGCCATTTG
>JBBSBS010000701.1:0-2332 GCA_038251045.1 Aggregatilineales bacterium | reverse complement strand
GTAAACGGAGCTTTCCTTCTGGGTCTTCAAACGCTTCAATCCGGTCTTCGTCGATTGCCCGTTCCAGCGTTATTTGTCGTACGCCAATCCGTTGAGCTGCACTGCCTACTGTATAAGTGCGCGCCAATACTTGTAACCGAACTGACTTGCCGTCTTTAACACCGGGGCGTGTTTTCGTGCCACACCTTTCAAGTAGTGTTTCCCACGCCGTGGTGACACTTTCTGAAGCAAACTTTTGGGCAGTTGTGGGATCAGCACTTGCCAATCGCAGCCATGTTGTTGCCTGATGATCGGTGTTCATAATTTGAAGGGGTTTTAGTACGTTGAAAGATAACAACGCATCCAACGCATAAGCGCCAAACTTTTCGACAAGTTCTGTCTCTTGAGCCACTTGCCCCGGCAAGTTCGTCAGAAAATTGGTCACCGCTTCTTTTACGGGTGCGAGTTTTTCTTGTGTGGCAACTTGTTTAATGGTTCTGTTGCTCAGTCGTAACGGGTCATACAACAAACCTTCGTGAAGACCAAGTTCTTTACCTTCAACCAGTGTGTTCAAGACAGTTTCGTCATTTTCGTCTCTGCTTAAGTCACCGAACCGACAATAGCCCTGAGTTTGATCGAGTTCAATCATGATGCGTTGCGCAGCATTTCCCAATTGCTCGATTCGAACTTGTCGCGCTTCTTTACGCTCTGCAATTGTCGCGTCAGTAAAAACACCGCCAGCTTTCATTTCCGGGAAGATTGGCTTTGCCCATGTGATCTTGTCGCGGAGTTCATCTTGAGTCAATCGCATTGGGTCGTACCACCAATCGCCATCTTGGCCCACGTTGTTGCTAACGAGGGTCGCAACCATGTCTCGTTGCAGGGCAACACGCTGACATAGCATGTCATATCGGATAAATCCTTCTGGCACGCGTGTTAAAATATTCTCGATAATTGCGGATGTTGGTTCAAGTTTTGGCATCAGTTATTGCACAATGGATTGTATGGATTGGACGGGATTGAAAGTTTGGGGCGGGAACTGTAATGTGGCAAAGTAATCGTCTAAAGTTTCAGCCCTACGAATACGTTCTACAATTCCATTTTTTCGTAGAAGTAATTCTTGTGGGCGTAACCTTCCATTGTAATTAAATCCCATCGCGTGACCGTGTGCGCCTGTATCATGGATTAATAGGAGATCCCCATCTTCTATGGGTGGCAACGGTCGTTGTATGGCAAATTTATCATTATTTTCGCATAGAGCGCCTACAACATCAACCGTTTCTTGTTTCGTGACCAGATTTTTCCCGTAAACCTCAATATGATGATAGGCATTATACATGCCCGGACGCATCAGTGCCGACATCGACGCGTCTACGCCAACATAACGACGATAAGTATCCTTGTGGTTGATTACACGTGTGACTAGAACACCGTGTGGGCCAGTCATATAGCGCCCACTTTCCATATGTAAATTGGGACTATATCCATGTTTAGCTTTGAAAACATTTAATAATGCTGAAATGTCTTTACATAGTGAAAGAATATCGAGGGGGTGATCTTCTGGTCGATATGGGATGCCTAAACCGCCTCCTATGTTGATAAACTCAAACTGGATACCGAGCGCTTCATGGGCTGAATTAATCAATTCAAGTAACATTTTTACGGTATCGACCATATACCGATAATCTCGCTCATTGGACACGAGCATCGTATGCAGTCCAAAGCGGTTGATTCCCCGCTCTTTTGCACGTTGATATGCAGTCATAAACTGCTCATGGCTGATGCCGTATTTTGCCTCCTCAGGTTTCCCAATAATCGCGTTACCGGTTCGGCGCGCGCCGGGATTGTATCGAAAACAAATGCGGTCAGGTACTGACGGCAACTTTTCTAGCATCGTTATATCATCAAGATTGAGAATGCACCCACCCTCAGCAAATGCGGCATCAAACTCGACTTCGCTGGTATTATTTGAGGTGAACATAATATCGTCATCACGAGCCCCAACTTGCCTGCTCAGGACAAGCTCGGCTATCGAACTGCAATCAAATCCAAACCCCATCTCATGAATAATATTTAGAATATGAGGGTTGGGTAGGGCTTTTACCGCGAAATATTCGCGAAATCCATTGACATCTGCAAAGGCATTTTTGACTAATTCGCCTGTTTCACGCATGCCAATCTCATCATAAATATGAAATGGAGTGCCAAAATGCTCTGCGATTTCTGGCAAAATAGGGTTCAGCCGATCCTTAAACTCTTGTGACATGGGCATAGGCACATCCTATCAAAGTTATGTATTAAAATAGCGTAATTATCCTGCTTCGCCACACCATTTCCATTGCCCATCTTCCTG
>JBBSBS010000700.1:0-2362 GCA_038251045.1 Aggregatilineales bacterium | reverse complement strand
TGCCCGAAAGGGATAGATGTCTATTTCGAGAATGTGGGCGGTGCTGTTTTTGACGCCGTGTTACCGCTGCTCAATACTAGCGCTCGCATCCCCGTGTGCGGCTTGATTGCCAATTACAACGACACCGCACTACCGGATGGCCCGGACCGCCTGGGCCTGTTGGCCCGGACGCTGCTGACCAAGCGGATAAAAATGCAGGGCTTCATTATTTTTGATGACTATGGTCATCGCTATGGCGAATTTTTTACCCAGATGAGCGAATGGCTGGCCAAAGGTCAGATCAAGTTCAAGGAGGATGTTGTCGATGGTCTGGAAAATGCTCCGCAAGCCTTTATTGGTCTGCTCGAAGGAAAGAATTTCGGCAAGTTGATTGTTCAGGTAGCAAAAGACTAAATACCCACCCCACGACAACCCCACAGATCAACCCAATCTACTGAAGAAAACCAAATCAGGGAAACGGGGGTCAGCTTCGCGTTTAGTTTAGACCGCATGTCTTCGCAAAATATAATGCGATGCTGACCCCTTTAATTTGTCCGTACTGGACTATGTCTCCTCGGGAGCATACAAGAAGCAAACCAATCTGCAGCGTTACATCCGCGGGCGGGCTGACTCGCTGCGCGAACGGGGTGTGGTAGTGGATATCTGGAAATGATCGGGACAAAACAATTCGACTCCTGTGCCTTACGTTGAAGTTTTCGCTTCACAAGAAACGCAATGCGCATACTATGCGCATCAGGAGGAAAGCCATGAAATCAATGCAAAGCAATCAATCGCGCAAACGCCCGGTCAACCTGACGCTCAACGAAGAACTGGTGTCCCAGGCAAAAGGCATGACAGACAACCTCTCCGGTGTAGTTGAACAACCATTGACCGACTTCGTGATGAAGCAGAACAGCGCGAGGCAGGAAAAAGCCCGCGCCGCCGAAGTCGCCGCACAAACATGGAATGTGTTTAACGAACACTCCGGTTCGTTTGCCGACGAACACTCCACCTTGTAATGGCGCAGTTCGACGTACATAAAAATATCGGCAAACAGCGGGAAGCCATTCCCTATGTCGTCATCGTCCAGTCATCCTCTTCGACAGCTATCGCCGCCGCGTTGTGATCCCCCTGGTGCGCAAATCTCGATAACGCTGCAACGCTTGCCAGCTCATCGCTCAACCCCGCATTCACCATCAAAGGGATAAAAGTAGTGCTGCATCCACTGGAGATCGTATCCGTCGCCACCGATCAATTGGGAGAGAAGGTCGCATCACTTGCCAAAGAGGGTGATCGCATCACCGGCGCAATGGATGAATTGCTTACGAGAGCTTGGGCATAGTCAAAAAACTATTCGATTCCGGTACCTTTAGTCACGGTTTAAAATTCAGGAATGGCGACGTATTCGATGTCGAGATCGTCGATTACCACTATTGATCCGGCACCTGTAAAGTATGAAGCCGTTCGTGGTGAGCCTGTCGAACCACATGCCCTTCGACAGGCTCAGGGCGAACGGAAGTTGATACTAAATTCGTGCCGGATCAATAAGGAGACCAACATGGTGAAGAATGGAATGCGCCCGGTACATCCGGGAGAAATATTACGCGAGGAATACCTCGTGCCTATGGGCATGAGCGTTCATGCGCTGTCGCAGGCATTGCGCGTGCCCGCCACGCGGCTGCACGAGATCGTCAAGAAACGCCGCTCGATCACACCCGATACCGCATTACGGCTGGCGCGCTACTTCGGCACGGATGCCAAGTCCTGGCTGAATCTGCAACTGAGCTACGATTTGAAGATTGCCGAAGCGGAACTGAAAGATCGTATCGAGCGCGAAGTAGAAGAGATGGCGGCGTAACAAAGCGTTTTACAGATCAAGGGTAATGGGTTGGGGAAACCGTGGGCTGTCCCTTATT
The DNA here is from genome assembly GCA_038251045.1 of Aggregatilineales bacterium. GTDB lineage: Bacteria > Chloroflexota > Anaerolineae > Aggregatilineales > Phototrophicaceae > CFX2. The sequence continues at coordinate 467 of JBBSBS010000700.1, read as the reverse complement.
GTTTGTTGATTTAGATTTGCATGGACCATACGGACTATTTTGTATATTATTCATTAAGTGCGGGGGATGCTTGATGCGAAAAAATAAACCAATACCAGTAATTTCACTGTTCTCGGGTGCAATGGGGCTTGATCTTGGGCTTGAGAAGGCAGGATTCAAAATTGTCCTTGCAGTGGAATGTGATGCTAAAGCTGTGGAGACAATAAAGCTTAACCGTCCAGATTTGCCAATTATAAATCGCAAAATTGAAGAAGTAACAACTGCGGAGATGTTAGAGATAGCAGGCCTGAAACGTGGTGGGGCGTTTGTTGTGTCAGGTGGGCCAAGCTGTCAATCATTTAGCACGGCTGGTCAGCGTCGATCCATTAGTGATCCACGCGGGGGGCTGTTTCGTCACTTCGTCCGTGTAGTAGAAGAGGCGCAGCCGAAGTTTTTTATTATGGAAAATGTCAAAGGCATGCTTTCTG
>JBBSBS010000699.1:0-2373 GCA_038251045.1 Aggregatilineales bacterium | reverse complement strand
TCGCGACCGAATCTGTCACCACCGTGATGCAGTTTGCCGTCAATACACTCGGACTTCATCGTATCGGCGCGGTTGTCCTGCCAGATAATATTGGCTCAATCAGAGTGTTGGAAAAAGCAGGCTTCAAGCGTGAAGGGGTACGCCGACATTACACATCCCTGCGTGGTCAACCGGAAGATTTACTTTGTTACTCTATTCTTGATTCCGAATGGCGCGAACAGCAACCGCCGCGCCCAACAGTTCGGGAATAAGTAAGAGCCTATCCTACTCGCGCGATGCAATGAAATCAGTAACTATTTTGCCCTGTGAGAGTCAAAACCGTTTCCAATACATCCTGCAAATTAACGGGTTCATAGAAAAAGGCTTCTGCACCGCGCTCGCGCGCCATAGCTTCCCATTCCAAATCCTCATCCGCCCCTAGTACCACGACTGGCAGACCCGGATAAATTACCCGCAGCGAGTCCAAGAAATTCAGGTCATGCTGCCCCAAGACATCAAAGTCAGCCAGCACGATCTGAAAATTGGGATCCTCCAACAAAATATCGAGTGCCGCAGCATTGGTAGCTGGGACTATTACTTCGTAACCAGAACCTTCGAGCATAACTTTATAGCGTTCGCGAGACTCTGGTTGGTCATCGAGCAGCAATGCCCGTGCATATGACTTGGGCAGCACATGGCGGGGGCCCAATGCCTCAATTTGGCGGCAGTGTTCTTCTTCGTGCAGCACCATGTCATTAACCAACTTGAAGATGGTCATCGAGCCTTTATTTTCATGGACACCGGTTCGTTCCCACTGTTCAGATGTAAGGCGGCGCAGCGCATTCACCAATTCGTCGCGTTTGAGGGTAAATGTTTGAAGGGATGTGTTGAAATCAGACTCGGCGTATCCCATCAGCGCTGCCAATACCCGTTCTTCGTAGGCAAGCAAAGTAGGATTGTCGCGCACTAGCATCATATAGATGCGAGGGGTCAATATGTCATCTGCTGCACGCAAATGCGCCAGCACTTCAGTGGCAGACCATTCGCCCACCACGGGTTGGGCACGCAATTCTGCCACACTCCAATCCACCACAGAACGAGCGATTCGATGAGGAATATCAGCCAATCGATCAACGAGCGACTCAGTGTTCATTATTCTCCCTAACATCATCCAAAAATTGGATTATATTATTTAATAGACGGCATGTACTTCAGCGATTTTACCTCAACTTGTCCAGCCAGTTCATAATGAGCGCATTTGTTACTGCTGGCGCACTTTGTGGAAATAAATGTCCTTGCCCTGCTACTTCAGTAAATGTTGCTTCGGGCAGCACTTCGCGCAGCATAACGGCGATTTCTGGCACAAAAGTGTCGGTCGTACCACCGCCTATCGTTAGTATTGGGAGCAAACCACGCAATTTGGAAGCGACCTCCCATGAGCGTGTGTATCCGGTGCTGAAATAATAGGCTTCCCACTCCGGCGACCAGCGCAGTTCGAAACTGCCGTCGGCTGCGGGTTGTGTCCCATAGTCCACATACAAGCGCAAACTTTCATCGGGCCAATCCGCGAATAACTTCTTACCCTTAAAGTATCCGTATGCAGCCTCCAAACTCTCGAACGTCCGACGACGGCGCATAGCACCCTGAACCAGTGGGAATTCGATGATGCTGCCATCACGCTGCATCTGTTCCATGCCTTCCAGCCATTCCGGTCGGAAAAATGTCGGGTCGAGCAAACACAACGCGCGGAAACGATCTGGTTGGCGGGTCGCAGCAATCATTGAGGCAATCCCGCCGAAAGAATGACCGATAGCGATGACGTTATCCAGCTTGTGGTAGGCCAACCCCGCCAGCAAATCATCCGCCAGCATATCCCACTGACGGAGTTCGACAGGTGGCTTTTCATCCACCCAGAGGGCACGCGGCAGCATACTGATGACATGATAACGCTCGGTCAATGGTTGCAGCATTGGCGTATAGGTTTCCGGTGGGAAACCATTGGCAGGTAGCAGATTAATAATTTGCCCATTACCGCCAAAATCATAGAGAGGATACATGATGACCTTTGTAAATTGATTTGAGTGACTGAATAATACCTTATCGGCTGGTTACGTAAAAAGAAGACACTCGTTTCTGGTATCGCATCCTAATTACTCTCTAGCCACCCACAGAAAATGTACCCAACGCCACATAATTCTCCAACGAATGAATGGAGTGCGGCACAAGACGTTGTCCTGTTTGCCATTCATAAACCAACGTCTGATGTGAATTCAAATGGTAAAAAAGGGAAACATCCATCAAGATAGGAGGTACTCCTACAACCAAGCTTGAAAGGATGTTTCAATGACCAGTATAGACATGATTTCGCTGCTGACAACCATCTATGTTTTGGTA
>JBBSBS010000698.1:0-2386 GCA_038251045.1 Aggregatilineales bacterium | reverse complement strand
GACATGAACGACAGCTATATTGTAACCAGTTATGTGGTAATTGATGACATACTGAAGCCTATGGATTTGAAGAAGATTGTCGAGCAAGTGGGAGCGCAGCCGAGATATTGACAGTAGCGGTGATGGCAGCCAAGTATTTTCAGAACCATCATGAGCGAGCCTTGTGTGTGATGGTGCGCTTGGGCTATGTGCGGAGGTTGAGCATATCGCGTTTTAATCGGCGCTTACATGCGCTGCACGATTGGCTAGAGGGGATCGTCAGACTGTTAGCGGAAGTGTGTCGAAGCGGTGAGGTGTTCATCATCGATAGTATGCCCTTACCCGTGTGCAAGCGAGTCCGTGCCAGCCGTTGCAAGAAAGTACGGGGGAAAGCTTTTTGTGGCTATTGTGCTGCCAAAAAGGAGAAATTCTTTGGCTGGCGTTTACATCTGATTTGCACACCAGCAGGTGTTCCCGTCAGTTTTGATCTGCTGCCCGCTTCAGAACAGGATTTGACACCCATTCATGAACTGATTTTAGGCTTGCCAAACGGTGCCGCCGTCTTTGCCGACAAAGGCTATATTTCTGAGGAGGATGCCAAAAGCATTCTGAATTTCAGCGGCGTTCGTCTCGTTGCCATCCCCCGTAAGAACATGGCTCCCTTACCTTGGGCTGACGACTATGATGTCCGCCTCTACCGCAGGCGCATTGAAACCGTTTACAGTCAAATGCAAGCGATGGGTATCCAACATCTCCATGTCCGTACTAATGAGGGCTTTGACTTAAAGGTCTCCGCTTCTATCCTTGCTCTCGCTTTTACCAATCTCATTCCCAACTAGCAATCACGGTATGTTTTAGGTTTCCGACCATTCTCATTGTAATAAAACACAGCAATTTGTGCGTGTAGGATAGCTTACTTTTTCCTAAAAACAGCTGGCGCAGTAGAAACAACTGACGAAGATAATCAGGTTGAATATGGATATTCAACTGATGCAGCTTATAATTCGACTCCTCAGTACTTCACTTTGATAACCGTACACTCTACGCTTCATCGCCCAATATATTGGAAGAATCAAACTTAACCACATCACCAATCCCATAAGCGGTTAATATCCCCATCAGCATTTAGTTCACTGTCGTCGATATTAGCTTTATATGATCCAATCGTAGTTACGGCACGGCAGTAAATTCAGGAACTGGACGAGCGTCTGCCTCAGCTTGAGTTGAGGCAATGCCGTTTTCACGAATGTCGTTAAGCAACCAATCCATTTCTGCTATCTCACGGCGTTGTGTCTTGATGATTCCATCGGTGAGTGCCCGAACTCGTACATCCTTAACCTGAGCATTTTCGCTGGTCAGAATCGCGATGGAGTGATGCGGAATCATAGCACTCATGTAGGCCGAGTCATCGACAGTGATTTGACTGCGGACCAGAAACAGCGCAGCTAAAAACACCGCAATACTCCCGATGTAGATTGCAATGTTAATTTTTTTGTTGCTGTACATGCTCTGCATGAAGCTCAGCATAATCACAGCCATCGCCGCCCCCATAATAAACGTCATGAAAATACGTGTCTCGCTCCAGCGAACATGAGCAATTTCATAGGTGTTCAGATACATAAATGCGAACATCACAACCATTGAAGTTGCAATCATCACAGCGAATGTGCGATAACTCGATTTCATTTCCTGATTCATATGTTAACTTTCACTCATGATGCAAATTCTCTCTTCCTAGATTACCTTGTATCTTGAAATGATGCGCGGGGCACCCAGGCCATCCGTAAGTGGGTCAAGTAGTCAATTTAATAACCTCTCCGGGTGGCTAATTTAGAGTTACGTGCAACTATGAGGGAACGACTAATCGCTACTTTAGATCTTTGATCAGCAAATTGGTTCGTTTGCCGAAAGAAATTCTACAAATCAAAGGCGCGACGAGCAAGTTCGCTGTGAGGCGGATATTCACTTGAGATGATTTCAACTACAGTACCATCCTCAGCCCAGTCATATAGTTGCCTTGCCTGTTCATCACGAGACATGACACATCCCAAAGTGTAGGGGGTACCTACATTATTGCCCCCTAGATAAGCCCCATTCGGCAACAACACAGCCCCATGAAACCCATTAACCAATTCGGGTACAACTTCGTAGATTCCCATAAACCAGTCAAGCTCCCATTGCCCACAGCCTGCCTCACCACATAAGGTATAACTGCTACCGTAGGCCACAGATTCATGGCTGAGAATCTGATAGATACCCGGCGATGTTGGAGCCTCCGAAATACCTGATGAAATCTGCCAGTTGAAAATCTCCTGACCATTTTCATAAGCAACCAACGACTGAGTTTCTAGATCAACAATGATGCGTTTGTTAGCAACCACCGGAAGTGGTAAGGTCACATCACGGG
>JBBSBS010000697.1:0-2434 GCA_038251045.1 Aggregatilineales bacterium | reverse complement strand
CGGTGGTGATTTGATCACCAACGATTTGACCTACGGGTTAAATGTGTCATTTGATGTAGCGGAAGCGGTGAAGATCCATCATGGTCATGCGCTGCTGAGGGCGGTTGATCCGCTGGAAACATTCCTGATTGAGCCTTTTGGCGAGGGGATGCCGATTGAAGTGCAGCGGAGCGCGGTTGCTGAGATTATCGAGGCGCGTGTTTCCGAGTTGTTCACGATGGTTAAGCGAGAAATCAAGCGTTCCGGCTATGACGGTATGTTACGGGCGGGCGCGGTGATCACAGGTGGTTGTGCGCAACTGCCGGGGTTGAAAGAAGTGGCAGCACGTGAATCGGGCTTTCCGGTAAGAATCGCCAAACCTGAACGGCTGACGGGGATGGCGGATGTACTGCGTGATCCAGCTTACAGCACGAGTGTCGGTTTGCTGCGGATGGGGCTGAGTATGGACTCAGGTGCGCCGCGCGAGACATCTGCACCGAATAAACCACTGGCAGGGGGCGGGCTGGTTAAGGCGCTGGGAGGGGTATTCAAGCGCTTGCTGCCCGATGGGGATGCATAAATTGGATACTGACTAGGACTTGTTACCTAGAGCATTTGCCAAGTTCGCGGTTATAAGTACAATACATGATATTAAGTGATTTAAAGAATTGCCTTTCGAGGAGGCTTATACGCTATGGATATGTTGACACCCGGCGAAAGTTTTGCCCAGATTAAAGTGATTGGTGTTGGCGGTGGTGGGGGCAATGCCGTCAATCGGATGATTAATGAAGGTCTCGGCGGTGTGGAGTTTATCACCATCAATACTGATAATCAGGCATTGATGCTGGCAAAGGCCAAAATGCGGGTACGCATTGGTGATAAGCTGACGCGCGGTCTGGGCGCGGGTGGAAATCCAGAAATTGGTCGGAAGGCGGCTGAAGAAAGCTCCGACGAATTGTATGAAGTGCTTCGCGGCGCAGACATGATTTTCATCGCCTGCGGTATGGGTGGTGGAACGGGTACGGGTGCATCGCCAGTGGTGGCACAGATTGCTAAAGAATTGGGTGCGCTGACGATTGGTGTGGTGACACGTCCTTTCAGCTTTGAAGGCACACGCCGCCAACAATCGGCTGAAGCCGGGATTGAAGCACTCAAGAGCCAAGTCGATACGCTGATCGTTATCCCGAATGATCGCCTCCTCCAAATTGCGGATAAACGTGCCAGCTTGCAGCAGGCATTTTCGCTGGCAGATGATGTGCTGCGACAGGGTATTCAGGGTATCTCTGAACTGATTACGGTTCCGGCGCTGATTAATCTGGACTTCGCTGATGTGCGGACGATTATGAGCGAAGGCGGCGCGGCCTTGATGGCTGTCGGTAAGGCTAACGGTGATGACCGTGCGCGTAAGGCGGCAGAGTCGGCAATCAGCAGCGGTTTGCTGGATGTGACAATTGACGGCGCACGCGGCATCTTGTTCAACATCACGGGCGGCCCGAACCTGAGCCTGTTCGAAGTCAACGAAGCGGCTGCTATTATCAAGGAAAGCGCGCATCCAGAAGTTAATCTGATTTTCGGCGCGCAGATCGACGAGAACATGGGCGATGAACTGCGGATTACGGTGATTGCGACCGGATTCGAGCAAAGCCGTGCGCAGCGTAAGATGGAAGCGCAGTTGCAACCGCGCCAACCCGCGCAGCAGCGTCCGGTGCAGCAGTCGCAACAACCGGCGCAACCGCGTGCAGCGCAACCGCCGCCATCCGGTTTGCCGCAAGAGCAGCCGTATGCACCACCGCAACCGCGTCCGGCACAACAGCCGCCGATGCAGGATGTCCCAGCACGGGTTTATGACGAAGACGATATTGATATTCCGACGTTCCTGCGCAAGCGGAAGTAATCACTAACCCACTTTTTGACTGATTGAAATCCCTTGCTTATGCAGGGGATTTTTGTTTACGGCGTGGTTTCAGATAGAGGAAGATGACGAGTAGGGTTCCACCAAAGACAAGGATTCCGGTTGATAAACCGGGCGGGTCGAAATGAAGCTCGAAGGTATGGTCACCCTTTATGATGGGGATAGCGATTAGGCCGATGGTTTGATTGCCATAATAAATTGTGGGAACGGTGACGTGCGGAACGACGAAGTCATTCAGCGTGACCTGCCAACCGGGGAAGTTCGATTCTTGCACGACCAGAAATTGACGGTCATTGGTGGTTGATGTGGCATTAATGACGATGCTGTCCTGTTGGTAGAGCAAAACGTTGGCAGGTTTCACTTGATCGAGTCTGAGGTGGGTGGGGTTATTGGTGAGGACTGACTCGGAGACCACAAAGGCATAGGGTAGAGCCAGCGGCAATTCGTATAAATCCACACCGGATTGGCGGAAAGCACACTCATTCTGTCGTTCGGTTATGGTTTGTTGGGTGTAGCAGTAACGGCGTTCGTATCCGGCAGTGT
>JBBSBS010000696.1:0-2448 GCA_038251045.1 Aggregatilineales bacterium | reverse complement strand
TCGCTGCTTGTCCACACACGGTCAACAAAATCGTTACCCGGCAGATGCAGCACATCCTTGCTGATTGTCTCGCACTTATGGTTCAACAGGCTGTCGGCATCCGCGCCCAGCAATTCGCTAATCCGGTCAATCGTCAGTTCACTTTCAGGGGCAGTGGCAATCACCATGAGGATTGTCCTTTCTCTCATAATTCAATTTAAGGGAATATACACTAATCATACCACTATGCATACTATTCGAGCGAGTATCACAGGTCATGTGAAATTCATCACACAGGTTAGGTGACATATCATACTCATGCTCACATCCGAAGAGATTTAGAGTCAATAAGATAGGATATGCGGATAAGTGAATATCCATTGGCATACCGGCTAGGTTAAGTGCGATACGCCAAAAAATATACCCCAAATCAATAACAAAGAGAGAGACACGATGTTAATAAATGACCCTCCCACCCGTGAAATCCCGCCAATTGACGGGCTGGATTTACTCCGTCGCCCACAACTCAATCGATCAATGGCATTCACCACGCAGGAGCGTCGCGATCACAAACTGCGCGGGCTGCTACCGCCCCGGGTTCGGACAATAGAAGATCAATCCAAGAATGTGCTTGCCAATTTTCATCATAAGAACAGCGACCTTGAAAAATACGTCTATTTGATGGAAGTTCAATCCCGGAACCATACATTATTTTATTACACATTGATGCGCAATTTGGTCGAAATGATGCCCATCGTATACACACCGACTGTTGGGCAGGCTTGTCAGGAATACAGTGAAGTTTACGTAAGCGGACGTGGCCTTTACATTTCTGAAGATGACCGTGGGGAAATTGATCAAGTCCTCAGTAACTGGCCGGAAAAAGATGTTCGAGTCATCGTCGTTACTGACGGGGAACGCATCTTAGGCTTGGGCGATTTGGGCGCGAATGGCATGGGTATTCCCATCGGCAAGTTGGCGCTGTATACCGCCTGTGCTGGCATTAATCCCACCACCTGCCTGCCCATCACCATTGATATTGGTACCGAAAATCCCAAACTGCTCAATGATCCTCATTACATCGGCTTATCAAAACATCGCACACGCGGTGCCGACTTCGACTCATTTATTGAAGAATTCGTCACCGCTGTTCAAAAACGCTTCCCTAAAGCGTTAATCCAATTTGAAGATTTTGGCAATCAAAATGCGTTTCGCCTGCTCGAAAAATACCGTGACCAACAACGTGTTTTCAATGACGACATTCAAGGTACTGCTGGTGTAACACTCGCTGGTGTGCTCTCCGCGCTGCGCATTACAGGTCAACGCTTGAGCGACCAAACCATCCTCTTCTTGGGTGCTGGCGAAGCGGGCATCGGCATCGGTAATTTGATTGCTTCCGCGATGGAAAGTGAAGGTCTGTCACTTGACGAAGCCCGTCATCACTGCTGGTTTGTAGACTCGACCGGACTTGTTGTTGATAGCCGTACAGACCTTGCTCAGCACAAACGTCCCTTTGCCCACAAGCACGAATTTGTTTCCGATCTGCAATCCGCCGTGGACGCTCTGCGCCCGACTATCCTAATTGGGGCATCCGGCATACCCCACACGTTTACGCAGCCGGTTGTTGAATCAATGGCGCGTATTAATGAGCGTCCCGTCATTTTCGCACTCTCAAACCCAACTTCAAAATCCGAGTGTACAGCCGAAGAAGCCTATCGTTGGAGCAGCGGACGCGCGATCTTCGCCAGCGGCAGCCCCTTCCCGTCGGTAACACTCGATGATGTCACCTATACACCGGGTCAAGCCAATAACTCATACATTTTCCCCGGTGTGGGCTTAGGGATTGTGGTCAGCGGTGCGCGACGTGTCACCGATGCCATGTTCACAGCCGCTGCTCGCACACTAGCAAACCAAGTTTCACCTGCCGATTTGAAAGAGGGTCAGATTTACCCACCGCTGGCTAACATTCGTTCTGTATCAGCAGCCATCGCTAAATCGGTAGCCGAAATCGCCTACAAGGAAGGCTTGACCGATAATCCCTTGCCAGGCGATTTAGCCGGGTACATCAAATCACAAATGTACAATCCAAGTTAACAAAAGCATCTGCGGCGAGTAGGGAAAACTGCTAAACCCCTACTCGTTTTCGTTTGAAATGCCTAGAAACTCACCCCGGTTACAGCGTACTAATAAGATAGAATGGATGTGAAAAAAGTCGAGAGGCTGCAATGACGCACACTATTCTAATCCTCGCAGGAACACCCGAATGGGAAGTCGGCCTTCGCCAACAATTAGCGGATGAGTATCGTCTTATCACCTACACCAATCCAACTGGCTATGTAGCTCATCTAACCGACGACCATGCCATCCTCATCTTCGTGGATGGCGACAATCCTAACTGGCGCTTCTGGGCAACCACTCCGAAAACAAGCCCTGCCACCCGTCGCGTCCCCATTCTGCTCATCGCAAACG
>JBBSBS010000695.1:0-2457 GCA_038251045.1 Aggregatilineales bacterium | reverse complement strand
TTCCTGCCTGATCGATAAAGCTTAAGATTACCTTATCGATCAGGTTGCTTCAGTTGTACGCTATTGCGTTAACTTACTTTCTTATCCTTATATGCCGGTTTCACGGTCACACTCTGAGTGGTTGTGCGGCCTTCACTACAGATGAGAGCTACCGCACCGCCCAACAATGGTTGATCGGTATCTTGAAATTCGAAGATAATCTGTCCATCAATCCAAGCTGTTAAGTTATTCTCATTGGCTTCTAGTTCCAGTTGATAGGTTTGTCCGAATTTCCATGCGTAAGGCTTGGATGTCAAGATATGGTCACCATCTAATGCTTTGACCAGACTGACTGCACCTTCCTTCGAGAGCAGCAGTGCATAATAGCGCTTCATGCCCTGTACCCGAATAGCTAGCCCAGCGGCGAGCACCATATGGGGTGTTACATCAGCACTGACGCGATAATTTTTCCAGTCGCGGGTTCCTTGAATGAGTAAGCCTGTACCAGCGTTCTGGACGATTCGGAATGTTTCTGCCCACCGCATCTCTGTTTGATCGGTTCCATCGACCCATGCCCGTCGCCACAGATTGCCACCGTTTGCAGACTTCTTGAAGGTGACATTGGGTTCACCATCCCATGTCAGATAATCAATATAGACTGTGCCAGTTGTATTTTGCTGACAGCTGATGGCAAAGCCGATTTCAGCTACCGGTGCTCCATCAAGGTCGGGAATTGTCCATGTTAAGTTACTGGCATGACCTGCATTGATGGATACCGTCGGACCTTCACAAGACACGAATGCGTCGTTTGCGCCATAGTAGTTGAGGTACAAAGTCAGATTGATTCCATTCGGGTTGTTTTCGTCAGCAGAGAAACTTGAACGCACCGTCTGACCGGGATACAAGGTAGGCGATGCCAGCAGCTTGTAATGGTCGAAACCGATGGCTTCTTGTGGTATGAAGGTGGGGGTACTGACTCGCAGCGGGGTGGAACCCTGTAGGTTAGTATAGCGCAGGGCCAAACTGTGCGTACCGGTTTGACTATGACCAGACACATTTTCGATTACCAGTGGTGAGGCGTTATCCGATGCGGGCAAAAATCCTTGTACCGAACCGGGTAAATCAAAATGGAAACGGGCGCCATTCTTAGGCTGAACGGGTTCTAAACCACTGAGTGCCCGCCCAATATTGACGACATTGTAAGTTTGAGCAACGGCATCACTGATGGCACTGCCACCCTCAGCCGTGGGGAGATAAAGTCGATCCGCGATTGGTCCACGCCAATCATAACCATTCTCAAAAGCACCAAGACCATTTTTGATACCCAAGAGACATCCGACATTGCCTGAATTGCAATCGGTATCCCAACCGCTGGTATTCACCATCATGAGCGATTTCGATAAGTCGTCGTTCCCATGCAGCAGACTCATAATAATTAGCGCATGGTTGGGGATAGTGTGGCAATTGCCACCATATTTGTCGTAGCCATAATTGGCAACAATTTGATCACGAGTTTGATGCCAATCCGGATATTCGGCATGCCACTCACGAATGTCATTAATCATACGGTAAGTTAGGGAGGTATTGGGAATGAGCTTCAAGGCGGTGTCTAGCAGCTTGTTCAAATCCTTTTCGATATAGGCCTGTGCTTCCATGGCGGCAATCATCTGGGCATTATAGAGTGCTTCACCATCATGGCTGACGCTGCCAGCCTTCCAAGCCAATTGTGCGGCAAGTTCAGGATCACCGGGCGCAACCATTCCCCAGCCATCAATGAAGATTTGTGCGCCAATTTGCTCGGCGACGATTTGCGAATTGGTCTCGATGGAACCGCTGCGTGGGGCAGGGATACCATTTTTTAAACGGAGATAAGCAGTGTGTTCGGTGGAATTCCCCAGCCCACCCCACCACAAAATGGTGCGTTTCTCGATGATGTAATTTAGCCATGTTTGACCGATTTGTTCGGCAGTTAATTGGCGCGAATTGCCATAATCCGGTAAGGCACGTAAGAAGGTGAAGGTTCCGCTGATGTCATCATCTGTGACAATGAGGGGCATACCTAAACGATCATGGACATAACCGGTAATTTCGCCCAGTTTTTGCATGATGTCATCGTACCACCATCCCTCAAACGGGCGGCCCAGATAGACACCAACAAGTTTACCCAGCACCCCAGCATAGGTACGTTCTGCGTAATCCGCAGGAATTGACATGGTAAATACTCCTTAAAGTAGGACGAGAGAAATCCGGTATTAATGTGAAGTGTATATCCGTGTGTTAGGCCTTCAGACCACCCTGTGTCAATCCTTCGATAAACTTCCGTTGCAGCAGCAAGAAAAGCACAATTACCGGGATAATCATGATGACCGATCCGGCATTTGTTAGTCCCCAGTTACGCGCGAATTGGCTTTGAAAGGCAAATAAACTGGTCGAAACAGGTTTCAGATTTTCATTTTGCAGGAATGTAATGCCGAACAG
>JBBSBS010000694.1:0-2485 GCA_038251045.1 Aggregatilineales bacterium | reverse complement strand
GCCTAAGCGCACAGATTGTCAGTATACGTACCACCCACACCAACCAGATGCAGGCATGGCCCACGAACTCCTGCCAGCTAACAATTCATTTAAGCCGAAGTCGCTTCGCGGCTCGGCTTAATTCAGGCGTTGGGCGGCTTACGTTCTGAAGTTGTATTATAAGGATAAGACCATGCGAAATTTTTGGGCTAGCACATTCAAACCTATTGGACTTGCCGCTCGGCAAAACTATACTCTGCGCGGCTGAGTATTAGACATTTCTGGAGCTACGCCTTTTCGGCATCGCAGTGGGCAAAACCGTCTGAGTGCGTCTGTCCATTTCTTACCCGAGCGGAGTATAAACAACTATGTGGGCTATTCTGGCGTTAGGTGCGGCTGTACTGACTTCCTTCAATCCCATCCTCTACAAGAGAATGTTGAAAGACGCAGACTCCCTAGTCGTGGTATGGGGAGTTACCGTACTTGCTTTGCCTTTGCTGGGTTTATTTACACTTGCGCTCACGCCACAATTCCCCCGCCTTGATTGGTTGTTTGTAGTTGGGGTGCTTGGTTCAGCAGGCTTGAATGCTGTGGCACATCTCGCTTCGACACGCGCACTAAAACTAGCGGACGCTTCGTTGGTCACACCTTTGCTTATCTTCAGCCCTGTATTCACAGTGTTGATTTCGGCTATCTTTCTAGGCGAGATACCTTCGGAGCGGGGTTTACTGGGCGTGGGGTTGGTACTTATCGGCGCATATTGGCTCAATTACAATTCAGGCACAGGTTGGCTTATGCCCTTCAAATCGCTTGCACTCAAGCCTGGCGTTGCACTCGTTCTGCTAGCAGGCTTGCTTTGGGCAATTACACCCCTGTTTGAGAAAACAGCCATTCTGCATACGAACCCAGAAAGCCCGCGCTTTGCCGCATTCGTGGCAACCGCGCTTCTAACGTTCATATTAACTCCTGCGGTAATAGCACGCGGCAAGTCTGCCATCGGCAAACTATCTTTTCACCGCCGCGAATTATTCCTTGCTGGATTAATAGCGGGTATCGCGCCTGTGTTGGGTTACACTGCGTTTAGTCTTGGTTTTGTCGGGTATGTGACGACACTTTTCAAACTAAGGGTTCATAAAAGAATAACTTCCCCACCTTCCTTGGTGGGAGACATCAGCGGTCGGGGGTGAATGGTGTAGTTCCATTGCGGACACACCTCATGCGTGTGAAGCGCAAGGGTGGTCATTTCTTCGTCAGACACCTTCACGCCCGTCTCGTACACGGTGGAAACGAAATGTGCACGGACGCGCAGCCCAGTGGCAGTCCGCGTGTCGTTGATATAGTGCAACACCAACGCAAATGAACGTAACGGACAGCCTGCCCACGTCTTGCTGATTTCACTAAACAGTCGATGTTCCACCGGATTCCATTTCGAGGTGCCAGTCGGATAATGACAGACGGTAATCGTCAATCCCAAACGATCTGCAAGCTGCACTTGCAGTTGCTGTTTCCACACCCGCGAGCGTGCACTGTTGCTTCCGCCGCTATCCGCTTCGATCAGCACCTCGGTCGCATACGGGAAGCGCTCAGGCAGCTCAGTCGCGCACCAGTGGGCAATATTGTCGACGGCAAATCTGGGTGTATCCGCCGATTGCCCAACATAGACGGTTCCCCGGTTATGGCGAACATCGTAGATGCCGTAGGGCGCGGCACGCCCGACCGCATCCTGCGGAAAATCGTGTGCATCAACCACTTCAGGCATTTGACACCAGACCTGCCCGCGGTTCTTGAAATTGCCGACCAATTCCTTCTTCTTGGTATCCACGCTGATCACCGGCTGATTACGCTCCAGATGTGCGGCGCGTTGGGCACGCATATACTGGAATTGCCGCTCCCGGTCAGGATGCTGCTGACCCGCCTCCTGCTTGACGTTGGCGCGCAAGCTGTAGCCGTGGGCGCGCAGCAGACGACTAATGACCGGTTTGCTGACACGATGACCGCGCACGGCCAACGCCCGCCGCAGGTCGGTCAGCCGACAATTGAGCCATTTGGCCTCGTTCATGGGATCACCTGCCGTATGCGGCGCAACCAACTCCAGCAGCACGGTTATGAGCTGTGCGTCTTTTTTTCAGCGGCAGGCTGGCCGCCACCGGGCTGCCGCTGGCGGTCGTGCGGTAAATCGGCGAGACCCGCGATCACTTCCCGCCGTCCGCGTCGAATGGTTTTCCGATCCAACCCGGTGATGCGCGCCAGTTCGATGTCACTGGGACGATCAGATTCCTGCGAGAGCATGCCAACATACCAGCGGCGCTGAGGTTCGGTGAGCCGACTGAGAAACAGATTCATACGCTGGTGGTGCTGGATGGTGTCCTGATCGGTACCAGCCTGGCAGATCGCACATGTGCAGATATGGACACACCCCGTGGTCGGTTTGGTCATCCTTGACCTCCCTCTCTGAATGGCCCAAGTATACCAACCTGGGGAAGTTATTCTTTTATGGATCCTAAGT
>JBBSBS010000693.1:0-2498 GCA_038251045.1 Aggregatilineales bacterium | reverse complement strand
GCCTGGGCGCGATGCAGGGTCTCAAGCAGAAGCTGCTCCACACCGCCGCCCGCCTTACGGGAAAAAGGGTTGAAGAGCGGCCGCTGTTCAAGGCCCTCGACGATGTCAGCTTTTCCATCGAGCAGGGCGAAGTCGTCGGCATCATCGGCCATAACGGTGCCGGCAAGAGCACATTGCTCAAAATGCTGGCGCGCATCAGCACCCCCACCCGTGGCACAACAAGGGTGAATGGTCGCATCGCCCCCCTGATCGAGGTCGGCGCGGGTTTCGTACCCGACTTCACCGGGCGCGAGAACGTCTATCTCAATGGCGCCATCCTCGGCTTGCCCCGCCAGGAAGTCGACCAGAAATTCGACGAGATCGTCGCCTTTGCCGAGATGGAGGAATTCATCGACACACCGGTGAAGCGCTATAGCTCGGGCATGCAGGTCAAGCTCGCGTTTGCGGTGGCCACCAGCATCGAGGCTGAAATATTGATCGTGGATGAAGTGCTGGCGGTGGGGGATTTGGCGTTTCAGCGTAAGTGCTTCGACCGAATGGAGGACATGATCAAGCGGCAGGGTAAAACAGTCTTATTGGTCAGTCACAACATCAGACAAGTTCAGAGGTTGTGTGGCCGCGTCATCATGCTTAACAAAGGCCAAATCTATCAGGACGGACATCCTGAGGCTGTGTGCGCCAGCTTTTACGCGCAGAGTGACGAGAAAATCAGTGCCGCAACTACACTTCCTCAAACTCAGGCACTCGACACAAGCGGGGAACTCGAACTGATTGGATTGCATTTTGTTGATCACGATGGCAAGCCAACTGACCAAGTTTCATTTAGTCACGATTGCACAATCCATTTCAAGATTCGTGTCTTGCGAGACATCGACGATGTCACATTTGGCTTCGGTTTTCATACAACCGATTTTCTGTATCTGACGACCCACAACAGCGAGGAGCAACTTCATATCGGCCGTCTTGCGATGGGCAATCATGTGATTGAGTGCAAGGTTGCCAATTTACCCCTGCTTCCTGGGGTCTATTCTTTGCGCTTTGGTGTAACGGCTGGAAGAGCTGCTCGCAGCGTTTTTTATGGTGAAAATCTACTGCATTTCAAGGTTAAGGGTGACATACCGATAACAGTGCGCGATGGATTCTTTGCCCTTGATGCGCATTGGTCACTTATGGGTGCTGTTGAGACGGGAACGCCAGACATGACAATAACTAGCAGCCTCACATCATGACCAACCATTTGAACACGTGCCGAATTTGTGGCGCCCAAGACAATCATCCCACCTACGACGTGCGGGAAATGATGTATGGAACCCGAGAAGTTTTCCGTTATTTTCAATGCACAGCATGCGACTGCCTCCAGATTGAGCGCATACCGGAAAACTTAGGTAGTTTTTATCCGCCGAATTATTATTCTTTCAGCATCAAACCCAAGCCACCCAAACACGGTGCTCTGCATCGTTGGCTCCAGAAACAGCGCTGCCAGACGGCACTTTTTGGGAAAAACTTCAAACTCAATACGTTGCTTAAGCACTACGTAGAACTACCTGCCGAACTTTATGGCCGGGCAGGTGGGCTCGGCACGGGAGAATTGCTTAAAAAATGTGGTGTCAGTGACTTCTCGGCGAGCTTCCTCGATGTGGGCTGTGGCACCTATTCGCACTGGTTGACGCATTTGGCTAGGCTAGGTTTCCATAACTTGGTCGGTGCAGACCCTTTCATCAATGCAGACCAACGCCACGGCGACATCCGTATCTTCAAGCGAGAACTCGACGACATCGACGGTAAATTCGACCTAATCACGCTAAACCACTCCTTAGAGCACATGCCACAGCAACGCGAAGTGCTTCACGCTGCGCGCGCACGTCTCAAAGAAGGTGGAACATGCTTGGTGCGTATACCTATCGTATCCTCTTACGTTTGGGAAAAATATGGTGTGAACTGGGTGGAACTGGATGCACCACGCCATCTTTACCTACATTCGCTGGGCAGCATCACCGACATCGGGCAACGAGCCGGGTTCGAGCTTTACGATATCGTGTACGACTCTGAACCGTTTGAATTCTACGGCAGTGAACAATACGCCCGGGATATCCCCTTCAACGATCCTCGCTCACTTTGTATCAACCCTGATTCGACCATCTTTACTCCTCAGGAAAAAACGGACTTTGAGGCGATGGCATGCAAGGTTAACTCTGAATGCCGTGGTGGCCGTGCTGGTTTCTTTTTCCGTGCTGGAAGCAAAACGTGACGGTGAGTCAAAATTCAACGGGATCTGTTGTTGGCATCGCCCAGCCCCCACCCAAGATTAGTGTCATCATCCTCAACTGGAATGGCCAGGATGACACGCTTGAATGTCTCGCATCCATAAAAAAACTGGAATACACAAACTACGAAGTGGTGGTAGTTGACAATGGGTCAATCGACAGTTCCGTCGATGCCATCTCAAGGGAATATCCTGATGTAACGCTACTCCAGACTGGCGCGAATCTGGGTTATGC
>JBBSBS010000692.1:0-2499 GCA_038251045.1 Aggregatilineales bacterium | reverse complement strand
TTTTGCCAGCCTGTCAAATTCCCCAACCCGCAATCCGGTCATGCTTAAAAATACAGGTGCATAGCGTCTTAAGTGATCGTATTGTAATGTCATCCCCTCAGTATACCCCTTTACTCGCCTAATCCTGAATGTTAACCTGTGAATAATCCCGCCTGAGCGTAATCCAACCCAATTTCGATGAGTTGTTCGCCTTAGCGGACATCAGCGCTTGATAGGCGGTATCACCCGTCAGCAAGAATTGTTCGTATAACGCTCCCAAGTTCATCCTATCCAGATTTAGACTTTGGTCAATCTCCCGCTGTGCGGCATCAGCCCATCCTAAGTGACGGAGCAGCGCAATCTTCAGATGATGGGCTTGATGGTGGTGAGCATTACGAACCAGAGAAAGCGCAACCAATTCTAGTGCCTCATCAAATCGTGCCTCGCGACAGGCCAAACGCGCCAACTCAAAATAGCCGCTGTCTTGCCATGCGGCATTCCATACTGCTTTATAGAAATGGTCGCGCGCTTGGCGGTACTGTCCTTGCATCTTTAACGCCAATCCCAGATTGTAGTAAGGCTCACCATCATAGGGATTCGGATTACGGCGTGTGATGCTCTTTACGGCTGTCCGAAAATAAATTTCTGCTTCCGCGAATTTCCCGCGCCGGAGAAGGATTAACCCCATCGCATTGTTGCAGCGGCTGTCAGCCGGGTCACGGCGCAACGCTTCCAGATAATAGGGTTCTGGTTCATAGGTTGCGTGGCGATATTGTTCCAGATGCTGCCCGTTGAGAAATAATTCCTCATTGGACTCAATTTCTTCTGGAGGTCTCGCAGGGCTGGCTGGCTGTGGAATCACTGGCTCATCTTCCATTACTGGCGAATAGGTGATGAGTTCACGCTCTCCCTCACAAACGCGTAAAGTCAACTGCTGCTCGGTGACACCGCTTGGCATATCGATTGCCTGCATGAAAGCGGCTTCCGGACTGAGATTAACGGCTTGCTCAAATAACAGTTGCCCATTCGCCAGCAGTTGAATCGTGATCAAACGCGGACGTGTGATGTAAACCCCGATATGCACGGTACCGTCGATAACATCCAGATTGATAACCGCATCTTTAGATGCATTTTTCACCCTGCCGATTTGCTTATACGGTTGCTGCATCTGTTCCTCAAAACCTTTGGTGAATTGCTCGCGCCGATGCAGGTGATACTGCCTACGGATGCAGGCAGCATTACGCCGGAGAATACTGCCAATTTGAGATATGCCGTGCGCGAAAAAGATGGCTCCGGTTTCATTTTCTTGAACAATTATCAAGATCATGTAGAAATGCAGGATATCGAGGATATTGTCCTCGAACTGCAATTGGATAATCATTCAATCACCTTACCGCATACACAGCCGCTGGTGCTGCAAAAAAATGTGACAGCAATGCTGCCGTTTGGCTTGGTGCTGAATGGGATCAAACTCGTATATGCAACCACCCAGCTGCTCACACAAATTGCTGATGGTGAAACAAACAGTTATTTCTTTTTTGCCCCATCCGGCATGCAAAGCGAATACGCATTTGCGACAGCCTCCTACGAATCGCTATCGGTTAAGGGCGGCGAAGTGATTAAAGATGGTGAATATTCATATGTGACGATTACACCCGGATTGGACGCAGTCATCAAATTGACTACACATGACGGTCAATCGATTCGTATATTCACACTGACTCGTCAGCAAGCGGAACAGGCAACTTTACAGTGTGTCGATCAAAAGGAACACCTGTTGATTTCCGCAGCAACTTTGGTCATGGAAGGTGACCAACTGTTTGCTTACAGTCTGAAACAAGAAAAGGTGGATATTTTGATTTATCCGCCCATAGACTCAGATCTGAATATCGAGCAAAGTTACTTTTCGCGTTATATAACATCCGTGCCCAAAGTCGATCTACCCTTTCAGCAAGAGACAATTGCCGAGGGTAAAGTTGTCCTTCGCTTTCCAGATAACATCTTGAATAATGTACATAACGTACTGCTGCATATTGATTATGTTGGCGATATAGGACAGGCATATATCGACGGTAAATTAGTACACGACAACTTTTATAACGGTACAGGTTGGGAAATTGGACTGCGTCATTTGGAGCAAAAACGAGGTACTAAAGACCTGCTGATAATGATCGTGCCGATTGAAAAGCAGTTGGGCACTCAACGTTATGTGCCGACCGGCATGGCATTTCGCCCCGACTTGGATGCTGAACATATCGCGCATATCGACCAAATAACCTTGGTGCCGGAATATAAAATCCCTATCAGCTTTTAGCCGGTACAAATTTTATTGATCGGCACCTCGTTAGGCCATTCCTGCTTGGCTGCACCGCGACACTTTAAGGTGTACCCCAAAGTCAAGACAGCAAAGCGGACAAATTATAAGTGGATGGATCTCCTTTCTTGAAATAGATCGATGCGGGTGTTTGGTAGTCGAGAGCCTGATGCAATCGCCGATGATTATAAAAGTCGAGATAAGCG
>JBBSBS010000691.1:0-2517 GCA_038251045.1 Aggregatilineales bacterium | reverse complement strand
GACAAATCAATTGTGAAATAGACTGTACTTTTAAATCGGGAAAACGCTGTGCCAATTCTTCCGGCTTTTCATCCATTACCAATCGCCTGACCACAATCTCACGATCACGCGGATTGAGTTCACATAGGAGCCTATCCAAATGGAGCAGTTGCTGCCGCAGAAACACTTGATTTTCGACATCATCAACTGCTAAACCCTGCGTTTGCAAGAAATAATCCAATGCGTTCGGCGCATTTGTTTCTTCAATCGCCTCAAACGAGACATTCTGCTTGTTTTTCCGCCAATAATTGCGCACATGGTTGAGCGCAATGACCCGCAGCCAATTATAGAACTTGCCGTCGCCGTCACACACAAACTCATGTATTTTTTCGACGGCGGTCAGCCATGTTTCCTGTAAAATATCATCGCCGTATTCCACGGGGAGATCCCGTTTCCGCAGCGAGGTTGCGATGTCATAAGATAAGGTAGCGGTATAATTTTCAAAGATGTGCTCCCACATGCGCGAGTCCATTCGCTTCAGCTTGTCTACAATTCTCTTTTCGCTCATGAGCACTGGGGTGCGGCCCGACATGTCCAACATGATACTACACTCCGATACTAATTAACCAATGTCAGCAGCATGCTATTTATTGACAAAAAGGTTTCGATTAAATGCTGGCTGACGACACACTGTCTGCGTGTGAAGTATTAAACCTGACTATATTTACATTCTTCACACGTTAGCAATAAGCATAATGGATTTGTGGGGTCGAGCTTCCCCCCTTAAATTGGGGGGATGTCGTCATATAAATCTACTTTCTCTCTCAACGGAGCATAGTACTGTGGTAATGAATGATCTCCCTGCACATATTATTCTGTATCAAAGCACCCGTAAAAAAGACCTTAGCCTAAGCTGTTTAGACTCCTCCGATAACAGCAATACAAGCTATAATCACAATCCATAGACAAAAGGATGATTACTTTATGATGTACGGTGGAGGGGGTCATGGTGGTGGCGGCGGACGGATACGCCGGCTGAGTAGTGTCGAAGATCAAACTCCCCAAATTACCTGGAAGCTCCTCAAACGCGTACTCAGTTATGCCCTACCCTACCGCTGGAAATTGGTGGGGATGCTCATCATCATTTTGATTACTACGGGGCTGGCACTCCTAACCCCGCTGCTCATGCGCGACCTGATTGACAACGCCCTTCCCAACAAGAACATAAACCACCTGATTCTGGTAACGCTCGGCCTATTAGCGATTCCATTTGGCTCGGCAGTCATCAATGTGTTGCAGCGTCAGCTCAATTCCAGCGTAGGCGAAGGGGTCACCTACGATTTACGGACTGCCCTCTTCGCCCATTTACAAGAAATGTCACTGCGGTTCTTTACCAATACCAAGTCCGGTGAACTGATGAGCCGCTTGAACAATGATGTCGTTGGCGCACAAAACGCCATCAGCAACACTATCGTCAATATCATCACCGAGATCATTCAGGTGATCGCCGTTTTTGGGGTCATGTTGAGTTTAGAATGGCGCTTGACGCTGATTAGTGTGGCGATATTCCCCTTGTTTATTTTTGCTGCCCGCCGTTTTAGCACGCGCTTGCGGGACATCGTGCGCGATACGATGGATGCTAACGCCCAGATGAACGCCATGATGGCGGAAACACTCAACATTAGCGGGATTTTACTGGTCAAACTTTTTGGACGTGTGCCTGTTGAGGTGCAGCGCTTTCAGGAACGGGCATCAAGCGTGCGCCAATTGGGGCAAAAACGCGCCGTGTGGGGCACGATGTTTTTCGCGCTGATCGGCCTGTTCAGTGCTATCGGAACCGCCATCGTTTATGGTATCGGCGGTTATCTGGTGATTCGTGATGTATTTACGGTGGGAACGATTGTGGCCTTTGGGGCATATCTGCGTACGCTGTATGGGGCGCTGCAAGACCTTGCCAATGCTCCCGTAGACTTCGCCAGTTCGGTGGTCAGTTTCGAGCGTGTTTTTGAAGTGATCGACCTGCCGTTAGAGATCAAAGAAAAGCCGGATGCACTTGAACTCAACAAAGTGCGGGGTGATCTGACATTCGATAATGTGACGTTTAAGTACGATGCGCGGGAGGCCAATTTACTGAGCGCAGTCCAACGGTTCGGGCAAATCGACAGTGTGAAAACGGTGCTATCTGGCAGCAAGGCAGCGACCTCGACCAACGGCAAAACCGACCATGACGAGCCAACTGCGGCGCGCAGCCAAGCGCGTGAGCAGGCGCTTGAACACATATCCTTTGAGGTGAAAGCCGGACAATTAGTAGCGCTGGTGGGACCGAGTGGTGCGGGTAAAACAACCCTCACCTACTTGATTCCACGTCTTTATGACCCCTTCTCAGGCCGTATCCTGCTAGATGGTCACGATTTGCGGGATGTCACGCTGGTATCCCTGATGGCGCAGGTGGGGATGGTGACGCAAGAAACGCACCTGTTCCACGATACCATCCGCACCAACCTGCTCTACGCACGGTTGAATGCCTCGCA
Source organism: Aggregatilineales bacterium (assembly GCA_038251045.1). GTDB lineage: Bacteria > Chloroflexota > Anaerolineae > Aggregatilineales > Phototrophicaceae > CFX2. Next base: position 7 of record JBBSBS010000691.1, on the reverse strand, counting down.
AAGTGAG
>JBBSBS010000690.1:0-2533 GCA_038251045.1 Aggregatilineales bacterium | reverse complement strand
GGTCGCATTGGTGTTGAACAACACATACACGCCGCGCGCTTTCAAGTGGGCGATCATGCGCGGCAGGTCTTTGTTGATCAATGGTTCGCCGATACCATGCAGCACGGCACGCTGCATTTTGGGAAACTGATCGACAATCTTAAGGAAATTCTCCCAGCTTAGGGTTTTAGGTTCTTCGTAAGTCACAAATGTGCGCGGGCAGGTTTCACAGAGTAAATTACAGGAATTAGTCACCTCTATGAAAACGTTGTGAGGGTGTTCGTCGGCAAACGCCGCCCGGGTTGCTGAATCGACCGATCGGTAGGCGGCGGGTAGATAATCCGCCTTTGACTCGGTTGTGTGATTGGGGACACTTGTGGTAAATGCTACATTTGGCGTTCGGCTCGAATCAGGCATTCTGTTTACTCGAGGATTTGTTGACTTTGTGTCGATCACCAAGCCCTACTCCCAAAAATTAAGGATTCCTTACGCGAGCGAAGTGAGTAGGTGAGAACTTGACTACTTAATTTTGATGTTTATCAGAAGTTCACGATGTTGTTGCAATCTATGAACATTGGGGGATAGGATAGCCAAGTTCTCATCGAGAATCAAATTGTCGCAATGCGCTTGCAGGTATATTGACTCCTGAATGCCAAGCGTTCATTCCCTGATCGTGGGTTGACTATGTTTGTGACATGAACTACTGGTCTGAAGGACTCTAATATGCAGGTAACAACGAGAACAAGATGGGTACGTATCGGATCTTTGGCAGGAGTACTGGCGGCGCTGGTAAGCCTTGGGGTGTCCGCTCTTGTATCGGACGTGAGTTTGCCCACCGTTATACCTGGCATCGTCTGGTATTTCGCGGTGGCAGCGATTTCGGGCGCGGTCTATGGTTGGCTCATGTCAAAAGCCGATCACTTGCTTAGCTTGCTGGAAAATGTGACATTCGGCATCGTCTACGCAGTCCTTGTGTGGGTCGTGTTTGGACTGGTGATTATCCCTATGATGGCAGGACAGGGTTTCCAGTGGCAAGCCGCGGCGATTACGGCTCAGATCCCCCTGCTGATGTTGTTTCTGCTTCAGGGCGTCTGTTTATCCCTAACGATGCAATCCTTTGCGGCGGTTGGCATTTTACGACAACCAGCGCTACACATTCCTATTGAATCGGATGAACCAGGGATAACGCAGCGAGTCGTTATTTTGGGTGGGGGCTTCGCTGGTGTGACCGCGGCACAACACCTCGAAAAGTTGTTTGGGGAGGATCAGCGGGTTCAGATTACGCTGGTCAGTCGTATCAATCATCTCCTGTTTACGCCGATGTTGGCGGAAGTAACCGCAGGCGGGGTCGAGGCACAGCATATCAGCCCGCCGCTGCGTGCGTTTTTTAGACGGATTCACGTTATCCAAGGCGAGCCCGTCCAAATAAACCCCACCGAAAAGGTAGTGACTGTGCGTTCCGGCGCTCTGGAGATGCAGCAGTACCAGTACGATCAGTTAGTGTTGGCGCTGGGGGCAGTCCCCAATTTCTACGGTAACGCCAATATAGAACGCCACGCTTTCACGTTTAAGTCGTTATCGGACGCTATTCGCATTCGCAATCACGTGATTGACATCCTTGAGCGTGCCGATACCGAACCCGACCCAGTCCGTCGGCAAACACTGCTCACCTTTGTGGTCGTCGGAGCAGGCTTCGCCGGGACAGAATTAATCGGTGGCTTAAATGACTTTGTGAGGGGATCGTCATGGTATTATAAGAAAATTAGCAACGACGAAATCAAAATGCTGTTGGTACACCCCGGTGAAGTTATCCTCCCAGAATTGAGCGCAGATCTCGCTCGCTACGCCGAAAAAAAGATGGTTGCACGTGGTGTAAGCATACTCGGTGGTGTTCGAGCAACTGATGCCAGCGCCACCAGCGTCACCCTCGGTGCTGAGAACATCGCGACGTCCACCTTGATTTGGACGGCGGGCAGCGTGCCTAGCCCCTTGCTGCGTGCCTGCGGATTTGAGACTGACAAGCGCGGAGCCGTCGTAACCGATGAGTATCTGCTGGTCAAAGGGTATCGTGACATTTGGGCAGTGGGCGATTGCGCCGCAATTCCCGACCTCATTACGGGTAAGAACGCACCGCCAACAGCTCAATATGCACTACGTGAAGCAAAGACCGTCGCTTACAACGTACACGCCGCGCTCAACCAGGGGAGCTTCAAAGCCTTTCGCCATCGTACTCAAGGGGCGCTGGCGGTAGTAGGGCACCAAACCGCTTGTGCCGAAGTCTTCGGATTCAAGTTTTCAGGATTGTTCGCTTGGCTGTTGTGGCGTGGAATCTACTTGTTGAAGCTGCCTACATTGGAAAAAAAGCTCCGTGTCTTGCTCGACTGGATGATAGACGTATTCTTCCCACGTGACATTGCCTATGCTCAGCAGCTAGATGAGGTTGTCGAACGAACGCCTGTAACTGGAGATTAATAATATGGCTGTCGAGTCCATCCCTACCCATGAAACAAGGCTAATCCTTGTGCCCCGTCTAGTGCGCGCTGGAACGGGTATC
>JBBSBS010000689.1:0-2594 GCA_038251045.1 Aggregatilineales bacterium | reverse complement strand
GTTTCCCATTGTAAGTTGCCCTTAAAGAAAACGGGGATATGAAGGCGATCATATATTTTAAGCAAGCCTTGTACCCATTCGGCTTTAGGCTGAAAAATTCGCCGACCATTCGACGCTGCACCGATGATGACCCATTCAAAGGGCAGACGATCATGGGTTTTGAGATAGTCCTCGAAGATGGGGGCAACATCAAACCAGAGGGGTTCGATGCTCATGAAGCGGATACTGGCCTCAACTTGCTCCATATGGCGCAGATAGGCTTTTAATGCCCGCGCCGCGCCTTCGGCTTTCATCAAATGCCCAGCCGGTAAGCTCACCCCTACCCATACATTCGACGGAAATGGATTAAATTCTGCCAGACGGACAGGGTATTTGCTCAGGGTTTGGAAGGTGTGCCAATGGGCTTTTGCCATTACGTCAATGACCTGCTGAATTTGTTCCGTCGGAACCCAATGCCCAAATAAGTCGGCCATACTGCCCACGAAAATCCCAGCAGGTTTCTTCTTTTGCAGGGGTTGTTTGAGGGCGTCGGGTCGCCAATAATGATGTTCAAAGCCATGTTCATAGGTGCTGGTCGCCAAGCGTTCGGCAACCGTTTTGGCGTAGCATTCGGTGATAGAACCATCGGGCATTTTCCAGGTGCAACCATGTAAGCAACCCCCGGTTGGATTCCAGGTATAGCCCGGAAGTGTCACGAACTCGCCATCAACACACTGCTTGATGCGTGTCCATTCAATTCCATGCGGCAAATTTTGCTTATTCATTATGCTGACCCTAATCTGCTTTATCACAATTGTAGAACATTTGTTTATTTGTGACAATAACCAAACGTTAATGCGAAATATAACATCAGAATATTCGAGTGGGTAGCGCCATCCTTTCATTTTCTTACTTGATACTGTTTTCGCCATCCGTTAAATTGTTTTTGTTAAAGAAATTGAATCGAGTTATAATCGCCTTTTTTCCTTAATGATATGGATCGCCGTATATGAAATATGCGCACCTCACGGATGATGTGTTAGGTGTTATGTGCCGTGAAGATTTTATGGCTTACGAGAGCGATCCACAGCATCACCGGATCGACTCCGATTTGCGTATGGAGTTGTTTTTTCGCGCATTCGTGCTTCCATCAAGTACGGCTTTTGAAGAAATGATGGTGGAATGCCGCCGGTTGTATTACCGCTGGATACTGAACAATCAAAATCGCGATATGTTCAATCACCTGTGTATATTATGTGGTTATACCAATCAGATTGGCCTGAACTCGCGTGAAACCATGTTCCTGAGCGTGACCATGACCTTCTGTAATAACCTCATGCGTACTTTCCGCAATCAATTTCATGATGATTCCTTAACGGCGCGGGAAGCCTTCTTCGCCAAATTTTCTGGCCTGGATAAATTTTATGCTTACATGAAAATGGTGGTACACACCACCTTATTGCAAATGATTAAGGATGAAAAAACTTCCCCTTTCGCCGAGGATGAATTCATCGCGGATGAGACTCACATCGAAAATCAATATGAAGAGTCGGAAAGAGCAGTGTTGCTGCGAGAATGCCTTGAATCCATTTTAGTAACGCTTAAAGAGAAACAGCGTGTGCTGCTGGAGTGCCGGTTTTTCCAGGATATGAAACCGCAGGAAATAGCGGATCGTTACCCAGAGTTGTGGAAAACCACGCACGATGTATCGTCGGCGCTGTATTATCTGCTGAAGAAAATGGCGTCATTTGAATGCATCCAGCAATTTGGTATCAATCCTATGGACTAGAGGCGGAATAATAAAAAACGTATTAAGAAACCTGAGAATCATGGGTTCGAAATCTTTTAATCTAGTATCACAGACGGTATAGCCTGAATGGAGACCCCATGTCATCATGCACTTTCAACTCCCCCCTATCAGAAGAAGAACTTTATAGGGCAGTCGACGGTGATGCCGATGAAACGATCCTTGACCATCTAGCAAAATGCACTTTTTGCGCCAATAATCTGCAACAGCTTAAGGAGACTGAAATGTTCATCAATCAGATGCTCCACCCCCGTGCAGATCAACTTCTCAATTATCAGGAAAACCTGCTCCCCGCGCCCGAATGGCAACGAATAGATGAACATGTCCAGCGTTGCAAAGTTTGTCAGGATCAGTTGAATGCTTTTGACGCCATACGTGCAGCCGATGACGATGTATCCGATGAAGAACATACAGTTTCGTCAGCACCCAGCACCCAGCAACAAACCCCGCGCATTTCCCGAAAACCCGGCAATCCCATTTACGCAGCATTCCTTCGACCAGCCGATGCGTCACAAAGTTTAAGAACGCTGGGTACGAGCACCGCCAGCGGTTCCAGGCGGTTGCAATTCAAAGCAGATTCTCTCAATATCAGCCTGGTCATCAAACAGGAAGCCGAGGGCATGAGGCTGGAAGGCAGCATCAGTGGCAGCAACGAGGGTTGGCAAGAGTTGGTTGTGACTTTTGCTCCTCAAGAAGGCGAGCCATTGACCACACTGGGTAAACAATGGAAGTTTAGCTTCGGTTCAGTTCCATCTGGCCCCGCTGAAATCACGATTCTCTCGGTTGAGTTGGGGCGTAGCCTGGTCAT
>JBBSBS010000688.1:0-2614 GCA_038251045.1 Aggregatilineales bacterium | reverse complement strand
GAGTTCATCTTGCTGCTGGCGCTGCCGTGTCACCAACCGGCTCACGATGAAGCCTATTAGCAAGAAAGCGAAACTACGTGTCACAACCGTGTTGAATAAAATAATGATGTAGGTTCGTTCAGTACCTAAGAAGCGAACCGACAGCATCAAATCCGCGACGGCTGTAACAACAGAATAAATGAGGACGCTTCGTAAGTTATATTGCCATGCGATTAAGACTAACGGGATGAAAAGTGAAATCACCCAATCATTGGAACTTAAGATGATACCCGTATTGAAATCAAGGCGATACTGTTGTGCGACTTGGGCAATCGCGCCTGGATCGCTGATGGTTTGGCTTTGCATCCAACGCTGAGTAATGATGGGCAAAATGGCAGCGACATACAGGCCGAGCGGCAAATAGGCGCGGCCCATAATCTGCTGCATTTTAGGCAGTGATAAATATGCGAATAGCAGCGCGAGCATCACCACATTGACTAACTGAATGTGAACCCGCTCGAAGTTAAAGATGAGTTGGCTAATCAACACACCCGGCACGCTCAAAGCCAATCCCAACCCGACAAACAAACGGAAAATAGATAAAACGCGCGGTTCAATATCAAGATATTTATTCATGAATACATGATAGCCGATTTTTTGATGAACTGGCTTGGTGGGCATAGTAGGAGAGGGGGAACGTTGCATGAATGAATTGGGCATTTTCTTCAGGGATGCGGTGTATATTCCGCATCCCTCCTGATGGAAAATGATGGACAAATTTTATTTATGGACAGGCAGATTTTGGCAATCTGCTTTCTGGATAACATAGTCGGCGCTTACCCAACCGAATTGATTGTTGTAACGGATGTAAACCAGGTGGTATCCGCATTCCGCCCGAAGACCGGAATGACGCTGCTGAATGGGATTGTCGCTAAAAGTTCACCTTGAGCCGACGATTCTGAACGCAAATTGAGATTGTGCTGCACCACTGCTTCACATAGCTGCACTTCGGCGGATGTCGCCGTTGGCTCTAGAGTCGTAAAGATGAAGCGCGTCGGCAGCGGATCGGGCAGGTAGCGTGTCGGGATGGCTGTAATCGTGGGGGCTGGCGTATTGGTCATGAGCTGCGCATTACTGCGGGCGATGGTGGTCGCGGCTGTAGTCGGCGTCGATACTTCCATAGTTGCAGCCGATGACGAACCCGTGCCGCTGACGACTGCTGGCGTCCCTGACGACGCTTTCGTTGATTTCGCCAGCGTGTCCACAATGGCCGGGTCAATAAAAATGGATGCCAGTAGTAATCCGCTCACGCCCAGTGTCATTACGCCTTGCGATTTATTCAGCCCCGGTTTTGCGCGACGCCGCTCAATAAAGGCCATAATCAGCCCCGCTACCAGCAGCATCCCTGCCACCAGGATTACCCGTATAGGTAAGCCATCCGTTGGTTCACTGCGGACAATAAAAATGGAGAGCGGCGCAATCGTCAGCAATCCTAATAGCAGGCTTAGGAAAGTCACACCTGTATGCCGCCGCAGGGAGCGCGATAAAGAGTACAGAACGAGCAGAAGGGCAAACACCCCTCCGATTATTGGCAGCATCATCAGTTTTCTATTTTCTCCATGCGAGATAAATTGCTCCCCATTTCGAAATCCCTTCTCTCAATTGCGGGGGAGAAGGGATTTCTGAAGCGTTCTCCTCCCCCTTTTCAATGAAATCTTGGAAAGGGGGTTAGGGGTGAGGAGGGTCAGGTTCATCATATCCGGTTTGCCCGATGGCCTGAATTCACGGCGGTCATATCCTTATGTGACAATTGTCACAAGTTGATCTGGCATCTGTCACCCTCCTTTATGACGTGCCACACTAGGCCGATGTGCGTTATCTATGCTTAGATAGCATAGTCCTTGCTGCCATTCGGCAGATTTCGTCATGCAGTAGAGGCAGAGAATTTATGTCTGTTCGGCGCTCACTTATTCTGCTTACGCTGGTTTCGGTTTTATTGCCCGTTGGGGTTTCCCTCATGTCTTCCCAGCAGGAAGCCCGTCAAGAGGCGAATCGAATCCAGACACGCGAGGCCACGCAAACTTATACCGTCCAACAAGGTACGGTCTTCATTACCGTGCCAGCCATCGGTGCGATCCGCGCCCAACAGGTTGCCGATGTCAGCTTTTTGGTATCCGGTCAGGTGGCCGACATTCTGGTTCACGATGGCGATTATGTTGAAGCCGGTACGCCGCTCATCCAACTCAAAAATCGCGCCCAGGTCATCCGCTTTGGTCAGGCCAACCTCAGTTATGAAACCGCTGTGCGCCAGTATCAGGATTTAACAACGGTTGATGAGAACGATCTCAAAGTTGCACAGGCCAACGTCTAAAGTGCGCAAGGCCAATACAGCGGTATTGCCAACGCCGTTTCACCTGAAACGGTTCAAGCGGCACAGCTTCAGTACGATCAAGCCCTGGTTGCAGTCGATGGCGCGCAAAAAGCCCGCCAAAAAGCTAGGTTGTGTTGACATTTGATGTAAAATAATCGAATGACAAACGTGAGACTGCAAGACGACCAATGGACAAAAATGCGAGATTTTCTGAGCGCTGACCCGCGTGCCTATGTTGGGAAAGACGCTGAGTGCCGAGAATTC
>JBBSBS010000687.1:0-2615 GCA_038251045.1 Aggregatilineales bacterium | reverse complement strand
CCACTCATCATCTTCAAGCTCGCCTTGCCTACACCGCCGCCATGTTTAATATCCTGATTGGTCTGGATCGTCACCTTCACCCAGATCATCCTTTCCGTACCAGTATTGCAGATTTCTCTTTATAATCTGCACCATTAGTTAAATAGCGGCTTCGCGTGGGTCGTCCAGGTTGAGAGTGAATTCGATCCGTTTAATCATGTGACCTCCGGCTGTACGGATTGGATACGGATAGGCTGAAGAAAAAAAGAGAAGCTATGAGTACGCTCACATGCTCTCTGATGTAGGGACGGGTTCTGGCGATTCATCACTGCACTTACCTGCCTTTGATTGTTCCTCACCGGCACGGATGAGTCGTGCGATGAGGTCAGTATTGGCTTCAAGCGCCTCCTGTAAGCTGGCGAAGCGCCATAGGGCAGGATCATTGCCGATCTTCATCGGGATTGACTTCGGCTTTTGCCCGCGACGTTTCACCACGTGTTCCGCCTCATAGAAATACGCTAATCGTATTCTGGTACGAATTTTGCCAAAAAAGAGAGGGCACTTTAGCCCCTTTTCGTACAGAAATACGATGTTCGTACCATGTTTCATGATACTAAAAATCGTGCGATTTTGTCAAGTGGGCAAAAACAAACGGGATGGTCTTCAGGTATAATCACAGGATGAGGATCTGAAATTTTCGTAAGGAAACGGCTTTATTATGGCAGGTACCCCATCCACACTCGGCGCATTCATTGCTGACCTGATGAGAAGGCATAATCATAATAATGTTTCATTGGCTACCGCCGCCGGTGTGTCGGAGGGTGTGATTCGTAATCTGCTGAAGCACGGTATCGAAACCCGCGTCAAAGACCCCGATCCACGCACTTTGCGCCGGGTGGCGGATGCGTTGAGTGTGGATGCTATCATGCTGTTTCGTCTGGCAGGTTACATTCCCCCGCAAGCCAACGCCAACTCGGTGCGCGCTGAATACCTCGCCGATGTATTCGATGAGCTGCCACCGGAAAAACAGGATGCGGTGCTGGGTGTGCTTGAAGCGATGACGGACAACTACACTCGCAAGGAAACCATCCATGCCATGCGAACAGAGCCAGCGAACCTACTGGCAGGATTTGATTTGAACTCACCTCGTTTAATACGTCTGATGGCAAACAAGCTCATTGCTCATTACCAGATGGAAGCACCGGTGGAGTCAGATCGTATCGAGCCTGATGTCAACGTATTAAGCTACATATGGAAGGGATTACCCGCGTCAACGCAGCAGAGGGTGAAATCGCTTATCGAACACAAACTGTCGCTGGATTACAGCCCGACAATGGTTGACCCGGAATGGCGGGATTAGTGTAAAATAGATTAGATGTTCTGATGGAGAATAACATGAGCGATTACACCGTTTCAATTCCTGACAGCCTATATCAGAAGGCACAGCAAGTTGCACAGCAGAAATCGTTGTCTGTGGAAGAAGTGATCAGAGTAGGATTAGAAGGCGCTTTTGTTGAGTCGATGTTTGACATACCACTCGACGAACAGGCCGAACTGAAGGCGATGACGTATCTTTCCGACGATGCGTTGTTCAGTATGATGCGCGAACAGATGCAGCAGGCAAAACAGGCTCGAATGTCTGCCTTGATGGATAAAAATGACCAGGGAACCATTACTGATGAGGAATATGCTGAACTGGCAACCCTGGTTGAAGATGGGCAACGCCTTACTTTGCGTAAAGCGACCGCGATGAATATTCTGATGGATCGCGGGTACAAGCTGATACTCGATGATATGAAACCTGTAGATGAGTAATCTATCTTGGGCAGAAACAGTAAGGCGTGTTCATGAGCGGGCCGTTTTCCAATGTGAATACTGCCAGACAGGTCAGCGCGTCACCGGGCAAGCGATGCATGTGGAACACATCAAGCCCGGCGGTGGGGATGACCTGGAAAATCTCGCTTTGGCATGTGCAACATGTAACCTGAGCAAAGCGCGTGCAACTTCTGCATCTGATCCTGAGACTGGCGATCTTGTGCTACTATTTGACCCACGCACTCAGGCTTGGTCAGAGCATTTTGAGTGGATACAAAATGGAACCATGCTTCTAGGCTTAACTCCTGTTGGACGTGCAACCATTGTTCGTCTGCAAATGAACATTGCCCGAATAGTGAATGCGCGTAAAGTCTGGGTGCGAGCTGGCGAACACCCACCTGACTAATTGACAAAAACACATGAAGAGATGCTCATGACCACAGACAACCGCTACCTTCACCTCATCCGGCAGGACTGCCCGCTGTCGCCGGGAACACATGTGGTCATCTACTGCCGCGACTCCGGTGGTGAAGAGCAGGATCGCAGCGTTACGCAGCAAATCGACACTGCCCGCGAATACTGTCAACACCACAATCTTGTGCTGGATCATGCCTACGTGGATGAGTCGAAGTTATCATCGAATACTGATAAACGCGACCAACTCCAGGAAATGCTCTCAGACCTGCGCCGCCGCTTCAAACATATCAATGACCGCTACAAGCGTGAGAAAGCCAGTCGCGAGAAACCATTTGGTGTGGTCTTCTGGAAGTCCAATCGATTAGGACGAGATAGCATTGAAGCGACCAATATCAAGACTGATT
>JBBSBS010000686.1:0-2626 GCA_038251045.1 Aggregatilineales bacterium | reverse complement strand
GCTTCCTGCCCTTTGGTAGTATCACGGCTGGCAATCACAACCTGTGCGCCCTTTTGTACTAAGGCGCGCGCTGTTTCGTATCCGAGGCCGCTGTTTGCACCCGTAACCACTGAGATTTTGCCGGTCAAATCAGGCATCGAATCCGTCGTCCAATTGTCGGTCATTTTCAAGCCTCCACTAAACCTGAACCTGTTTCATTACGATAATGATGTAGTCGCGTCCAAGTCATAATTCTGATATACTTTCATTTACGAATTAAAACTCGTAAATACACTTTACGAGTAATTACTCGTATTGTCAAGAGGCACGATGACCGAAAATGAAAGCCGGCGCGGCGCACGCCGCCAGCAGCGCGGATTACAACGACAGGCAGAAATATTAGCCGCGGCAGGCGTGGTTTTTGCTCAAGCCGGATACGGCGATGCCACGACTAATGCGATTGCAGCCAATGCAGGCATGTCACCGGGTTCGCTCTACCAATACTTCCCGAATAAGGAAGCGATTGCCAACGCTTTGGCACACAGTTATAAAGATGAACTCCACACCGAATGGGACGACTATTTTTCGGCGAAAATAGCTGCCTTACCCTTGAGTGCGCTAACCAATTTATTGGTCGACTCACTGTTGGCGTTCAATGAGGCACGACCGGGCTTTAGCGTTCTATTTTTTGGCGAGGATATTTCGCCAGAATTGGCAGCGATGGGCAGCGAATTACATGATGGTATGATCGCCCGCTTCAGTCACTTAATCGGCCTGCGTGCCCCTGACGTTCCAACCGGGCATCGGGAACTGGTGGCAAATGTCATCCTGAAGATTTATAAGGCGTTTATTCCCGGCATGGTTACGGCAGATGCAGGATATCGCCAGCAGCTTGTCGGTGAAATGAAACGCGTCATGTACGGTTATCTCGCATCCTATTTTGGGAATGAATGAGGATCAATCAGTCCCATCAGCACGCAGCTTTGCCACCTGCTGAGGATCGAGGTTATCAGCGTTTCGCAGTAATGCCAATCGTGAGGCCGCTTTGAGCGCCGGTCGCGTGTCGGCGCTGTAGTAAATATCCCCCAGCAGATTCAGCGCCTCATACCCGCCGATTTCGCCCACGATTTCGATCAACGAAACCGCCAGCTTTTCTGGCATTCCAGCATAGAATTCCGCCACCAGCAAATCCATTACAGCTTCATCGATCTGCAACAGCTTCTCCCGCGCAGCCGCCTGTTCATTTTGGTCAAGACTCGCCAGTTGATCCATCAAAGTGCGGAAGTTTGTCATCATCACTTATCCATTGAGTTGCATCAAGCCAGCCAGCGTCGGCTGGAAACCACACTGTTTGTAAAATGTGTCAAGGCGCGGCTCATAATCCACATGCAGCCAATGGATACCCCGTGCTTTGGCAGCCCCGACCGCCTCCAGAACCAACCGCACACCAATACCCTGCCGCTGATACGCTGCATCTACCGTCGTATCCAGCAGGAAAGCATGAACGCCACCATCCCACGCCACATTGATAAAGCCGACCAATGCCGTTTCATCATAGGCGCATATATATGCGAGGCTGCGGCTCAATACTGGCGCGAAATCCGTCTTCTGATGTTCCGCCCATGCAACCGCGAACAATCTGTTCATGTCTACATTACTAACAGTTGGATTAAGCCGGTAAATGATTTCAGGCATGACGGGTTCAAACCCTCACAACCAAGGTTTTGACGCACAAGAACACCTGTGCTATATTTAAGTTGAAATTAAATATGTCCATCATAGTGAGCACGAACCTCATGGCAAAAGTCAAAATTTTAGATAACACCGAAGCGGTAAACGCCTACATGCGTACCCTCGAACATCCACTTAAGGCCGAAATGGAGGCCATCCGCACCATCATCATGAACGCCCATCCGCAGATCACCGAAGGCATAAAATGGAACTCACCCAGTTTTTATTATAGGGGTGATATGGTGGTGTTTGCCCCGCATATAAAAATCCGCGTTCATCTGGTTTTCCCCAACGGCATTATCATTAAGGATGAAACCGGTTTGCTCGAAGGCGATTACATAGACAGACGCATGGCTTATTTTTACAACATGGAAGATGTGGTATCCAAAAAAACAGCACTCGAAAAAGCCGTGCTGGGCTGGGTCAAAGTAATGGATCAAGCAAATTAGTTTAGCAATTCGCTTTCAAAAATTGATCAGACCCGCGCCACAGTAAGAACCTGTGGATAATGTTTGCGCGAAAACTCATGGTGAATACGATAGTGTTTTTCACCATCCGGGCGAACCAGCAGGCACAACGTATCAACAGTCATCGGTTCGGGTTTAGGGACGGTCGCCATGACACTATCGCGCACCGAATCGACATCATCAACCGGCAGAGGATTGAACAGGGTGAAGTGCGGGTAATAATCATCCAGAATGTTGGGATAGTAGTATTGCATAAGCGGGTGCTGTGCCTGCAAAGATGAGATATTCTCGCCCGACAAGAATTTATCAAGCTGCGGTGTTCCAATACCTGATGGGCTAAGACGCGCCACGACCAGCGCATGTAACATCAAAAATGCTTGGTTCGCATCATAGCGCAGCAAACATGCCCACTGCGGCGCAATCGCGATATAGGCCGTCCCCACACATGG
>JBBSBS010000685.1:0-2630 GCA_038251045.1 Aggregatilineales bacterium | reverse complement strand
TGTCTGGTAACACGCCATGCGCCATCACAACCGCATCGAATTGCTTGTCCTCAAAGGGGAGTTCCCCATTCGTTCCTGCGCACAAGACCGTCTCGTTTCCAAGCGCCGCAGCCACCAGAGCTTGACGTTGCGGGGTCGGTTCCACGCTCATCCAGTAACCGCCCTCTTGCCGCAGCAGCTGACTCACTCCCGCATTCGTAAAGCCGATGTCCAGCCCCACCTTTACCGTCCGCACTTGTGCATGAAGAAAGTGCATCACCGAACTGATCTCGCGACGCAACGGCAACGAACAGGCACTTATCCCTGCTAAACTATTTGATTTATCAAGCATAACACGTTCCAAAGTAGTATGAGCTTACCATGTTCGAGCCAGAACCGTCAACAAAACCGAAACAGGATGAACAGAAAGCGCGATGCATGACAAAGAGGTCATGCAATCTCGTACCGAACGCCGGAGCCTTCCCCATGCCGGACAAGAACGCCACAGGCGACCATTTCGGCCAAGTCGCGTGTCGCGGTCGCCTTGGAGGTGTGCGCAATCTTTTGATATTTGCGTGCGCTGATGCCTCCTACATATCCCTTTGCGCCCTCTCGTGTCATCCGCTCAAAGACATTGAGCTGGCGTTCGTTGAGTTGCGGCTTCGCCTGTGACATCAGACATAAAACCCTGATCCCTAACTAAAATCTGCCTGGTATTCTGTCCCAAGCGATTTTTCATGGACGACATGACATCTTGTGGACTCACCACCTCACCTTCGATAGCGGATGTACTGACCGCCTCAGCGACCATGGCTTCCAGACGCTTACCCTCCTCGGTCCTCACATCAAACGCCGAAAGCACCGCCTTCACACGCTCCAATTGAAGATCAAAGGCCTTCACCGCGTCTTCTAGTTTTGGAAGATGATAGGTGAAAGCGGGCCATCTTTTCTGTTGCCAGTTATAAAGCATGAGCCAATCATATATTTAATATCGGCTCAAAACAAATGATATTTTGAGCCGATAATAAAATGGGTGCAATTCAGATGCACTCTTTCCTAAAAAGCGCTACCGTGAGAGTGATGAAATACCGCTACCCGGTTCTCGCAGTCCCCTTGTTCGCATTAGCACTCTCGCACCCGGTTATTCACTTGCTTTTGGCCATGCACCGGATAGCCCTCCATGCCTAAATGTCCCGTGTCTTTCTGCGGAAACCGGCTACTTGACGATTGGCCAGGAACCGCCAATACGTCCGGCATGGAATCGAATGGTTTGCCTATTCAATTCCTTAACCAGAGCATCCAGATCACCCTGAAACAACTCACCTGACGTACTGACAACACACGTGCCGATCTCCTCAGCAGGCAGACACGTGACAAGCTGCCGGGCTGACTCCAGTATCTCATGCCACCGCTTGCCCAAGACGCTGGCATCCGGCAAAGGTTCATTGAAATCAAGGGTCTCGATCTCTTCCTGGCTGTAATGGGCGCGCGAAGCATTTGCGAGTAAAGAAGATGGGTTAAATCCCGGATCTTTGCCGCAGGCAGCCCAGACCAGATAACCCAACCCCTGAACATGTTCATCGCACTGGATAACATCGATCCAGTCGCGTGGCTCCAACCTGCCTGCCATAGCCAGCACTTTATTGGTGGCCAAATCAAATGGATGCAACGTCAGCCCGAGGATTTCGTCGGTCATGAGAGGAAAAAAGCGGTAGGCACTGTCTCTGGCCCACTGCATCAATGTATGCTCGCTGTTCCTGACAACTCTCGCTTCAACAAACCACTGTGCTTCGCGCAAGACCTGCACGTCATAACCGCCGGCAAGCAACAATGCCCGGTCTCCGGCCCAAGCAGCTGCTAAGGCCGCTTCCGTATCGTGAAACAGGTCTATATCGCGTGACAGGCGGGCCGAAGAGATAAGCTGGTTAAGCGCCACACCTCCAGCCACATAGCTCTCCCCCAGCTCTTTACGCCGGACAGCAAGAGCCCTTAGGATTGCACTTTGGAAACCTGTGACAGCCATTTTTTCAATCTTTCTGCTCGCTGATACGCGGCGCGGTCGCCATAACGCTCTATGAGAGCCAATGTGCGCAAAGCTTCTTCCGGAGTCTTCGGAAAGAATTCGGCCTTTAAGAACCAAAGACACCTATCCCTGTATTCATCAACCAACGCATTGATTTCGCCGAAAACAACACTTTTCATAGGCGGATTTTACTAACTCTACCGGAGGGAGTCAACTCGCACCCACGCACCTGTTCGTTAACGCGTTGGCTTCGGGTACATGAAAAGTGGCACCCGTCACGTCAGGCAGACGTTTTCACGAATTTCTGCGACCGAAGAGGCTTTTGCAAAACCCACTGCCGACTGAAGTCGGTACACCAATCGGCCTTCATATTTGCGCATTCCGTTGGTGTACCGCCTTTAGGCGGCTTATTTGCATCAAGACCTGATGAGTTTCGCAAGCGCCTCCGAATAATCAAAAGAAGGACCACGCCTCAAGAAGGCGGGCGGGGAAGTGTTTGCCTATTGACGCCGGCTCTAGGATGAGCGGCCCCCAGGCCTGTTTAGGAGCCGTCAGGAAATAACGTTTGCAGTCTTCCTTGTGGTGCAGGCGTCCCGCCTGCCAAGGATAAGCAGGCGGGACGCCTGCA
>JBBSBS010000684.1:0-2641 GCA_038251045.1 Aggregatilineales bacterium | reverse complement strand
GGGCGGCGGGGTACACCATGCCGGTGCTGATGCTAACGGCGCGCGATACGTTGACGGATAAAGTAAAAGGCTTAGACAGTGGTGCAGATGACTACCTGATTAAACCATTTGCCATTCAGGAACTCACTGCAAGGGTTCGGGCGCTAGGACGGCGGGAAGGTCCCACTAAAACGGCTGGACTGATTGTTAATGATCTTGTTTTGGATACGGTGACTAAACTTGCCCAACGCGGGGATACAATCATTGAACTCAAAGCCAAAGAGTACGCTCTCCTTGAGACCTTGATGCGGCATCCCAATCAAGTCTTATCACGGCAGCAAATCATCGAACAGGTATGGGATATGGACTACGATTCTGAATCCAAATTAATCGAGGTCTACATCCATTTGCTGCGGAAAAAGATTGACGATGGACATGATGAAAAACTGATCCATACGGTTCATGGATTCGGTTACCGAATTGGCAATCATGAATAAAATCAATAATTTACGTTTACGTTTGGTGCTGTGGACAATTCTGCTGGAAACGGTGTTGATGTTAGTCTTCGGCGTTGTACTGGTCACTGTCTTACAGAATGCCCATAGTCGTCAGATTGATGAAACACTGCGCCTCAGCGCTTCACAACTGAATGCGGTCGTCGATGTGAGTGCCGGAAAATATGAGATTTCTCCACAAGACAGTGCCACCTTGCAAACACAGGGGATAGTCGCCTGGATATTGAATCCCCAAGGCGAGATAGCCGCCACTGTTGGCGGTGCGGCGACGGCTCCAGTTCCGGCACCTTTACCAGCTATGAATGAATTAACCAACATCGATTTATCTGCCGGGGAGACTACGCGCGTATTGGTATCGCCGTTGTTGGAAGGAAATCGACAATTGGGCACGTTGGTGCTGGCCATATCCCTTCACAATACACAAACATCCATTCAACAAGTCTGGTTCAGTTTGGGCATTGCTATCCCATTTGTACTACTCTTATCGGGTGCGGGTGGTTTATTTTTAGCCAATCGGGCGCTGGCACCGGTTGCAACCATCACCCGCACAGCCCGTCAAATTAGCATTGAAGACCTCAGCCGCCGCCTCTCACTCAAACTCCCGAATGATGAAATCGGAGAATTGGCACAGACTTTTGATGCCATGCTAGATCGATTACAGCAGGGATTTCAGCGTGAACGCCAGTTGACGGCTGATGTATCGCACGAACTGCGAACGCCGCTGGGAATGCTCAAAGCCCAGTTGAGCCTGGCTCGTTCTCGCCCACGCGATGTGAATACGCTGCTGGGTATGATGGCTGATATGGAAGGTGATGTCGACCGGATGACACACTTGACCGAGCAAATGCTCACACTAACACGGGTTGAACAAAGCGAAAATATTACTTTGAATGCTTTGGACTTGGGTACGCTTTTGCAGGATGTGGTTTCGTCATGGCTACCGAAGGCACATGAACTCGGCATCCACCTCACCTTCGAACGCTTATCTTATAGTAATTTACATATACACGGCGACATGGACGGGTTACGACAGGTGTTTGCTAATCTTGTGGACAATGCACTCAAATACACACGTCATGGGGGTTCAATCACCATCAGTGCCTATCGAAAAGGTACTGAAATCGAAGTTCGTATCGCTGATTCCGGCGTTGGGATTGCCCCTGAGCACCTTCCACATCTGTTTGAGCGTTTCTATCGCGCCGACAGTGCCCGTACCAGCACGACAGGGGGCTTTGGCCTAGGTTTAGCCATTTCACAGGCCATTGTTCAGGTTCACAACGGACACATCGATGTGAGCAGTGAATTGGGGTGTGGGACAACCTTTGCCATTCGGTTGCCCGTTGGTGCCTCTTAAAATAGTAACCTCTGATTGAGCCATTTAAACCCCATTTAACCTTTTGTAGCAAGAATAGGGTTAATTGTTGTCCAAGCGGAGTACCTGATCCACCGGGCAAGTCCAAATCCGCTCAATTAAGGGGTCATTTACTTATGCGTGTTTTGATTGTTGAAGATGAAACCAAAATGGCTGCGTTTCTCAAACAAGGGCTTGAGGAACAGCGCTATGCAGTAGATGTGGCACACAACGGCGAGGATGGACTGGAATGGGCGCTCAATTTCCCTTACGACATCCTGATTTTGGATGTGATGCTTCCGGAGATAGATGGCTATCAACTGTGTAAAGAACTTCGCAATCAGTCGGTTCACGCGGCGATCTTAATGCTGACGGCTCGCGATACGGTGGATGATCGTGTCGTCGGTCTGGATTGTGGTGCCGATGACTATCTAGTAAAGCCTTTTGCTTTTCGGGAGTTGTTGGCGCGTTTGCGAGCTCTGGCAAGACGGGATACCCCTCATACAACCCCGGTCCTAACCGTCGGCGACCTAGCGTTGGATACGGTGACGCACACTGCACAACGGGGTGAAAAACACATTGAATTAACCGCGAAAGAATATGAACTGCTCGAATTTCTATTGTTGCATCCCAATCAAGTGCTGTCACGAACAATCATTGCCGAACATATCTGGAACTATGACTATAGCCCCGACTCGAATGTGCTTGATGTCTATATCCGCTATTTACGTCGGAAGATTGATGATGATTATGAAGAAAAACTCATCCATACCATTCGTGGGACGGGCTACCAATT
>JBBSBS010000683.1:0-2665 GCA_038251045.1 Aggregatilineales bacterium | reverse complement strand
GTTGGTAACGGGTCAAGTACTTGAAATTGCGGGGAATAATCACGCACCAGAGGTTACGCTGGTTACAGGAATACTGAGTATCATTCCGGTGCTGGCATGGGCGATGGCAGTTCGATGGCTGGAGAAACATAGCGACGGTATTATTCCGGTAGTGACTTAAGTGTACTGAGGATAAGGCTCGAATCAGAATCCGTTTTTGGAGTATTATGCGTATCAAAGCATTAAACATCATATGCGAAGGTACGTGATTATGGATACGACTGGCAAACAACACGCAATTGTAATTGGCGGTAGCATGGCGGGACTGGTGGCAGCTCGAGTGCTCAGTGACCATTACCAGCGGGTAACGATTATCGACCGCGACTATATACCCGATGAATTAGCAATCCGCGATGGAACGCCGCAAGCGCGACATTTACATGTGCTGCTGGCAAGAGGGCAGCATATATTAACCGATTTATTTCCCGGTCTTGACGACGAGATGATCGCGAGTGGAGCGACCACCCAAAATTGGGGTCGTGATACAACCGTTTACATGAAAACAGGCTGGATACCTCCTGTTAAGAGTGCTGTGCAAACACATGGAATCAGCCGCATGTTGTTGGAGTGGCATGTACGGAAGCGAATTAAGGCAAATCCACGCATTCAGATTATGGAACGCACACAGGTTAAAGGGCTAATATCGACACCTGACAACTTACGGGTAACAGGTGTAGAACTTCAGGCCAAAGGCGATAGCAATCAAGCTACAGAAATGTTGGCTGACCTCGTTGTTGATGCAAGCGGGCGCACATCAAATTCACCCGAATGGCTGGCAACTATGGGGTATGGACAGGTCGAAGAAACGATTATCAATTCGTTTCTTGGATATGCGACTCGCTGGTACAAACGCCCGACCACGTTTCCTCAAGACAAGAAAATGTTGACGATTCAATCTTCTCCTCCACTTAAGCTGCGGGGTGGCGTGATTATGGAAATCGAGAATGGCGAGTGTATTGTCACCCTAGCGGGTGTTAATAAAGATTATCCTCCGACGGACGAAGCTGGTTTCCTTGAATTTGCTCGCAACCTGCTCTCCCCTGCGATTTATGACATTATCAAAGAAGCAGAACCGCTTTCAAAGATACATGGGTATCAACGTACCGAAAATCGTTGGCGGCATTATGAGCGATTCGCGCGCTGGCCGGAAGGCTTTCTGGTGATGGGAGATGCGGCCTGCGCCTTTAATCCGATATATGGGCAGGGTATGACCACAAGCGCATTGGAGGCGATGGCTCTGGACAAGCTGCTGCACGAATTCAAGACGACTGGCGGTGACGGCTTGGCGAAGATGTTCCAAACACGATTGGCAAAAGTGATTGAAACACCGTGGTTAATGGCAACTGGTGAAGACTTGCGTTACCCCGGCACGATCGGCGGACAAACAAACTGGCGCGACCGTTTGGTGCAAAAATATATCCAACAGCTTATCGATGTGATGCCACTTTATCCTGAGATCGGCGATGCATTTTTGCAAGTCATGAATCTGCTTAACGCACCTAGCACCTTATTCCGGCCTAACATCCTGTTAAAGGTTCTACCCAGCTTTTTCAGCATGAAAGATTCTGCCGCCGTGCATCAAACGTTGCCACCGACCCATTCAGCGAAATCAAACTTGCCGTAAGACTAAGGGGAAAATTAGCGGGAAAGTGCGTGTACTGGCACTTGCCAATTATCCCCTGCCCACACTCCCCTAGTGTACTTACCTTCTAAGAGAGTGTGGGAATAAACCCATTCTATGTAAAACGAGCCAATACAAAGCGTATTAAGGGACGAAGCTGCTTGTTCAGTTGTCGAGTTGGCCTAAAGCAAGACCTACTGGTAACGGTGCGGGTTGTGCAACGGTCGTCGTCACATCAACGTGATGTCCTTGTGACGATGACTCGTGAAAACTCTGCATGAGGTCGAGTACATGAAAAGCTAATTGACCGCTGGCGCGATGCGCCCGTCCGCTGCGAACGGCGTAAGCCATGTCCGCCACACCGATTCCGCGTGCGACTTCGTCACTATGCGAATGTGCAACTTCGCTCCATTCCTTTTCATCCCAACGCCGCAGTAACACTTTGCCACCAAAGGTATTGGGATCAGGCACGCTTAACGAGCCTTCAGACCCGTAAATTTCGATCAGTGGAAGATGATGCGACCAGATGTCAAAACTGGTAATGATCGTACCAACCGCACCCGATGAAAAATCCATAATGCCGGTAACGTGGGTGGGCACATCAACTGTAATTTTCAACCCATTTTTTTCTTTACTGGTCGCAATGCGTTCAGGAAAGGAAATTTGAGCTGATCCGGTGACACGACTCACGGGGCCGAGTAAGTTGATGAGTGCGGTGAGGTAGTAGGGACCCATATCAAACATTGGGCCGCCCCCAGCTTTGTAGTAAAACTCAGGGTTCGGATGCCACGATTCTGGCCCATGACTGCACATGAAAGCGGTCGCAGCAACAGGTCTACCAATGAGTCCGTCATCAATTACTTTACGCGCTGTTTGGATGCCACCACCGAGGAATGTATCCGGCGCACAACCCACGAGCAGACTTTTAGCAGCAGCCGAAGAAATAATCTGTTGGCCTTCATCACGGGTTAATCCGAGCGGCTTTTCCCCATAGGCGTGTTTACC
>JBBSBS010000682.1:0-2668 GCA_038251045.1 Aggregatilineales bacterium | reverse complement strand
TGCGGTCAGCCATCGTCAGCGCTTCAATCTGGTCATGGGTGACGAATACCGTCGTGCTGTTCTGTGTACTCTGGATGTGCTTGAGTTCCACCCGCAGCGACTCGCGCAGCTTGGCATCCAAGTTAGAAAGCGGCTCATCCATCAGGAACACACGCGGCTCGCGCACAATCGCCCGCCCGATCGATACACGCTGCATCTCACCACCGGAAAGTTTCGCGGTCTTCCGTTCGAGCAGGTGGGTGATGCGCAGCTTTTCCGCCGCGATCTGGATGCGTTGTTTGATCTCGGCTTCGGGTGTCTTGCGCAGTGGTGACCGCAGCGGGAACGCCAGATTGTCATAGACCGACATGCCCGGATAGAGCGAATACTGCTGAAACACAAAGGCCACATCACGGTCGGCAGGCGGCAAATCGTCGGAGATTTCCGCGTCGAAATACACATGTCCTTCGTTCTGCTGTTCCAACCCGGCGATCACCCGCAGCGTCGTCGTTTTACCCGCGCCTGTTGGCCCCAGCAGCACAAAAAACTCGCCGTCCTTGATGGCGAATGACACATCATTCAACGCCACCGTATCTTTGAAGCGCTTGGTAATATTTTCTAGCCGGATATTGCTCATTGTTTAGCCCTTCCCATGCTGCAATGCCATCTCGGTTTCGGGATGGAAAAACCGAACCATTTCCGGCTTCACGTCGAAATGAACCGTATCACTCATTTGATAACGCATCTCGCGGCCTGCCCGTGCGTGAATCAAATGGTCGGCATCAAGCTGCAAATGAAGCATCGTGTAACCGCCGTGTAGATCATTGGCGAAGGTCGTTGAATGAATTTGCCCCTCATTGGAAACGTTCACTGCTTCCGGACGAAAGCCGACAATCACCCGACCGTCACCCGGCAGATCACTGCTCAACACACTGCGCCAGCTTTCCGGCACGCTGTAACGGTTATCTCCCGGCAGATGTACTACGCCATCGGCATATTTGCCCTCAACCAGATTCATACCCGGACTGCCGATGAAACGCGCCACGAACAAATTCGCGGGACTGTTATAAACCTCCATCGGTGTCGCCGCCTGCTGCACTTCCGCGTTGGACATCACCACAATCCGGTCGCCCATCGCCATCGCCTCAACTTGGTCATGTGTCACATAAACCGAGGTCGCGTTCTGGTCAATGTGCAATCGCTTAATCTCCGCCCGCATCGACTCGCGGAATTCCGCATCCAGCGCCCCCAACGGTTCATCCATCAGGAACGCCGCCGGACGACGCACCAGCGCCCGCGCCAATGCCACCCGCTGTTGATCGCCACCGCTCAAGCTGCCCGGTCGCGCATCCAGCACATGCTCGATTTTGAGCATATCTGCCACTTCTCCCACCCGCCGCTTGATCTCGTCGCGCCCCACCCCCTGCGCCTGCAATGGAAACGCGATGTTCTGCCGTGCGCTCAAATGGGAATACAGCGCGAAGAACTGAAACACAAACGCGATGTCCCGTGCGCTGGGGTGCAGCCATGTCACATCCTTACCATCAAAAAGGATGTTGCCGCTGGTCACCGCCTCAAGGCCGGAAATCATCCGCAGCGTGGTTGTCTTACCACAGCCCGATGGCCCCAACAGCACAATGAACTCGCCGCTGTTAATCGTCAAATCCAGTGGCTTAACGGCGAAACTCTCGCCGAATTTCTTCTCAACCTGTTTTAGCTCAATGGTTGCCATAATGTATTGTTGGCCCCTTAACCTTTACGAATCGCGCCGAAGGTCACACCACGCAGCAGATGCTTCCGCAGCACAAACGTGACGATCACCACCGGTATCAAGAACAGCAGCGATGCCGCCGCGATTGTTGACCATTCAATGCCGCCGTTGCCCAAAATTAATGGGATGCTTGGTGGGGCAGTCTTAGCACGGTCGGATGTTAAAATCAGCGCGAAGGCGTACTCATTCCACGAAAAGATCAACGAAAACACGGTCGTCGCCGCGATGCCTGTAATCGACTGCGGCAGCACAATCTTGCGGAAGGCTTGTAAGCGTGTATAGCCATCCACCAGCGCCGCTTCTTCGTATTCTTTCGGTATTTCGTCAATGAAGCCCTTTAGCAGCCACACCGCGAACGATAGATTAAAACTGGTGTACAGCAAAATCATGCCGATATGTGTGTCATACAATCCCAATTGGCGATACATCAGGAAGATCGGTATCGTTACCACCACCGCCGGTAACATACGCTGGCTCAGGATGAAAAAGAGCAAATCATCCTTACCCGGCACATCAAATCGGCTGAAAGCATACGCCGCCAGCACCGCGAACACCACCGAAATCACTGTGGACGCTCCGGCGATAATCAGCGAATTCATAATCTGGCGTGTGAACTCACTCTGCCCGATGATGACCTGCTGCTGGTTGAGTGCCACCTGATCGATAAAGCTCAGATCAGTGCGTGCTCTTATCTGCACCAGTTCTTCGCCGTTGATCTGTCGCCGCTGCGTGAACAGGTTGACGAAGCCTTCCAGCGAGGGTGTAAAGAACACCTTGGGCGGCACAGTGACCGCATCTTTCAGCGGCTTGAAAGCCGTCATCCCCATCCAGATAACCGGAATCAACATGACCAGCGCGATAATGACTGCCAGTATCGCCCGTGTGATGTTGCTAGCCATGGGTCGCCAGCCC
Source organism: Aggregatilineales bacterium (assembly GCA_038251045.1). Lineage (GTDB taxonomy): Bacteria > Chloroflexota > Anaerolineae > Aggregatilineales > Phototrophicaceae > CFX2. Next base: position 6 of record JBBSBS010000682.1, on the reverse strand, counting down.
ACTTGG
>JBBSBS010000681.1:0-2686 GCA_038251045.1 Aggregatilineales bacterium | reverse complement strand
TGATCCCTCCGTTGAGCCGGATAAAACCGAGTCCCAGTTCTTCCACATCATAATTGCTAATTTTGGCGCGTTTTTCATCCATCGGGATTTCCTGATGCGTCTGCCCGGAAATCGTCAGTGGTGCGGGATTACCCAGCAGATAAAGCACCTGAGCAATGTGGTACACGCCCATGTCATACAAAGCCCCGCCGCTGGCATGGGTTTTCTGCACGAACAACGGTGTGCCGTAGCCATCCACAAACGGACGACCGCGCCGGCGGTGTCCCGTCGAACGGGCATGATACAGCTTGCCTAACTGCCCCGCGTCAATCAGCGATTTAGCCGCTTTGGTTTCATCGGCAAACAGCGAGAAGAACTGGATGGCTAGGTTCCGATCACATTCACGGGCAGTCGCCAGCATCTTTTCGGCATCAACATACGCGCCTGCCATCGGCTTTTCACAATAGACGTGCTTGCCCGCTTGCAGCGCAGCCACCGTCATCGGCATATGCATATTGTTGTGCAAGCATACATCAACTGCATCGATGTCCTCGCGCTTGAGCAGATCATGAAAATCGGTATACACATCGGGGATGTCGTACAGGGCAGCGACGCGTTTGGCTTCTGTTTCGTTAACATCGGCAATCGCCACAATGTTGGCGTTAGGAATCTTGCTGTACCGTTCGAGGTGGTGCTTTCCGATTTGCCCCACCCCGATGATACCGATACGAACGGGTGAATCAGACATTATTTAAACTCCAAAATTTTTATCGACACAAATGCTCACGAACCCAGCCATCAGATGCTGGCAACAGTCTTTTCAATCAGCGCCATTGTTTTACGAATCGCGCCGTATTCGTCACCATCACGCGGGACGCTTTCGATTCCCCAGCAGCCATTGTATCCCTCTTTGACCAGCATCTTCACCACACGCGGAATATCCTCCTGCGGGTCAAGGCCATTTTCGTCAAAGGTGAACATCTTAATGTGGACATCTGCCGCCCGTGGTAGGCACAACTGCCAGCCTTCTTCCTGCATACCATCCGCAAAGTTGTGCGAGTCAAATAGCAGCGTCAGGCCGGGAACAGCATCCAGCACACGGATGACATTTTTCGGCACGGATGATGCACCCCAATGATTCTCGATGCTGACACGGACACGAAGCTGGCGACCATGTTCCACAATATCTTTGAGGCCCTCCACCACAATCGCGAACATATCATCCGGCATGTCTTCGGTTCCGCCCGTGTCGGTACGCATCGACTCTGCGCCCAGACGTTTAGCGACATCCAACCAACGGTAGGCACAGGCACGGTTCGCTGCGCGCGCCTCAGGCGTGGGTTCCCAGACGTGCGAACCATCCGCCGCCAGACAGCCAAACGGTAACCCTGCCGCATCAGCCGCTGCTTTGACCCGCGCCACATATTCGAAACCCGCCGCCGAAAAAGTCGCCTGTGTTGGGTTCGCACTGGCACGAATCTGCGCGTCCTCCACAATCAACGGCGCGAGATGACTGTTCCACGGATCAAGCTGTGAGCATCCCAGTTCTTTACAATCTGTGATGTATTTGAACATATCTTGCTGACCGGATTCCAATGCACGATGAAAGCTGTAAGAGGCTACACTAAATTTCATAACAAACTCCTTCTCGAAAACCGATATTTATGAGAGCGCTCCCAATTAGCGCTAAAAAAATTTATTAACTGGATAGAATTGTAACGCGAATAGATACTTGATGGGTAGCACCATAGAAATGGTTGAGACAATAGTCATAGCGTACTCGTGCGCTGTAAACCGGACTCAAAACTCATTCACTTAGCATCTGGTGTGAATGAGTTCGGCCTGAACGGCATCTATCCTGTCAGCGACGATCTTGGTTGTCGTGATATTTTCACGCAGCCCGCTTAAAGCGTGGCTTCGGCTGGCGTGGGTTGGCTATGTCAGAACTTTTATTCTCCTGTTCCAATTCGTGTTAAAATAAAGCAACCGTAACCATAGAAACAAGGGGGCCTCATGATAAAACACCGGATTTATACAATGGGTTTCGTTCGTGTCTATCCTGAATATGTCGCTAAGGCAGAGAGAAAAGGACGTACGAAAGCTGAAGTCGATGAAATTATTTGCTGGTTAACCGGATATAGTCAGGACGAGTTAGAAGCGCAATTGCAAAAACAAACAGACTTTGAGACCTTTCTAGCAGAAGCGCCTCAACTGAATCCGTCGCGGGCTTTAATCAAAGGCGTGGTTTGTGGTATCAGGGTGGAAGACATCGAAGAACCAACGATGCAGGGAATTCGCTACTTGGATAAATTAATCGATGAGTTAGCCAAGGGAAAAACAATGGAGAAGATTTTGCGGAAGTAATAAATCTTCTGGAATTAACCTGCAAAAAGTTAAAAATAATGCCTGTCATGCAACAATTTTACATTTTCTTCCCCAATGGCAACAGAACTTGGTCCTCAGTAACTCTTGAGAGCGTGGGTTTCAAGATGATTGCTGTGTAAACAGCTTAATCACGAATGATAATCACCTGAACATCGCTGTTAGAAAGCACTGTCGCTTCCATCGGTTGAGCCAATACTTCTTGTACCGCCTGCCACCATTCGATCCGGTGTGCCGTTTGGTTGTGGTGCGCAATCGCCGCCTCGTCCTCATATTCCTCGTAAAACATAAACTGGTTGGGATCGGCTAAATCTTGATAGCACGA
>JBBSBS010000680.1:0-2693 GCA_038251045.1 Aggregatilineales bacterium | reverse complement strand
GAAGAAGCTTTTCCCAGCGGTATTGCCAATCATAAAACTGTATGCCATTAATATGGTTTTGGAGTATCCAGTCAATCGTTTCAGTATCGTTGGCACGACTAGAACGGAAATCCGTCAAAAAGCCATAGCGGGGTGCCTCAATCCAACGGTTCAACACATCAAACGCAGAACTTTTGGTTGCGATTACGCGTCCGCTGTCGTCGAGAACGTCAATGACGAGGCCATAACCGCGCGGTGCATTTAAAGGGGGCAGCCATGCCACTTCAGCACGTCCCTCGATAAGCGGCGCACCAATTGTAGCCACTTCCTGATTCAGATAGATCGCGTGGGCATCTACTTGGCTTCCCGCTGACGAAATAACCGTAAGCTGAATCGTATCCCCCGGAAGATAAAAACTTTTTTCTAAGCGAATTTGAATATCCGTTTCAACAGCGAACACAACGCCTCCTAGAGTAAACAGCAGCAAATATGCGACAACGGCGAGCGAGCAGAGACGTATTTTCATCCACGAACCGCTCCGGTAGTTATGCCTTGAATGAAGTACCGCTGAAAGAATATAAACAACAACACAGTTGGTACGACAGCCGTAAGGGAAGCGGCAAACACTAACCCCCAGTTCGTACTATGCTGTCCCCGAAAATTGGCAATCGCAATCGGTAGGGTTCGTAATGTTTCATCGGTCAAAAAGTTTAATGCAAGAATGTATTCATCCCACGCGCCTAAGAAGCTGAACACGGCGACCGTACTGACCGCAGGTGCAGCCAGTGGGAGCATGACTCGCCAGAAGACTGTAAACGCGTTAGCACCGTCAATGATGGCTGCTTCTTCCAATTCGCGTGGCAAATTTTCAAAGAACCCGCGCAGCAAAAAAGTATTAAAGGCTAATGGACCAGCGCTGTAAACCAGAATGAGACCCGGCAAGCTGTTTCGCAATCCTAAATTACCTGCAAGGATGAACTGCGGAATGAGCAGTACCACACCAGGAATCATCAGCATGACCAACAATCCGCTATAGATCATGCGCTTGCCACGAAATTCGAAGCGAGCAAAGCTGTAGGCCATTGTTGCCGCCAATATAGTCACCATAACACTGGTTGCAATGGCTACAAATGCGCTGTTCAGTAAAGCACGACTAAAATTGCGACTGGCGAAAGCAGTCTGAAAATTTTCTAAAGTGACGGTCTCGGGGATCAATCGTGGCGGAAATTCTTGTACATACGCCGCACCTTTGAACGCTGTTGAGATCATATAGAACAGGGGGGCAGCCGCGATGACAACACCTAGGCACAATACGAGAAAGACAAACAGGTTAAATAGCCGCTGTTGGCTACGTGAAGTTGAGATCACGATTAATACTCCACATCTTGATCTTGACGACCGAACACGCGTGTTTGAACAACGCTAACGAGCACAATAACAACAGCCAAGATATAACTGAGCGCGGCTCCATAGCCGAAGTTGAGCTTGCCAAACGCCTCATCAAACATATACGTAAGGGCAACTTCAGTACGGTGCAGCGGTCCACCACCTGTCAAGATTAGAACCGACAGAAAAACTTGGAACCCACCGATCATCAGGGCGACAAATACAAACATTACAGTACGCTTAATAAGCGGCAGGGTCATGAATCGCAATCGCTCAAATTCATTTGCGCCGTCAATGGCCGCCGATTCATAGAGTTCAGTTGGGATACCTTGCAACGCGGCGAGAAAAATCACCATCGCCCATCCCATACCCTTCCAAATCCCCAAGCTGTAAATGGCAATCCATGCTGTATCCCCGTTCGCCATCCACGAAATCGGTTTATCGATTGTGCCTAGCTGCAAGAGAATGTAGTTGACTAAACCGGCGTTACCCGGGCTAAACAAATAAATGAAAAGAAAACTCACAACGATCCAAGACGTGACAACAGGCAGGTAATAAATCGTTCGAAAAAAGCGTTTCCCAACGACAACCCGATGAACGAGCACCGCCAGCGCTAACCCTACAATCATCTGCCCTGCTACCGTCACAACCGCATAACCGGCTGTATTACGCATGGCGAGCCAAAAGGTCTTGTCTAAAAATGCTGCCTGATAATTTGCGAGACCAACAAACTCGCTTTTCTGACCGGGCATGATGTTCCAATCAAAAAAGCTAATGTATAACTGATAAATAAGGGGGTATACCGTCCACAGTACATACAATGCCAAACCGGGGATCAGAAATAAATACGGAACATACGTCCGGTAATAGGGCTTGGCTCGATTTGGAATCCGTTTATTTGACAGTGTACTTGGGGCAGAACGTGACTTTGTCAGATTGAAACTCATGGTGAAAGCATCCTCTTCAGAAAACTGGATAGAGTGGCTCACGTTCAGTGTAGCCACTCTATCGCGGGTTCAATTAGCTTTCAGCCAGTATTGAGTCGATTTCTTCCGCTGCCGCATCCATTGCTTCTTGCGCCGACATTTCTCCGCGCAAAGCAAGCTGAGCTGCATCGCTCAACACGGTTTCGATCTCGGTATAGCGTGGATGGGGCGTGCGTGCGCGCGCCGTTTGAAGTTGCTTAAGGAAGATCCCATAGTATGGGTGATCGGTAAAGTATTCATTGTCGAGTAAAGCATTCAGCACAGTAAGCTGACCAATCTTCGACATTTCCAACTGATACTCTTCACTCTGGGTGAAGCGCAAGAATTCCATCGCTTCATCAG
>JBBSBS010000679.1:0-2715 GCA_038251045.1 Aggregatilineales bacterium | reverse complement strand
TACACGCCCATCAGTTGCAAGGGTTATAGGCGCCCTAAATGTATTTGTTGTGGTATCGAATGGATAATCTCGAACGAGTCCTGCTTGTGTATTTAGCAGTACATGAATTGTTGTAAGTCCATCATACACGGCTTCAACTGTAATAATGTATGCACTGTCGTTGAAAGTGACAGTTCCATTAAAGTCCGCTGCGGTTGTGGGTTAGCCGGGAACAGTCGTCCAATAGCCGACTACGGCCGTTGAATATGCGGCTTCACCACCGAAAATGAAAACACGGTCATCATTAGTTCGCACAATTTGATGCACTGACAAATCAACCATTCCTGGACCAATAGGAAAATTAATGCTATTTGGTTGTGCTTTGACCTGCATATCGGGGATGAATACCAGCGCTAATAAGAGACTTCCAAGAAGGGTGGTCGCAATAAAAGACCATCGAAAGCGATTAGTGGCATAATGGAACATTACGGTAATTCTCCTATATTCATGGCATCAATAAGGCTTCAAACATGATCGGGATAAACTTCCATTAAAACGATACTGACGACCTATGTATAAGGGTATTTAATTGCAGGTCCCTAAAATGTTACACGTAGAACATGAGTATTACATAGGAAAAGTGGACAGGATTCTGCTGTCGAACGAGTGCTTTTTTATGCCCAGCCGAAATTGACCAACGATTTAATGATCTGTAATTTTTTGAATGATGCGTATTTGCATCTTTGGCGAATCAAGTGGTGACGCGTTTGCCGTGCCGAATGCACCAGTCTACGTAGAAGCTGCTGAGTAGATAAAATATGGGGTAAGCCAGACTCACCAAAACAAGACGGGGATCCGGTTCTTCCTGAGTTAGCAGGAAGGCAATTAGCCCTGCCCAAATCAGTGAAAGTATCCAGTTGGTTTTACTAAAGAGGGGGTTTTTGCTGGGATATAAATAGCGTGTTGGAATGAACGATAGAATTCCGGGAATCACAACCATGAGTACTGCTACTACCGGTTGAGGCTGCAGCAAATACAAATAGAGGGCAATTCCGTTCCAATAGCTGGGAAAACCGAGGAAGAATGCGTCATCGGTTTTCATATTGGTCTGCCCATAGGCATATAAGGAAGCAATGATTGGCACTGCTGTCCAGATGACATGGGGCAATAAGTTCTGGGAAGCCATGATAAAAACTGGAACCCAAACATAAGTCAGCACATCAATCACATTGTCAATCATTGCGCCGTCAAAGTTCGGTAATATGCGCCGCACACCAATGCGTCTCGCTAGTATTCCATCTGTGCCATCAATTAACATGGCGACCCCCAGCATGAAAAATGCTTGTCGAGGTTGTCCTTGCGCCGCCCAATAGAGCGCAATCATACCGATTACACCACCTGACGCTGTATAGAGGTGAACTAGCCATGCGGCGATTTTTTGTTTCGGCATGTAAATGTCCTGTTGGGCTTGTATGTGACCTAGGTGAGCCGCTCTAATACATCATGCAAACTGTGAAAGAGTTGATCGGTTACACCGGCGAACGATTCCATCTGTGTATGGGATAAATCGGGAACAGCGTAGCAAATCATGCCAGCGGCGACCGCAGCACGGGCACCGGTTGGGCTGTCTTCCAGTGCTAAACAGTTTGCGGGGTTTATGCCTAATGCCTTTGCGGCTTCCAAATAGACATGCGGTTCTGGCTTTCCCGCTGCGAGATGTTCAGCCGAACAACGCACGGGGATGTATTCCGCCCAACCCTGATTTTTTACGATTGCTTCAATAATAACCCCCGGCGAACTGGAGGCAATTGCTGTTGGGATGCCGTTATCAACGGCAAAACGGATCAGTTCTGCCGCACCCGGCATCGCTTTGGCTTTGGCAGGGATAAGTTTCAACATGCGGCTGATGACATCTTCCTGCAAATCTTCAAGGCTGGCAGGGATATTGTAAATGACCTTTAGGCGCGTCAAAAATACATCATTGCGCAAACCGACCAATCCCATGCGCACGTCTGAGTCGAGTACTACATTATATATACTGAGCATTTCTGTCTCAGCTTCTTCCCAAACTGGCTCGGTATCAACCAGTAAGCCATCCATGTCAAAAATAATTGCATCGGGACGTAAAATCGGTGTCATGTGTTTGAGGTCTCAAAGGCTTTCTTAAAGGCGGCTTGTAATTCGGTATTTTGGATGGTCACGCCCGCCTCATTTATCAGCGCTAATCCTTTATCAAACAATGCTTTGTAAGGGGTATCGGCTAATCGCGCATAACCCGCAGGGCCAGCCGCTAGCGGCAAGATGGGTGCGAGAGAATTCACAGAAACGAATATATCCGAGCCGTTCACGACTTTTTCGCGCTTGACCACACCGCCGAAGCCGACAAATAAATCAACGACAGGTCGTGTCGCTAGATCAGATGCGCCATCACCGATCATCAGGCGGCGACCGTGTTTGCCGGCAGCTAAGGCCTGAATAATGGCTGGTTTCCCGCTGGATACAGTCAATGGACCTTCATCATAATCCAGATAGGTTTGGCGGCGGGTTGCTTGGGGCTGGTTATAGTGCCACCAATCGCCGGAAAGTTCGTTGTATTCAAGTTCAACTGCACGGATATTTTCTGGTGGCACACCCAGCCGTTTGCCAAACCCACGCACAGGTTCCGCCAGACCACCGCTGACAATAAAAATCTGTTTGCCTAGTAATCTTAACGCGCCAAGGACTTCCTCTGCATCC
>JBBSBS010000678.1:0-2720 GCA_038251045.1 Aggregatilineales bacterium | reverse complement strand
TGATTATCGTGGGTCTTGATCTGCTCATGCTTGACTTTTGCATTGCCGGCTTAGATGCTTTTGATGAAGGTGAAACCTTACTCCCCGATGCAACCTATTCCTTCGTCCGTGCCATGTTAGCGGCTTTAATATTCGGAGGACAGGTGGCTTTGGCAGCCGCCGGACACTACAATTTCGCCATGTCCGCGCTGCTCTTCGGTGTGGTGGCTGTAGCGGTTGCCTCGCAGGTATTCTCAGAAGCCATTCAGACTGGCCTTGATCGCTTGGTATTTGCCCGCTTACCACGTTTGCGCCGTGCCCGTGCCGAGCTGCGTACTGCCGCCAGCTTATTACCCCGTGCCGATGACACCCTCAGCCTCCAAACGCTCCCCGAAGCCGAGTTTATCCGCTTAACCCGCCGTGCCCTCAGCCATATGACCGACCCCGGTAAGCTGGCTGCCTCGCCGCTGATGCGTCTGCCGCTGCTCGATGCCCGTGTGCAAAACGGACATACCTTGGAACGGGCAGCCGAACTCAAATTGCTCCTGACCGAAAGTATTCTCCGCTTGAAGCCGCCCGCCAAAGGTGACTTTGGCACATCCGATGAGTGGCGATTCTACAACGCGCTCTATTTCCCCTATGTACTGGGAATTAAGCCGCTTTCATACAACCTGCCTGATGACCTTTCCCCGGATGCCCGTAAAGTCGTTGACTGGTTCCGTGCCAGCGTACCCGAACGTACCCTCCATAACTGGCAGAATGCGGCTGCCCGCCTCATCGCACAGGACTTACGCGATCAAATCCTCTAATTTGGCAGTAGTTGGCAGTCTTTTTCCTTCAAATGGCAGTCCCTCCTAACCTAATATCACAGCTAAGACGTGCCAATGCTCGTCGGTTTCAATCTTTAAGGATCAGGAGGTCTTTCATTATGGCAACGCAAGCGATTACATCAAAAACCAATAACGGTACAGCGCAATGGGCTGTAGAAGTTGATGGCGCATTTTGTGTCGTATCGGGGCTGGTATTTCTGTTGGGTGCAAATCCCGTCAGCCAATTCATGGGCGTAGAGTCGTCCGCCGTCATCGGGGTATTAGGGTTAGGGGTCTTTTTATACGGAGTGGGTCTGCTCTACGATGTCTTTAAGGGCATGGTCAACAGCCGTCTATTGCAGGCCTTAATCGGCTTGGATGCAGTTTGGATTGTCGCCAGCATAATCATACTCGTCGCTGCACCTGCCGCCTTGAATACCGAAGGCCGCTGGACGGTTCTCATTCTCGCGGATATTGTCGGTGCATTCGCTGTCTGGAAATACATCGGCCTGCGCCGGTTGACACGCTAACTATAAAAAACAAAGGCGAACCACTATATAGGGTTCGCCTTTGTTTACATTTAGACTCTTACTGAATTTCCCCTAGACGCGGTGGCAGGCCACCCAGTGTCCCGGTGAAACTTCTTCCAATACCGGATCAGGTTCTTCATGGCACAACCCGAAATCAACCGGGCAGCGCGTATTGAAGTTGCAGCCCTTGGGTGGGTTGGCAGGGCTGGGCACATCACCCCCCAGAATGAAGCGCTGACGCTTGGCTTCCACCATCGGATCAGGCACCGGCACAGCCGAAAGCAGCGCCTGTGTATATGGATGCAGTGGGTTGTCGTACAACTCGTCGGTATTTGCCAGTTCCACAATCTTACCCAGATACATCACCGCCACCCGGTCACAGATGTGGCGTACCATGCTCAAATCATGCGCAATGAACAGATAAGTCAGGTTAAGTTCATCCTGCAAATCTTCGAGAAGGTTCACAACCTGCGCCTGAATCGACACATCCAACGCCGAGATCGGTTCGTCCGCCACGATAAAGCTCGGCTTCAGTGCCAGCGCACGGGCGATACCAATACGCTGCCGCTGCCCGCCGGAGAATTCATGTGGATAACGATTGACGTAATATGGATTCAACCCCACCCGTTCCAGAAGGGCTTCGATGTATTCTTGCTCTTCTTTTTTATTCGGGATGATGTTGTGGATGCGCAGCGGCTCGGAAACAATTCGACCGACCGACATACGCGGGTTAAGTGACGCAAACGGATCTTGGAAAATCATCTGCATCCGGCGGCGCATCTTACGCAGTTCTTCCGCTGGCAGCGTGCTCAGTTCTTTGCCTTCAAAAACCACTGAACCTGAAGTCGGCTTATACAACTGTAAAATAGTACGTCCGGTTGTGCTTTTGCCACAACCTGACTCACCAACCACACCCAACGTTTCACCGCGATACACATCAAATGAGACACCATCGACCGCTTTTACCGCGCCGACCTGCCGTTGAAAAATGATACCGGACGAAATCGGGAAGTGCTTCTTGAGATTTTTGACGCTGAGTAGTACCTCGCGGTCACCTTTTGTCGTTGTCGTTTGTTCTTGTGCGAAGGTACTAACCATGAATGACTACTCCTTGCGGTATTGCGGTACGGACATCTACCCAACAGGCTTTCAAATGTTCAGGCGAGGCATCAACAGCCGCTTCTAGCGGTGGCATTTCTTCAGTGCATCTGTCCACACGGTAAGTACAGCGCGGCGCGAACGGGCACCCTTTAGGTTGAATGCGCATATCCGGCGGTGATCCTTCGATTTGCGTCAGTTTCTCGCCTCTGGAACGTTTATCATGGCGCGGCAGCGATTTGAGCAATCCAAGGGTGTAAGGGTGACGAGTATCTTTGAAGACATCCTCGGCTGGCCCGCGTTC
>JBBSBS010000677.1:0-2733 GCA_038251045.1 Aggregatilineales bacterium | reverse complement strand
CTTCAAATCACGCTATGATATGAAGCCCTGCTTGTACCTGTACGTACATCAGACTGGAGAGAAATAACAATGAGGATGTAGTGTTTGGTCAGAATAAATACAATCTATATAAATTAAAATATATCTATATTAGTTCCTTTGCCAAATAATTATCACCAACTAGGTATGAATATTTATTCACTTAAGAATATCTAGCGTTGCAAAAAGGTAACACAATCGAGATCACTTGTCAATGAGGCACTCCCAACGGGAACCCATGATAATTGGTGCTGTGCAGAGGCTGTCAAGAAACGAACACGATGCGTTTTGGACAGCACCCAAACCCCATTCAATGGAGCTAACACTGACGCCCAAATGTTCGGCAATCGCGGGGAAGCTCCCTCCAGAAGAACGAAGTTAAACAGCTTTAGCTTGTAGTTCAAGTTTTGTGTGGCCGATTATGGGCGGCCGAGCTTGACAAGCGGCTCGGCGGATAGTGAACTCGATGTTAAAATATCTAGGATAGGTACTCAAACAATTATATTGTACTGTATTTGAAAATACGTCAAATATGTTTGTGCCTGAAGATGTATCTTCAGTCTGTATTTTGGAGTAATTCCAATGATCTCGAAACTAGGCAAATGAAAAGGGACTTTACTGGTGTAATTGCTAGTGTTGTTAATTCGAATATTGAATCAACCTACCTATTCCCATCATTTTCACTTGCATATAAAGCGCAGAAGAACCACAGAACCTTGACAAGTTCAAATTTTCAGATCACTTCTTACCGGCTATAATAGACAAAAGTCTGGGAGATAATTTACCGTAATTGCTAGTTGGGAATGAGATTGGAAAAAGCGAGAGCAAGAATAGAGGCAGAGTGGAATTACCCCAGTAGGGCGAAAATCATGCCTGACATTCCCTCTGAACTACCGCTGCTCTTGTGCCTTTGGACAGCTAACATATTGAGGAATTCTTATGTAAGTTATAGTAATTATTCGAGTAAAAGTTCGTCTTCGTCAGCCACATCCACACGATTTTGATCAAAATGATTATCAACTATAGCTATATTAGGGTGTTCCACTAGCAGAATGGCCTTTTCAACGTTGGTGAAGAATTTGTTATTAGCAACTTGCGATTGCTCAATACGATAAAAACGTGCCCCAATGCGATTATCTTGAAATGTGTTATTGGTGAGACGGTAAGCTCTTCCATCTTGTCCGATAATTTCAGCGCCAGTGTATCCATTAAAGCCAATATGATTTTTCTCGATTCGATTATTTTCGATGTCGAAATCGAAAGACACTTCCCAACCTTGCCATTGTTTCAAGATGTCACCACCGCGTGTAAACAGGCGAATGCCTTCCCCATTGCTCAAAATCCGATTATTACGGATCACAAAGCCATGACCATGTTCAATGGCGATACCTGCCCAACGATTGAACTCGACGTGGTTATCTTCTAACACATTATCCCACGAGTAGCCCATCCAAAATCCATAATTGGAACGGCTGCAATCATTCCTCCGGAATATATTCCCGCGTGAAAACGTTGATTCGATAGAATTGTTGGGGCTTAGCCTACAATCGTTATCTTCAAACAGGTTGTCATCGCAGCATGTTTTATTACCATCCGGTGTGCAACCGGCCACAAAAATTCCATCGCCCCCGCACAAACAACTGTTGCGTAGAATTCTATTACGGCATGAACTCATCACCATAACGATTCCGGCAGCATCTGCCTCCACCCGAATCGAACCATTTTCAGGTCGGCGGTATACGCGGTTGCAAAAGTCCAGCCGGTTATGTTGAATAAGGTTCTCATTACAGGCACTCATATAAATGCCCCATCCACTGTTGAATGAGGCGTTATTGTTCTCGACCGTCAGATTTGAACAAGCATAAAGCAAAAAACCATTCATCTGATGTTGCAAATCACAATTTTTGATGATCCCCCCATGCACATCATTCAGCAAAATCCCGCCGCTGTATGCTTCTTCAATAGGTCTCCACAAATAAAGAAACTCGTCAATACCTTCTATTTCAGAGGTATCGCGTGCCCTCACCTGATCTAAGGTCATATCCTGACAGTGATCGAAACGAATCCCATGAAAAAAGCCGGAGATTTCTAATCCCTTGATGGTAATACAACTTCTATTTTCTGCATGGATAGCAATCCCTGTGTGGGTATTATTCACAAGTAGCGCCCCCGTTCCATCAATACTCACACCATCCGCGCCAATGATTAGTCCTTTGCTAAGCAGATATATTCCGGGGGCAAAGGATGTATCTTCTGTAATTACCATCCCATCAACGGGGATAACATTGTTTTTCATGATTGTCCTTTTAACCGCACAATGGTGCGTAAATCAGCGGTGTTCTAGCTTAATGATGACACGACCGTTTTCAGTGTTTGGCAGGCCCCGAATCTCAAACGTGTTTTCGTTTGTCACCTGTTGATTATCAAGTACTTGCTGCTTACCGTCTAATTCCAACGTCACAGACTCCACGTTCGAAATGCCATTTAAATGCAGGGTTAGCATTCGCTCCAAACCTCCGTGCCAGCCAAATGTGACTTCATTCTTGTCTGCACTGCCAAAGAACTCGGTGATACCTCTGGCTTCTTCAAAGCGATAATTCATCTGAGATTTGATATAAATATCCAAAATCAAGGAATTGATCGCGCCCGCCGGCATGCGTGAGGAAGGCTGCATCATGGGGATAATGGCTCCGCCCAATACAAACAGGGGCAAGG
>JBBSBS010000676.1:0-2743 GCA_038251045.1 Aggregatilineales bacterium | reverse complement strand
GTTTTCGCACGGGCGACCAATGAATTGGGAGTTGCAGTGTCCATAAATCTAACGTACTTCCGATTCGTAATATACCCATGCTGCGGAAGATCGAACTACTAGTAGGGTAATAATCATAATGATGATGAAGAGAATCCAGGCAAGCGCAGAAGCATAGCCCATTTGCCCTAACTGAAAAGCACGCTCGTATAGATTGAGCATGTAGAAGAGGGTCGCCTTGTTCGGGCCGCCCCGTGTCATCACCCAACCGACATCGAAAACCTGAAGTGCGCCGATAATTGCGAGAACTACATTGAAGAAAATAGTAGGACTCAGCATGGGGATTGTGACGTACCGAAACTTTGCCCATCCGGTCGCGCCATCAATTTCCGCAGCTTCATAAAGAACTTCGGGTATGCCCTTCAATCCCGCTAGGTAAATGACGATCTGTCCACCGACACTCCACCAACTCATGAGAATTAGCGCAGGGAGTGCCCACCACTCGCTTAATAGCCAGTCCGGTCCCTTGATGCCAAACAAACCCAGCGCCATATTGAGCAATCCGTCCTGGGGGCGGAAGATAAACAGCCACAAAACGGCGACGGCTATACTGCTCAGGATAGACGGCAGAAAAAAGATGGTGCGCCAAAAATTTACACCCCGCAACTTTTGTGCCAATACCATTGCCAACGCCAATGCAATAATTGTGCCGCCGGGAACACTGCCTAACGCGTAGAGCGTCGTGACCTTGAGCGATTGCCAAAAATCAGGATCGCTGAAGATGCGCTGAAAGTTACGTAGTCCCACCCATTCTGGTGGCGATAGAAGGTTGTACGACGTGAAGGAGAGATACAAGGAACGCAGCATTGGGTAGGCAAGGAAAATCAGGAATCCGATTACCCAAGGTAAAATCAGGATATAAAATGTGAGTGCTTCCCGGCGTGCCAACCGCGAACCGAGTTCATACTTGCGGAGGATTGAAGACATGACTTCGTCCTTAATAATCGATGATGGCGCAATGCTCGCGGAAAACCACGTCAACACCCACCACCGACTTGTTGAAAACTCTGCGCTAACCAAAGGGAACAGCTTGCACCGTTCCCTTTAGCCTGCGTTCGGATCGCTGTTATGCCTTGCCGCCATCGGCTATACATTTGTCTGCGTCCGCAACCAACTTGTCCAGTTCAGCTTTAATGTCAATTTGATCGCCGCCGTCAGCCATAACTCGCTTCATCAAGTCACCAGCTGGCGTTGCCACGCATGGGCTGTAATATGGACTCCGGAGTTCTTCTAGCGGCCCAAGGAAATTAGTTTCCTTGATGTAAACACCCCAGTACGGGTCATTTTCGCGCTGCATATCTTGTGAGACGACCGGGTTGCCGCTCAGTGCTTTCAGGGCAAATACGCGCTGACCGGGTTCAGTGGTTAGCCACTTGAGGAGTTTCCATGCCTCATCCGGGTGTTCGGTTTGACCAGAGATACCCCAGCCCAGCCACATCAGCACACTTTTGTGTCCGCCGGGACCAGCAGGAACCGGCACGACTGTCCACTTCAGATTTGGTGTCTGGTTCATAACATCCTGCCACCAAGGACCGTGGAAGGTCGCGCCCATCGCGATCTTGCCATCAAGAAACATTTGCACGCGCCCGCCCATACCTGTGGTGATAGCACCGACTGTCGTTCCAGAAGGAGCGACATGATATTTGAAAACCAGGTCACGATACCATTCCAGGGCTGTTACGGCAGCATCGCTATTCAGGATGCCAGTCGTGGTTGTGCCATCATCACTTATTGTTAGCGAACCCCACTCCTGTAGGTAGCTTTGGAAGGCACGCCACCAGCCGTCATTGACAATGTCGATACCCCACTGGGTAATATTTTCATGGTCAAAATCCGGGCTTGTTGCATTGTTGCCATTCTTATCAATAGTAAGCTGTTGAGCGACGTTTAGCACATCATCCCATGTCCAGCCTTCTTCGGGATATTTAATGCCGGCGGCATCAAACAAGGCTGTGTTGATATAGAACGAACTAGTGCTGTAGTCTTTTGGCAGGGCTACCAGCTTGTCGTCATACATTCCTTGATTGAAAATGCCTTCGTAAATATCCGTGCCAACCTCGATGCCATCCGAACCGGTGGCATAGGATGTCAGATCCATATAGGCCTTGCCACCCGATGACTCCATGTATAGGGATGCCCATTCTGGGGGATATGCCATCAAATCAGGGCTAGTACCGGCCGAGAGCCACGTCAAGCGCTTGGTGTTTTGGTCGTCACCGATGTTAGGCTCAAGAACGACATCAATGCAGGGGTTTTCGGCTTTGAAAGCATCAATGACCTGATTCATGTAGTCCACGCGATCACCACTCGACCAGTCGTCAACCCGTAGTGTAACTTTATCGCCCGTACACGTATCCTGGGCATGTGTGATTACTGCTGCGCTTGGGATAAGAAGTAAAGAAGCAAGAAGTGCTAAAAACCATTTACGAGACATGAATTTTTCCTCCAACCTGAATATTTCCCAGTTTTCGATTGCGCAAACAAAATGATGTAATGAATCTCCTTTGTTAAATGAACATATCCGATTGTCTGTAACACTTGCAGGAGTTGTCTATACAAATAGTGTAGATAATCCTGATAAAACTGTCAAGGATTCGGCTGGAGTTAGAAAAAATAACTTCTAGATTGCTTGACAGTATCTGATCGTCTGAATAAACTATGACTAAACATTTAAGTTGAAATGTACAGTCGTAAGCTGTTTGAT
>JBBSBS010000675.1:0-2747 GCA_038251045.1 Aggregatilineales bacterium | reverse complement strand
CTGCAAAGAGTAGAGGTTCTGGTAGAATGTTAAAATAAGGGCCGGATAGGAAATCAAACTTTATCTGATTGGTTGCAATAATTATAAAATATCCGGGGCCTATAAATTTATAAGAATTAGAATATGTAAATTGGTAAGTTGCGTAAACCAAAACTTTGGTCTACTATTACATTGATTAGTATTTGATGCTAATTCTTTTTGTTATACAGATTAATTGCAGCATACCTACTAGTAAGCAGCTAAGAACTAAAATCTTATTATTTTAGAAAACTGATAATGCCAATGCTATTTCCCAAGTCTACAAGTCACTTGATAAATCAAAACCAGATTCTCTGAACAGGCGAAAAATGGAACAACTAACGATCTTACAATTACTGGATAGTCCAATATTTTGGTTTTCCACTGTGATTATTGGCATTGTAGTTGGTATGATAGGAAACTTTTCAACAGATACTTTGAAGAAAATATTGGCGAGGTTTTCGGAAACCCAACGAAAGAAAAGCGACGAACAAGAAAGGGCTTTTAAATTAGAAGTCCAAGACCTATTAGACAACCCGTCCAAAGTGATTGATCTAAAAATTGAAGCCATATATATTTTGCTGTCAAATGTGTTTAAGTTATTGTTTTATCTTTTAGCAACTAATTTACTTTTTGGAATGCAACACTTAGGTATGCTTGGCATAACAATAAATTTTTTAATTAGTGTCCTAGCCGTTGTTACATCGCTGTCTGTCATTAAAAACCACATCCATATTCGCGAAGTTCTTAAAGCATATAAACTAAGTAAATAAAATCCTCTCCTAACATCGGCAGCCAATTTGTCCTAGTGACACCGCCCAACAAAGCGTGCATCCGACCTTAGGTAGGCTAGCATCATTTCATAATCCATGCCACCATCTTTGTTCTTGCTGGTCTTGTTTAACCCGTAGCGCAGCGGAGAGGTCTTATTACACCCGAATCACATTGGAGTGGTGCACGACCGGGTAAAAACTCCCTTCTTTCACCTCACCCCTGGTGGCTCATGCCGGTATAGCTTGGCATGACCATCCATCCGCGTTTGCACCCGCCCACTTCTGCCAACCTGCCGAATGCCGCATCGATCGTCCGTTTGGCGGGCATCACCATCTTTTCCCCGGCATACCCCATCAGTTCATCCCGCGAAAATGAGAAATACCGGGTTCCTGCTTTAAACCGCTAACCTGTCAGACCTGGGTATCGTCCGATTAGCACGAATAGAACGCTACAGCCATCCCCTTTTGCTCACAATACTTAACGAAACCTGAAACAGCTTCTTTACCTGCAAAACAATGATGTATCAGTACAAGCAGTTCTTTGTCCTGCCTGGTTTCTTTCTTCAGCAGTCCATACAGCGTCTGCGTATCTTCCACAGATAGTGAGCGGAAATATTCATATTCACTGCTGCCAGCGTAAGCAGTGACTGCACCGCCACCGCAGTCAATATCTTGCCCGGCAATGACGATTTTGTCATCCTGAATGTAAGCCCAGACATGTATCCAAATTCTTGCATCACGATAATCAAATAAAACGATTGAATCCAAATTACCTCCAAATACTATTTAGTTTTTCCAGGGATATTTCCTGCTCAATGCAGTGTTTTTAACAACTAATTGCGTGTATTGCACACCTCAAGCAGCCTGATTGCTCCAATACATTTCTTAGTGCACAATGCTTAGGATATTATCCAGTTGCCCAACTAGTATTCTGTTTTTTGTTGAAATGGGGGGGAGAAATGAAAGCCCATTGACACAGGTTAATGGGTTGGAATTGATTGTTAAATATATTTTACCATGCCTGACATTCTACAGCAATACTCAGATCGCGGACGGTGTCCTCACCGAGCGATGTGCCCCCATCCTCTCAAATGTGCCTTCGTTCGCGTCGGTCTTACTACCCCCATAGCGTAGCGGAGTGGTGATTTTACCCCCGAAGCGCAGCTGAAGACCCTGGTGAGGGCGGAGTGGTGCCTGTGACCATAAGAGTTCAAGCGTTCTTTAAACTCTCTAAAATTAACCTCCCATTAATCACTTCCTTCCTGGTGCCTGGTTATAATACCCCCTGCAGAAAGGCAGATTAAACATGAAAACCTCGAACAGCATACATACTTTCATCGGGCACGTGCCATCTATACCTATGACTTCGTTCACCCCTTCCTCCCCTTTCTTTACCCTTCAAAATGTTATTTTTCACTGTATAACAGTGAAGATCGTAAACTCAGATCGCGCCTGGTGTCCTCACCGGGCGACCCTCTCCCATCCTCTCGCTCTCTTAGGGGATATACCCGCGCAATTGATCAGCCCTGATTTTTTTCATAGATCTCTCCTGTTGCTTTTATTCCCTGACCTTTCGCCGGGTTATCAGGTAAAATTCCTTTATGATCAATGACACAAAAGTAATTTATTCGATGGTAAAGGTGGGGCGCATTTACCCGCCTAATAAGCAGGTTTTACGCGATATTTCCCTGGGTTTCTACTACGGTGCCAAGATTGGTGTTTTAGGGCTCAATGGCTCCGGAAAATCCACGCTCTTACGCATTATGGCTGGAATAGACCCTGATTATATTGGCGAAATTGCAATGTCCAAAGGCTATACGGTGGGTTTGCTTGGACAGGAACCTCAGCTGGATGAAAACAAGACTGTGATTGAGGTGATCCGCGAGGCAGTTCAACCAATCGTGGACTTACTGGCGGATTACGAGGCTATCAATGCTCAATTCAGTGAACCTGATG
>JBBSBS010000674.1:0-2748 GCA_038251045.1 Aggregatilineales bacterium | reverse complement strand
GCGTGTGGTCAAGTCTGTCTTGAGGCGTTCCAGTTGTGCATCAGCCTGTGCCTGTGTCAGCCGACCATTGGTTACAGCCGTCTTCAGGATTTCTTCATGACTGGTAACAACTGCATCCACAACTGCACTCAGTTCAACCTTCTGTTCGGTCGCAATGTCAGCAATTGTCTTACCGGCTTGCAGGTCACTCTGGAGTGTTGCCACATCCACACCTAACGCGTCAGCAATCACCTGAATTTGCGCACCGCCACGCTGCCCGCCAAATCCCGGTCGGTCGCCCATAATTCCCGGACGCTCGAATGACTTGGTGAACTGTACATCCAGATTAGCCTTCAACAGGGTAATTTGGGCATCGGCCTGCGCTTGTGTCAGCCGGCCATCAGTAACCGCAGTTGCCAGCACTTCCTGACGGTTGGCGACTACCGCATCCACAACAGTACTGAGTTCAACCTTCTGTTCGGTTGCAATATCGGCAATCGTCTTACCGGCTTGTAGGTCAGTTTGCAGTGTCGTCAGGTCAATCCCCAACGCGTCTGCAATCACCTGAAACTCTGCACCAAACCCTTGTCCACGACCACGACCACCATCTCCGTTGCCGTTTGGTGGCTGCGCCGCCACTGCTACTGCTGTTATCGCCAGCATCGCAATCACCAGCGCGACTATTCCTAACTTCATGCGCTTCATAATATGAAACCTCCATCTTTTGTCCGAACGCTCGATGCGCTCATGTCTACTGTCATTAGGTTAGCAAGTCGGTATGAAGAACTCATGGAGATTTGCGTAAAGATTTCTAAGACCAGTTTTTGGGGCGAGTCCGGTTGATCCGTGTGAAATAAGAACAGGGCAACCCGTTATGGATTGCCCTGTTATATGGGATTGGAACCGAATCATGATTCTCGTTAGTTACTGAAGCTGATCGAAGCAATGCTGCCGTTGGTTGTAAAATCCTCCGTATATAAAATTGATGCTATCCCTTTGTAAGTCAAGTTCCCCTGTCGAATGATAATTTTTGGCATAGATGTATAAGCCGCACCCGGATTGGTAATCGTAATCGCGGTAATCTTGCCGTCAACCACAACCGCTTCAGCGGCGGCCTGTGTTTGCGGCCATGTCTCGCCCAGAGAAGCTTTGTATCGGTAATAATTTGAAACCTCATCAAGCCTCTCATTGGTTATGCCATATGGAGAGAGCACCTTAAGTAACGCTTTCTTATTTGCCTGAGCCTGCTCACCGCTTGGAGATCCATTTTTTGAAGGCGTAACCCCCGAAAATGCCTCACGAAAGACATCCGGTGTAACCCCCAGCATAGAAGCGATCAGCACAACCGGACGACCATTGT
Organism: Aggregatilineales bacterium; assembly: GCA_038251045.1. Taxonomy (GTDB): domain Bacteria; phylum Chloroflexota; class Anaerolineae; order Aggregatilineales; family Phototrophicaceae; genus CFX2. The sequence continues at coordinate 1,409 of JBBSBS010000674.1, read as the reverse complement.
CGCGCCGATCCGTTTCAAATCCGCCGGTTATGGTCACGGATACACCCGTTGTATTCAAGCTGCCACTATCGGCATTGTCCTTTGGTGATTGTGCTGCCGCTGCGACTGCCGTTATTCCCAACGCGGCAATCACTAATCCCACCAGTCCCATCTTGATGCGATTCATAATCTCCCAACCCTCCATCACTTGTCCAAGCACCTCATGCGCTCAGGTTTATGAGACTCAGGGTATTCAGCCGGTATGGAGAACCTATGGAGATTTGCGTAAATAATTCTGTGATGCCATTTGCCTATCTAATTTGCCAACCCGATAATAAAACAGGGCAACCCGTTATGGATTGCCCTGCCTTTACAAAATACTGTCAATCATCTGCGTGTTAGCTAACTTCTGAAACCACTCCGTCGCTGCGTTTGCCCATCACCGGATGATAATAGGTAGCGGCAAGCGCCAGCACACCGCCTAATCCAAGCATCCCCGGCGCAAGCAGCGGTGCGGTTCCCATCAGCGAAGCGAAGAACGAGTCAACGGCGCTTGCGTTCGGGCGCATCTCCACTTGAAAATTGATGTTGCTCTCCAGATGCAGATAGCCACCTAATAAGCTGCCTACAATGACGGCGACCATCACGATTCGCAGTATCCGTATCGTATTGCGATTCGGGCGCACTTGCACGGCGAGCACACTGGCGAAACCCGCGGCGCACAACACAAACGGAATAAGTTGGTTAGTCTCCTTGATGTGCTTCGCCAGCCACAACTCGATGACCGTGCCCACGCACAAACATTCCACAAGAATGAGCAGGAAGCGCCGTATTTGATGCTCAAAAGTAACCGCGTTCATGAAAATGTCCTCATCCCTTTTGCCCTTAAGCCGCAGGTGTCGCGCTTGCAGCAGGCACATAACCTTCAAGGAAGTTTTGGGCAAAGGTCACTTGATCGGCGGTCAGGTAGGTTGCCAGCTTGGTCAAGAAAGCTTCATCGGTAGAATATGGGCGGGCGGCAATCAATTCGTTGGCGATAGTGTCATCCACACCCGGAATTTGCTTGAGTGTTTCCACATCCGCCTCATCAATCTGGATCGGAACAAACACGTACGGTTCCCATGCCGCCACCTGTTCATCACCCACATACTTGCCGATTTCCTGACGGAACTGCAACACGCTCACATACGGGCGGTATTCCATATACTCCCGCACCATGCGGTTGTTCATATCGGGGATGGTCAGAAAGTCATCGGCAGTCGCCGTATTGAGGTTAAATTGTGTGAACGGCACTGCAACCGGATCATATCCTTCCAGATAATTCGGCGCAAAGGTCACTTGATCGGCGGTCAGGTAGGTTGCCAGCTTGGTCAAGAAAGCTTCATCGGTAGAATATGGGCGGGCGGCAATCAATTCGTTGGCGATAGTGT
>JBBSBS010000673.1:0-2761 GCA_038251045.1 Aggregatilineales bacterium | reverse complement strand
GGCCAATCACTGGCTCCGTCTTCGACAATCGGTTCGATCATCTTGCCCAAGACCCCCCCTGCGGCATTGATCTCTTCGATTGCCATCAACGTCGAGTCCCTAACGGTGACTTCGCTGATGGACATGGTGCCGCTCAGTGAATGCAGGATACCGACCTTTATGGTTTCCTGTGCTTTTACTGAGAAGACAGATGAAATAATCGCCAACATACTGACAAGAAATGCAACTCTTATCAAACGAACCAGCGCACGCCCTTTAACAAACTTTCGCATTGTTTCCTCCGAAATGATGAATGTGAACCCTCAAAACGATTAGACGTTGTTTAAGACTTGGTGCAAGCGTACAAATTTGCCGAAATTCGGCGCAAAATTTTGTATATAACTTCTTAATTTAGTTTTGGACGGTTGCATAAGCTCCGATATATGCCATTTCAAAATAATTTTTGAAGTCAATTTGACATATTGCACAAATCGAAAGGATAGTTTGCCGACAATCAGGCACGAGTTTTGAGGGCAGTCGGCATAACGACTAAATTGACATTTAAAACGCGCCACAGCCATTCATGCACATAACGGTTCAAAATAAAGCACGTGGCGTGTGTTTATGGAGCATTTGGCGGCCTGAAGTGATCTCAGGCTGTGTGGAAATTAGTCATTTACACTATAAGAAGTGGTGGTATAGCTCATAAGATTGGATAGAATGGCTAATGCCTGTTCAAAAGTGACCGAGTAAAGTCATAATGGGTAAATATGTAAAAATTGCGCATCAGGCAGCGCCGACAGTACAAACTTATGAATTTGAATAGTGATGATGATTTGACATGGCTGCGTCTGTTGCAACTGGCAGACAGCGCCCTACCCATCGGGGCGACGGCTCATTCCTTCGGACTGGAAACACTGGTGGAAGATGGGACAGTCAGTGTAAGTGTATTGACCGCTTTTCTGAGTGATTATCTGCGCGAAATGGGGGCGCTGGAAGTGGCTTACTGTTTGGCGGCTCATGCCTCGGTAGCGAACGCAGACGGATTTGCATCCGCGTGGGTCACATTAAACGAACGGCTTGATGCTTTCAAAACAGCGCGTGAAAGTCGTGTCGCCAGCGCCTCGCTCGGACGGCGTTTTGTACAGTTGGCCTATGATCTTGAAAACAACCCGCTGCTGCGCGAAGCCTTACAGGTGACGAAGGCACAGGGCGTGGGTGTTCATCACTGCGCGGCTTTTGGGTTGGTCGGCGCGGTGCTGGGAATGCAGGCGCGGCAGGCAGGGTTGGCTTATCTCAACCAGACGATTACCGGCTTGGTATCCGCTTGCCAGCGTTTAATGCCCCTCGGACAAACGGCAGCCAGCCAGATGTTGTGGGCACTCAAGCCGATTATGATTGAGGTCATCAACCAGCACGACTCGAATACACATGCAGCGGCTTTCACACCACTGGTGGATGTGGCCTCGCTGCGTCATCCTGCCCTTAACACACGGTTGTTCATCAGTTGAAACATCGCGTAGAGGGGCGTTTGCGCCTTGAATTCAGTCATGAGCCTTTGGTACAGCGCACGGTTATGCGTGTATTGGAAGCCCAACCGCCATTAAAGGTTATCCGTGCATTTGAAGCCGACTATGGTGCGGCGCTGGTGCATCTCCATAATGTGTCGGGCGGGGTGTTGGGTGGTGATTTGCTGACCCTGCAAGCCAGAGTGGGCAGCGAGGCGCGAGCGCAGATCACAACCACCAGTGCGACCCGTATTTATCGCAACCGTCCGGATATGCCGTCATCCACGCAGGTGAATGAATTCGTCGTTGATGAAAATGGTTTGTTAGAGGTACTGCCCGATCCGCTGATTCCATTTGCACACTCGGCTTATCAACAGCGCACATCCGTTCAGTTAGCGGATGGCGCGGGCTTGTTCTGGTGGGAAACCGTCGCACCGGGGCGCGAAGCCCGCGACGAATGCTTTGATTATGATGTGCTAGGTTTGGAAGTGGACATACAGGCTAATGGTAGGCCGATTGCACTAGAGTTTGTGCGCTTAGAGCCGAAGCTGCGCCCGTTGTCATCATTGGCACGGCTGGGCGCATATCGTTATTTTTCGAGCTTCTATATCTGTCGGGTGGGTTTGCCTGCCGCCCAATGGACAGCACTGGAGTCGGAACTTGGGGAATTAGCCGGTCAGATGACACAGGCCGACGAGACTTTGTGGGGGGTGAGTACGCTGGTGCGAGATGGGTTGGTCGTGCGCGGCCTGAGTTGTGAAGGGCGTAGTTTGAGCAGCGGATTGCTGGCGTTCTGGCAAGCAGCGAAATGTTCTCTGTACGGGCAGACGGCAGTTCCACCGCGCAAAGTGTACTAAAGAAGTCGCGGAAAAATCATGAACATTGTCTGATGTTAATAGTACACAAATTAGGCAAATTCTATCTGAATATTTGTAAAGTGCGTAGCTTTTTTTATTGAGGAGTGTAGACCTTGCATTTAACCCCACGGGAACAAGAAAAATTACTCATCTTTGTTGTGGCTGAACTTGCACGTAAACGTCAGGCGCGTGGTTTGAAGCTCAATTATCCGGAAGCCATCGCCATTATCAGCGCCGAGGTGATGGAAGCAGCGCGTGATGGACGGAGTGTATCAGATGTGATGGTATGGGGCACAACCATCCTCAAACGCGCTGATGTGATGGATGGTATCGCTGAGATGATCCACGATGTTCAGGTTGAGGCGACTTTCCCCGATGGAACCAAGCTGGTGACGATTCACGACCCGATTCAATAAG
>JBBSBS010000672.1:0-2765 GCA_038251045.1 Aggregatilineales bacterium | reverse complement strand
TTGAACCTGCAATTGCAATTCAAATCGCTCATCAACAATTCGCCGCCAACGCTTCTTATCCGCCTCCGGTATCAATCCGTCCACCTGAGTCATAATATAGGTGGCTGCCTCTTCCAAAGCGACCTTACGTGGTTTATCAGTTGCCTCCGGATCAATTGCCGGAATGACATGCCCGATGTTCATGCTCACTTCCGGTCGCTTGAGCTTGGCAGCCGCGCCTAATGCTCCGTCAATCCCACCAAATCCAATCGGCACAATCGGTGCCCCTGATTGATAACTGAGCCATGAAACGCCGGTTTTGCTTTTCTTGGCGCTCGACTCCCAGATGCCGCCTTCAGGGAAAATACCGACGACTCCACCCTGTTTCAACACATCCAGCGCCACATTCAAGGCTTCTCGATCCATCGCCCCGCGCTGAATCGGAATATACCCCCATGCATGTACTGCCCAACCGTACTTGGGGTCGAACGGAATATCCCCATTACCAATCAATTCGACTTGAAATGGCGCAATGAGCACCATCATCGCTGCTTCTAGCATGGCGACATGGTTTCCGACCAGAATGACCGGCCCTTTGCGAGGAATATTCTCCATGCCGGTCACACGAACGCGAGTCAGCAGGCGCAGCAGCCAATACCCCAGAAAACGCAGCACAGCACGCGATACCGTGCGCCGGGGATAGCGTATTGAAACCGATTCTGATGCCATATATGAAATTAATCTACCTATTTAGTAATGCTGATTTCTGTCGTGTAGGCAGCTAAAGGTGCGTTTGATAAATCGTTGACGACGTTCACATCCACATACATACCGCCAGCCACCGCAATATCATCCGGGTTTGGTCCCAATTGATAAACTTGCACCTTGATCCGCGCCTGATTGATCGCACCTGCCGTAATCTTAAAGCTCTGGTGAATGGCATCATTTCGCACTTCAAATGCCGATTCCTGCGGACGAGTAGGTTCGGCGTTCACCAATGACACACGCACCACCATCTCCGCCGGATCATCCAACGTTTGCCCGTCATCAGCCGGATGAAAACCGATATGGAAGGCAGTTGTCGCCCCGGCTCTTAACACTTTAGGCATAACCAAAACCAGTTTCCGATCAATCTTTTCTTCGACAGGTGCGCTGCGAACCGTTTTATCCGCCGGAAAAGCCTCATCAAATGAAGCCAATTCCTCTACTGCATCCTGCCCAGTTTCGCTCAAACGGTAAGCTTGCTCACCATCCATCTGCAAGTAGCCACGTGTGACCAAGCGCCGGATGACTTTACCAAACGTCCGGTCACTCAACCCGACCTCATCCGTAATCAGCATGGCGTGCGCAACTGGATCATCCAACGTTCCGAAGTAACGTAGGACATCTAACGCTTCGGGCGGAAGTGCTTTGAGGTGGAACGGTAAGTCCATAAACCAATCCTGATATGTAATATTCTAAACAACAACTGAATGATTTCAGTATAGCGCAGAATACTCTTGAGACAACTTGAGCTAATAGAAACCTAAAATGTGTCTGTGTATTTCACAGCACCACTACACGGGCTTTTCCGGTTCGTGGCGCAATGACATGCCGTGTATCCACTACCAGCATGGCGTGGTCAACCACATGCTGGTAATCAAATATGCCGTGACCGGTCGTAATGACTACACAATCCGCTTCACTCAACAATTCATCTGAATAGGGCTCATTGTGCATCGTCGTGCCATCATCCAGATGCAATTGTGCTACATATGGGTCGTGATAAACAAGATTTGCACCCTTTTCTTTGAGCAGCTTCAAGACATCGAGTGCTGGGCTTTCGCGCACATCATCAATATCGCGCTTATAAGCCACACCCAATACCACTACCTTTGCACCCCGTACGGCTTTTCCGTCATCATTCAAGCCGTTGGTGATCTTATCCATTACATAATGTGGCATATAAGCGTTCATCTCGCTGGCAAGCTGGATATAGCGTGAATTGTAGTGCAGCGTCTTCATCTTCCAGCTCAGGTACAACGGGTCTACCGGAATACAATGTCCACCAACACCGGGGCCGGGATAAAAAGGCATATAGCCGAAAGGCTTGCTCGTCGCCGCTTTAATTACTTCCCACACATCCACGCCCAGCTTATCGCACATAATCGCCATTTCGTTGACGAGGCCAATATTGACTGCCCGAAAGGTATTTTCCATAAGCTTGACCATCTCGGCAGTTTTGGGCGACGACACCGGGACAATCGTATCAACAGCCGCTTTGTACAGTGCTACCGTTACTTCGGTACAAGCAGGTGTCACCCCACCAATCACCTTTGGCGTATTACGCAAATGATAACGTGGATTACCGGGGTCAATTCGTTCCGGTGAAAATGCCACGAATACATTCTCGCCCACCTTGAAGCTGTTGTGCGCCAATCGTGGCAGAATTGTCTCCTCCGCCGCACCGGGATATGCTGTACTTTCCAGCACAATCAGCATCCCATCATGACATATCTCAGCAATCGACTCGACCGCATTAATCACATAGGACATATCCGGTTCTTTAATCGCGTTAAGCGGCGTAGGCACGCAAATGCTGACCGTGTCCGCATCTCGCAAATCATCATAACGGGTGGTCGCACACAGCTTGCCGCTCTTGATCAGAGGAAGCAACCTCTCAGAAGGAACATCAAGGATGTAACTCTCACCACGGTTGATGCTATCAACTTTATCGACTGCCACATCTAACCCAACAACCGTAAATCCCGCTTCTGCAAATTCCACCGCCAGCGGCAGCCCTACAT
>JBBSBS010000671.1:0-2768 GCA_038251045.1 Aggregatilineales bacterium | reverse complement strand
TAGACTTTGAGCTTTTCCATGTAGTACTTGCGGAACTTGGCAACCTTGGGGGCGACCACAAACTGGCAGTACGACTGGTTAGGATTGTTGGCGAAGTATTCCTGATGATAATCTTCGGCGATGTAGAAGGTTGAGGCGGGTGTCACTTCGGTCACAATCGGGCTGTTCCAGCGGTGTTCCGCATTCAGGGCAGTAATCGTCTCTTCGGCGACGGTCTTCTGTTCCGGCGTATGATAATAAATGGCCGAGCGGTATTGCGTACCGACATCGTTACCCTGACGGTTGAGCGAGGTCGGGTCATGAATGACGAAGAACACATCCAGCAAGTCCTGGAAGCTGACAACCTGCGGGTCATAGGTGACCTGAATGACTTCGGCGTGACCAGTTAACCCGGTGCAGACTTCGCGATAGGTGGGGTTGGCGTTTTTGCCGCCCATGTAGCCGGACTCGACCGATACGACACCCTTGAATTGATCGTATACGGCTTCCAGACACCAGAAGCATCCGCCAGCCAAGGTGGCAACTTCGGTGGCAGTATTTGATTGAGGACTCATTGTCTTGACCTTTCATTAGTACAGCATTCAGTATGCAGTATAGACAACTGATCTTATAAAAGCATTACAGGGGATGGGGGATATTGATGCCTTTATTTAATACGAAATGGATATTATCTACATCAGCAAAACATTAAAGTAATATGTGCGTTTTTCGTTTGCAGAGGATGTTCTCATGTTCAGTTTCATTATACCCACGCCGGCTGACTTTCATTTTTGGCCTTCGGTCGTTAGTCATGGCTGGTGCGATTTACCACCCTTCACCTGTGACGAAGCCGCACGAACATTGACGCGCATTCAACAATTGAGCGATGGCAGGGTTATCCGACTGCTGCTGAGGGATGCCGATGCAAAGGCCGGTTCGTTGACGGTAGAAGTCGAGGGCATAGATGCACTTACGAATACCCAAACCGAAGAACTCAGCCGTGCGATAGGCCGTAGTTTGGAAATCGAGCGTGACCTGTCCGGTTTCTATGCCCTGATGCAGCAACATCCACGCTATCAGTGGATCGAGCAGATTGGCGCGGGGCGGATGCTGGCTGCGCCATCGGTGTGGGAGGATTTGGTCAAGACATTATTTACCACAAACACTACATGGCGCATGACTATTCAGATGACCGAGCGCGTGCTGACGCTGGGTGATGCCTATGCCGAAGGCGGATATGCTTTCCCAACAGCAGAGCGTTTGGCAAGTATGCCATCTGCCGAGTTGAATGCTCATGTCCGTGCCGGATACCGGGGTGATTATCTGCATTTGCTGGCAACACGGATCGTCAATGGTGATCTGGAAGTCGAGTCGTGGCGTGATGCTGACTTACCATCCGACGAGGTGTATAAGCGCATCAAGGGGTTAAAAGGCTTTGGTGATTATGCTGCCGGTAACATGCTGCGGCTGCTCGGTCATTTCGACCGGTTAGCGACTGACAGTGTGTGCCGCGCGGTGTATAGCGAAAGCATCAATAATGGGGTCGCCGCAGCCGATGACAAAGAGATCGCCGCATATTATCAACCGTTTGGGGGATGGCGCGGGTTGGTGCAGTGGATGGACGTGACCGAGGCCTATTTCAAGAGCGAGAAGTTTGCGGGCAATAATGCGACGAATGTTCAACACACGAATCAGGCTTGAATACGGGTGACTCCGGCGAAAACTGCTTGTAAGTCGGTAACCGGTTCATTTCCATTTTGACCAATTTCGCATCTGAACTTTGGTGTAGTACTGCGCTTGTGACAATCTTAATGGACTGATAATATGTAATGATTACGATATTTAGTAAAAGTCAGTTATAGTTTCTCCCCAACCTTCGTCAAGAAACATTTTGGACACAGCAATCATGGCAGTATCAACAGAAGATATTTCTCTTCCTGAATTGAATCCTCAAATCTATTTGAACCGCGAATTGTCGTGGATTGAGTTTAACCGCCGCGTGCTGGCAATGGCGCAGGACGACTCCGTGCCGCTGCTGGAGCGGATAAAATTCCTTGCGATATTCAGCAACAATCTGGATGAGTTCTATATGGTGCGGGTTGCTTCTGTCCATAACAAATTGAAGTCGGTGCTGCCCTCTGCCCGACCGGATGGTTACCAACCGGCGGCACTGCTGGCGGAAATTCGGGAGCACGTGATTGACCTCGTGGCACAGCAGCGGGTTACCATGCGCGAAGTGTTCGCCAAATTAACCGAACATGGCATCCGCGTAATGACACTCAATGAACTTGAACCCAATCAGCGCGATACCATCCGCGAATATTTTCATCACGAAATCTTTCCGGTGCTGACACCACTGGCGGTTGACCATGCCCGCCCTTTTCCGTTTATCTCTAACCTGAGTCTTAATCTGGCTGTATGGCTAAAGCGGTCTAATGGACATGGGAATCAGGATACCGAATTTGTGCGTATTAAAGTGCCGGAAGCGCTGCCGCGTCTGGTAGACATCGGTAAGGTTTTGCGACGATATGCTAATGACTCATCGATAAAAGATTCTTTCCTGTGGATGGAAGATATTATTTCGGAAAATCTCGACTCACTTTTTCCGGGGATGCGGGTGATGGAGCAGCATCCATTTCGGGTGACGCGGGATGCGGATGTGGATTATGAGCAAGAAGAAGAGTCGGTTGGCAGCATGAGTGCCATGATCGAAGAAAGTTTGAAGGAACGACGGTTTGGCTCGATTGTGCGCTTAAGTGTGCCTGATGACATCGGCGACCGGACGCTTA
>JBBSBS010000670.1:0-2774 GCA_038251045.1 Aggregatilineales bacterium | reverse complement strand
CGCGCACGTCAACCCGATGTTTATTATGCACGTGTGTCTGTCCTGTTTGGAACGACTTTTACAGCTGCCCAATCCAATACTTCATTCAGTTCATTGCAACAGCTCAAGGATACGATATCGATTTATTCGGGGTTAGTCCGGCTGCCACTTATCCTGACACCTGTCATTGAGAAACTAAACTTGAACATCTCGGTGGATGAACTAAACCGTCATATGACGGTTACCGAACTAGAAAACCTCCCTATCCTGAATATAACTATCGCCGAAACAGATCCAGCAAGCGCTGCGAATATTGCTAATGCAATTGCACAGGAAATGATTGATCAAAGTCCGACCGAGCATCAATCAGCCGACATGGAATTTAGAAACCAGCAGTTGCGCGATCTTTCTATCCAGATAAGCAGCTTGAAAAATCAGTATGATAATGCTGTAGCACTCGGTGCCACATTAATATCGTCTTACGAGATTGCCCAAAACCTTCAGGAACAAACCAATACGCTTACGACCATGCGCGAGTTGCAAAAACTCTATGCGGATATGAGCGCAAGTTTGGGAGATCAGTCCAACCTCATTATGAGTATTTTCGAGCATGCGGCTGCCAGTACAGCTTTTGTTGTATCCAGTTCAGCGATTAGCGTCGTATTGTCAGGCGCAGCCGGGTTAGCATTAGCACTGGCTACCATTATTCTCATCTGGTTTTTCGATGATCGCCTCCAATGGAGCGATGCTTTGGAGCGAATTGAGGATATTAATGTAATAGGGCCTTTAGGTTTGATCCCGCGCAATAAACTGCCGCTATATGTCAACAATATGCCAGACACGATTGAGGTGGAGGTGTTGCGACAGCTGCGAGCCAAGCTGGTTTTGGCAACGGATGGTGCTCAACCCAAAGTTGTAGTCGTAACCAGTTATGATTCGGGTGATGGTAAGTCAGTCACATCGGCTAATCTTGCCCTTGTCACCGCTGAATCGGGTTTGCGAACACTCTTAATTGACGGTGACATGCGTAAGGGTGATCTGCACGAATTCTTTGGATTGCCCAATGTTATGGGGTTTTCAGATATATTAACCGGGCACGATGATTTGAATATTTTGCTGTCTAGAGCATTACTCGATAGCAATTATGATAATTTGACGTTGCTGACCGCCGGACGTGCCACTTCTAATCCAGCAGCTTTACTCAGCAAGCCCCGTTTTGGAGAGGTGATTCAGATCCTTCGGGATCGATTTGATGCTATCGTAATTGACTCAGTCCCAACAATTGGTGGTCCCGACGCAGCCTTTCTAGGAGAACACAGCGATGGTGTCGTTATCGTCGTTCATGCTCAACGAACCACCCGTCGTAAACTGCTCCTCACTATGCAGTCCTTGCGTCAGGGGATAAACAATCACGTCAACATCTATGGTATTGTGTTCAATCGAATTGCGCTTCAACTCACCAGCACCTACAACCAACCGTATTATCGGCGTAATTTAGCCATCAATCGAGATACTTTGAACAAGGAAATCCTGAATGCCAGCAAGCGTCCGGGCTTACCGGGTCGTAATACCAATGTGATGGTTGATCCTAGCGGCATCCGTTTATATTCGATTGCCGCCGCTTCGGTTCAACTTGGGATAAGTAAAGAAACACTTCAAGAATGGGTGAACATGGCCTATATCAAGGTTGAAAAACACAGCCGACGCTCGTGGATATCCGAAACAGAAATCTCAGAATTTCTGGGTCGCCTACCCCGACACGAGTTACCGGTAGACACTAAAGCGGCACAGCTACCCCGAAAAAATACCACTGGCAAATTATCAAGTGGTAAGCTGCGCGATTTATTGGGTGGGCAGCGTGATGCATTGTTAGCCTCTGCCCGTGATAACGATCCACACCCTGAAGGTGACCAATAGCCATTTCCAACAAGATTTAGGGAAGACCCATGTTCTCAGATATCGTACAACGATTATCCATTATTGGTTGGCTGCGCTATTACTTGTTCGACCGCAACTATGATGCAACGAAACGTGTGCTGCTTGTTGCCTTATGTCTGCTAATGACACTGTTATCGACTGTCTTGTTAAGAGACAGTGTCATTAACAATCGTTATCTGGTTGGGTTTTTACCGGTAATTTTCGTATTGGGGCTTGTGGCACTGGTTTTTGTTTATCATTATCTTCAAGTATTGCCCCTCATCATCCTGTGTGTGACGATGGTATTAAGTGACGGCATTCCCACCGGAACGGGCACTAAACTCACTTTTACATTCCTGTTGTTGTATATGTCGGTTGCTGTGTGGCTGTTCAAAATGCTTATCGTTAAGCGTTCGTTTAAAGAAATCCGATCAGCACCCGCAAATGTGCCATCAATCGTATTCATCGTCATTGTCATCATTTCCTTAATCTGGAGTACCGCTTTTGTTGACACACAAGTCAGCTATCTTTTCAGTGAAAAGCTATTTCCAAGATTAATGACCGGCGCAGTGTTAATTATTTCACCCTTAACCTACCTCCTCTATGCAAATCAACTGCGTTCTATTAAATCCATACAGTTTTTTGTGTGGTGGTTTATCGGGATAGGGTTTGTGTTTGGCTTGTTCAAACTTGTGAATATTGAACTCCCTCTAATGAATGCCAAAGGGCAATTTCCTACATGGGTCGTCGCTTTTGCCGCAGGTCAGATGTTCCTTAACCGAAATCTGAAGTGGTATCACCGAACCCTGTTGGCAGCGACTTGCTTAATATGGTTATATATCACCCTTGGGCTAGGCATAACATGGTTGAGTGGTTGG
>JBBSBS010000669.1:0-2779 GCA_038251045.1 Aggregatilineales bacterium | reverse complement strand
TGATCCCACCTATCGGTGTGGCTGATGGTGCGAACGTAGCAATCACCGTTGACGCTGCCACTGTCGGGAGAACGCCCACAGTCGCGCCGACAGTCGGCGTTGTCCGTGCCTCACCGATGATAATCGTGTTGCTTGTCCCGTCACTGATCCCACCTGCTGTACTCGTCGGCGCTACACGCGTAACTAACACAGGCGTATTTGGTACAGCCGTGTTCGGTACAGGCGTATTTGGTACAAGCGTATTTGGTACAGCCGTATTCGGCATAGCCGTGTTCGGCACAGGCGTATTTGGTACAGCCGTATTTGGTACAGCCGTATTTGGTACAGCCGTATACGGGACTGTGGTAGGAGCAGCGGCAACCTCACCGATGATAATCGTGTTGCTTGTCCCGTCCGTTATCTCTCCGGCTGGCGGTGGATTATCGGCTGGTGGCGGCACGGCGGGTTCTTCGACAATCACAATCTCACTGGCAGGCAGCGCATCCGGTTGGATTTCGGCTGGGCCACCGGTTGCCACCACGCCTCCCGGATGCGTATACATCACATACTGCCCATCGGCGGTCACAATCCCCTGCCCCTCTAATGCTGCCCACGAACCGTCTGCCTGCTGCTGAAACAATTGCAACGCAGTAAACGGCGCGAGCGAACGGCGCAGCGGCATGATGACTTCGGCGTTAGACTCTGGCGCTAAACCCCTTAATTCCAGCAGTGAACACCACCAGATGTTGCCGTATTCCGGTGGTGGGTTGAAGTTCAACGGCAGCACACGAGCGGTCAAAAAAGTTTCAGGCGGCGCCGAAACCTGCACACCCGTATCGTCCACAAAGACAAAATCCGACCGCTCTATATAGACCAGTGACTCAGTTTGAGTCGCATTGACGACTGGCGGCACTTCAAAGAAATTTTCGACCTTCTGTTCACCTTCCGCCGTTTGCCACTGCATATAAAATTCCAGTTCGGCAGACAGCGGTTGTGCCAGCGTGAACGAGAACGAATCGAGCGGTTGGTCAGCCGCAAGGCGGGAAATTTGCCAGATGAGCGTCAACTGGCGCTGGCGATTCTTACGCACCACATGGAACTGCACCTGCCGCGAAACCAGCATTTCAGTAAACTGCGCATCGGCTGGCAGCGTGATTTCCACACTGATATTTTGCAGGGCTGCATTTTCGTCAGGCTTAATGAAAGCAGCGGTATATCGAACCCCCTGCGGCAGTTGGATGCCGCGCACAAATATATTGGGCGCGATGAGATCGGGTGTGGATTGGGCAGACGCGCTGCTTATGAGTACCAATGATACGAAAACGATGATGATAAGCTTAATCGAGCGCGTCATATTTTCTCCCTTAATCGAATACCTCAGTCTAGCATGAATGTGAATACGGGCAAATCGCGTCAGGCGCTACAGATTTACGGCGCTTTGCGGCATAATCAAGGACATCAATACATAAGGGATTGAAGATGGAAGTTCACTCATTTGATGAAATCGAAACCGAATTTATCGAGCGCGTGTTCAAAATCGTGTGGTGCAATGTTGCAACTGTTGACACCAAAGGGCGACCGCGTTCGCGCATCCTGCACCCCATTTGGGAAGGCAAAGTCGGCTGGATTGGTACGCGACCGACTAGCGCCAAAGCCAAACATCTGCAACAAAATCCGTATGTCTCGCTGGCTTATGTCGGCGATATTGCCCTGCCCGTTTATGCCGATTGCAAGACCGAATGGGTGGACGACTTAGCAGAACGCCAGCGCATATGGGATTTATATAAAAGCGCACCTGCGCCTATGGGTTACGATCCGCTGCCCATCTTCGGCAGCTTGGAAGGATTCGGTTTGTTGAAGCTCACCCCGTGGCGCATTGAAGTCGCCAGTTTACCGGCAAAAACACAGGTTTGGCATCAGCCAGAGGAACAAACACCATGACCACACACCGCTGCTGGGTTTACGGGGATAACGTCAACACCGACGTAATTTTCCCCGGCAAGTACACCTACACCCTCAAAACGCCGGAGGACATCGCCGCCCACGCCCTCGAAGACCTCGACCCGACCTTTGCCAGCGGCGCACAAACTGGTGATGTCATCGTCGCCGGCAGCAACTGGGGTATGGGCAGCAGCCGTGAACAGGGCGTTACCAGCCTCAAGTACTGCGGCGTAAATGTGATTATCGCCGCATCATTCAGCGGTTTATACTTCCGCAACTGCATCAATCAAGGCGTGCTACCCATCGTTTGTCTCGGCCTGAACACGCTGGTCAAAACCGGCGACACCGTAGAAATTGATCTGACAAATGCCACCATCACCGCCGCCGGACAAACCTTCAGCTTCCCGCGCCTATCGCCTTCGGTGCAGGCCATCATCGACGCGGGCGGTTTATCCCCGATGTTGCAGAAACGTTTTCAGCCAACCGACTAGCGAGGCCGTGAGGTAAATATGAGCAGTTTTATCAGTACCCTGTTGGGCATTTTTCGCGGTGGCAACATCGCCGACCAATTGACCCCGTTGGGCATCCGCACCACCGCCGATGCCGCCACTATTCATCTGCAAAACCGTGCTGGACAGCAAATCGCCCTCAACGAAACCAATATTGTCATTCAGGATTCCAACGGCAACACCATCACGCTCGATGCCGCCGGTATCCATATTCGGACCGCTGCAAAAATTGATCTGGACTGTTCACAGCTTGCTATTACCGCCAGTCAAATCGCCCTCAACAGCGCCATGATCAAGTGCAGCGGCGTAGTCCAGTGTGATACCATCATCGCCAACAGCGTCGTTGGCTC
>JBBSBS010000668.1:0-2786 GCA_038251045.1 Aggregatilineales bacterium | reverse complement strand
TGCGTTTTACGCCGCCTGCGCTGTCCAGTGTCATGAACTGCTCGTATCACGATGTAGTGGATTGGGTCTGTACTGCGACGGCCAAAGCCGCAGCGGAATATGACATCGAAGTCCGTCTGATTCTGTCGATGAACCGCCATGAAAGCACCGAGATTGGTGAGCAAGTGCTGATGACAGCGCTCGACTTCCGGGATCGCGGGGTAGTCGCGCTTGATCTGGCCGGTAACGAGAGTGGTTTTTCCGCTGCACCTTTTGGGAAAGTATTTAAGAAAGTAAAAGAAGCTGGATTCGGGATTACGATCCACGCGGGTGAGTGGGCAGGGTCGGATAATGTCCGCCACGCGATTGAACACCTGTATGCGGATCGGATCGGGCATGGTGTACGCGCACTGGAAGATAAAAGTCTGTGCAAATTGTTAGTTGAGCGCGGCATCGTATTAGAAGTTTGCCCGACGAGCAACCTCCACAGCGGCGTTGTCGATAACTGGTCGATGCATCCGCTGGCACGCCTCTATCGCCAGCATATTTTGACGACCATCAACACCGATGATCCGTTAGTGAGCAACATTACCTTGAGCGATGAATTTGAGCAGGTGATGACCAACTTATCGTTCACCCTGGACGATGTGAAGCAGCAAATTCTCACAGCGGCGCAGGCAGCCTTCTTGCCCGACACGGAACGGGCTGCGCTGGTGGCGAAGTTCGAAATCTGGCTGGCTGCTGTCCAGTAATCAATATTTTCAATGCGCTTGCGATATACACATTAAATCCCCATAATGAGGTTTTCATCATGCTCCAAATTGGCGATATTCGTGTTCATTTGATGAATGAACATTTCTCAAAGGTTGATCCGGGCGGCGCGTTTGGGCTTGTACCGAGCGTGTTATGGTCACCGCTGCTGCCACCGGACGAAGATCAGCTTGTGCCGATGTGCGCAACCTGTTTGTTGGTTCAGACGGCAGGGAAAAATATTGTCATTGATGTTGGTTATGGCGATAAGCTGACCGATAAACAGAAAACCAATTTCCGTTTGCAGCGTCCGCAAGGGCTGCTGCCAGACAGCCTCGCGCGAATCGGATTATCGGCGGACGACATCCATCTGGTGATCGACACCCATTTGCATGGCGATCATGCAGGCGGGAACACGCGCTACGCTGAAGATGGCAAAACGATTCTTCCGGTTTTCCCTAATGCCGAATATGTAGTCCAGCGCCGCGAATATGAGGATGCGATGCACCCCAACGAACGCACCCGCGCCACTTATTTTCCCATCAATTACCAGCCGCTCTATGAGTCGGGTCAGTTGCGCTTGTTGGACGGCGACACCGATCTTGTCCCAGGGGTGCGTGGCGTCATCACACGCGGGCATACACCCGCTCATATGAGTGTTTTGCTGGAAAGCAACGGCCAACACTTGATGTTTGTCTGTGATCTGGCAAGTTACGCCATTCATTTCGAGCGGCTGGGTTGGATGACCGGTTATGATGTCGAGCCGTTGGAAACACTGGAATGTAAGCGTCATTGGCAGCAGTGGGCTTTAGAGACGAACGCGATTCTGGTCTTCCCACACGATACGCAGCGTCACGCTGGACGATATGTAATGGGCGTAGATGGCAAGGGAAAAGTTGAGCCGATCAACGAGACGTGGGTGTAACGTCTATGACGGTAACTTTATCCAATTGTAGTTTAAATCTTCTTTGCCCCATCCGTTAGGGAAATCAGGAGTACAACGAGGATCGGATTTTTCGCCGCGACCTTCTTGTGAGTAAGTAATCTCTGTGTTTTTACCTGTCAAATCGGAGACAAGATTTACCAGCACATCTCCTGCCTTCGTTTCTGCGAGATCAAGTAGCTTACCTTCTACCCCTTGTTCAGTGACGGAGTTATATGCGTCAATAGTGGCTAAGTCGTAAAGTCGATTCCAGTCCACAAGGAAAAGAGTCGCAGAGCGGCTAATCTGCTTGAAGTTCGATAACACGCAGGTAGTGAATTTGGGTGGGGGAATTTGTATGTTGTATACGCCATTCTCGTAATGAATATTTTCCGTTGTCATGTCCGAGAAATCAATCCCAGCGTGTATTTCTCCTGTTCCTGTAAACTCGCCTGAATAGCTATTCGCACCTTTGAATCCGTCAATGATTCCCGATGACACATAAACGTCGTAAGTTGCTTTTTCTGTAACGAGAGTGGCAGTATCTTGAATACTTCTTAATAGGGAGTCGGCGTTAGGAACTGCGGAGTTAGCATTTATGACGGCTGCGCCAGCCACACCTAACCCAAGACCTGCGACGAAAATCAAAAATATTCCGCCAAGAATCTCCAGCGCGGATTTTGTCCAAAAAACTCCCGATATAACGAAAAACATAGATGCCTCTTTGCTATTATTTCACTCCTTTATTTTACTATTATATTTTGCTCCAAAATTGGAAATTGTTTGAAAAACTTATGAAATCGAGCCTTAATTGTGGCATACTCTATCCCAGTTGATGAGCTAAACATTGCCCTATATGCAATTTTGTCAAATAAGAAAGTTGAAATGACACCACATACAAGCGACAGTTTACGCGATTTGACTCAATCGACGCTCGATTTTTATGCGCGATTTGGGGTGCAGCCGCAGGTGAGTGAGACGATTCAGAATTTCCGTGAGGAAGTGAATGAGTTAATTGAAGCGGCAGAGACGGGGACAGACCTCAATCATATCGCCGAAGAAGCGGCGGATGTGTTTGTGACAGCGATTGGTGTGTGTTCGGCGTCGGGCGTGGATGTTGAAAAGCTGATCGAGC
>JBBSBS010000667.1:0-2810 GCA_038251045.1 Aggregatilineales bacterium | reverse complement strand
CACACCCGGTCACCGGCAGGTCGGCATGGAAGGCACACTCACGATTACAGGTGACGCTCCTGCCACCACCGACCAAACAGCATCTAATCAGAGCATGGACATGGGACAGATGAATATGATGCAAGCAGCTGTTCCCACTGCTGGCCCGGCAAATCCTGATGCCGTGTCGATTGTCCACAGCCCGATTGATATACCCGCGCCGATTGGTGATCGCGGCCCAACCAACGTCCGCATTGATCTGGTTGCCAAAGAAGTCTCCGGCTTGCTAGCAGACGGCACAACCTATAACTATTTCACCTTCAACGGCACCGTTCCCGGCCCATTCTTGCGCGTCCGTGTAGGTGATACGGTCGAATTACACCTGAAGAATGAACTTGACAGCGGCTTCCTACATTCGATTGATCTGCACGCGGTAACCGGCCCCGGCGGCGGCGCAGTCTTTACCCAGACCAAACCGGGCGAAGAAACCTCGTTTACCTTCCAAGCACTGATCCCCGGTCTGTACGTGTACCACTGCGCCACACCCAGCGTCGCCCACCACATCGCCAGCGGCATGTATGGGTTGATTTTGGTCGAACCGGTCGGCGGTTTGCCCATAGTCGATAAAGAATTCTATGTCATGCAAAGTGAGATCTACACGGCGCAGCCCTTTGGCACAACGGGTAATCTGGACTTCAGCCACGAAAAGATGCTGAATGAACAACCTGAATACTATGTCTTTAATGGTGCAGCCAATGCGCTAACACAGGATAGCAACGCCCTACGCGCCAACGTCGGTGATACCGTCCGCATCTTCTTCGGTGTCGGTGGCCCGAATGCAACCAGTTCTTTCCATGTGATAGGCGAAATGTTTGATCGCGTATACAATCAAGCCTCATTGACATCCCCACCCATCACCGATGTCCAGACCACGTCCGTTCCCCCCGGTGGCGCGACGATGGTCGAGTTCAAGCTGCAAGTGCCGGGGCGCTACATTCTGGTTGACCATGCCCTAGCACGGCTGGAACGCGGTTTGGCGGGATACCTGTATGCTGAAGGTGACGAACAGCCCGACATCTTCAACGGAACCATAACACCCGGTTCAGGTCATTAGTTTGCGATAATCATCAACGGGGGCGGTGACTTGCCGCCCCTCTCTATCGGACGATTAAATGCCAACCATTACCCGTTATTTCATCAAAGCCGCCATGATTTACTTCGTCATTGGCCTCTTGATGGGCTTCCTCATCAGCGCCCGCACCCTGCTCAATCTGCCTGTGAGCATCCTTATCCTTAATCCCACCTACCTCCATCTGCTGGTCGTCGGCTGGATTACCCAACTCATCTTCGGCGTGGCGTACTGGATGTTCCCCAAATACTCTAAAGAAAAACCGCGTGGTGATGAGCGCCTCGGCTGGGGCATATTCATCCTGTTGAACAGCGGCCTGCTGCTGCGCGTTGTGGGCGAACCGTTGAATATCGGCTGGCTGCTGCCGATTGCTGCTGTCTTGCAATTCATCGCCATCTGGATGTTCATCATCGCAGTTTGGCCGCGCGTCAAGGAGCGTTGACATGCCTCGTCTGACGGTCTGGATGGTTCGCGCCGCCCTGCTGCAATTAGGGATCGGCGTAACCCTCGGCTTGCTGCTATTGTGGAACAAAGGCAGCCTGTTCGATGCGCGTGTCTGGTTATTACTGGGCACACATCTTGAATTGATGGTCTTCGGCTGGCTGATGCAGCTTGCCCTAGGGGTCGCTTTCTGGATTTTGCCACGCTTCACTCACGAACCGCGTTATGGCAATATCCGGCTGGGCTGGATCGGATTCGCGCTGCTTAATACGGGTGTGCTGCTGGTTATCATCAGCGCATGGGTAACCGGCTTAGAAAACTTACAATCCATCGGGCGGCTGGTCGAACTCGCGGCGGCGGTCGCGTTGATATGGGTACTCTGGCCGCGCGTCAAAACCTTCGGCGTATAACCCTACTGCACCGTCACCCGCGCCAACCGCAGCCGCTGGTCAGCGGTCACGTCGCCATCACCCCGTGTTTGGATTGCCAAGCGTTCGCCTGTCTGCCAGTAATACACACCCAGCCATACCTCGTACTCACCCGCTGGCAAATCAGCAGGCAACGCGAAGTCCAGCGCGTCATTCACCTTGTCACCTGTCCGCCATACACCTGTCGGATAATCCGGTCGTATCAGACGGTCAACCTGTGAGCTCGGCTGCGTCCCGTCCACCGGAGTCAGATGCAGAAACAACGTGTAATCAACTGGCGGCGGCTTGAGCGTTTCCCACACCATTTTCAGATTGATGGTCTGTTCGGCTTGCATCACAAAATGTTCCCCTTCTCCCTGAGGGAGAGGGGTTGGGGGTGAGGGTGCCTTAACTTCCATCCCCGCAATCCGCAGCATATCCCCCAGCACAATCTCCTGCGGCGGCGCAGCTAACGGCGCGGCCTCTTCCCCCAACGGCACACGCAGATTGCCCAGCATGGCGATGTTGTTGGCAGTATCCGCATTTGCGCCTTCCGCCGACACCCGCGCCCCCTTCAATGTGCGGAACATCCCCGCCACCAGCCGGTAACGCCCCGGTGCTGCATCGGCGGGCAGTTCTAACCAGTGATGTGTCGCCAACATTTCATCTGGTCGCCAGATGCGCGTGCGGTACATCGCCCCGAACGGCACATTCTGCCACTGTGCTACGGCCTGACCCTCATCATTCCACAACTGGACGAATATCTCGTAGTCCTCACTGGGGGTTTTCAGTGTTGTCCAATATAAAGTCGTAAAAAAGGGCTGCCCCGCAATCAAATCGAGGTTCGGCACACT
>JBBSBS010000666.1:0-2813 GCA_038251045.1 Aggregatilineales bacterium | reverse complement strand
GGCTTCAGTCACCGCGCACGGAGCAATTGCCTGCGTCTATCCTGACGGTGGCTCTGCATCATGCACATAGGTGAACGGCTGCAATTATTCATACATAAAAGTATAGTCGAATGAAGGGAGTAGAGTCAAGCACTCATCCCCGCCCACGCCTGCCGCACCACAGGCATATACACCTCAAACGCTACGCTCTCTTGTGCCTGTCCACCCTCGCGTATGACCTGTGCCAGCACCGCAACTTGCATCTCTAACTCACGTGCCAGCGTCAGATACGGACTCAGGTAACGCCCGACCACATGCCCGCCCGCCCGCGTCCAGAAACCAGCCTCTGCCGGTGATTCCAACCGCGTATTGCTGACACACACATACACCCCGCGTTTGAATCGCCGCGCTTGAGGTTGGTTATCCAGTGTCCTAATCAGCGCTTCTCGACTGGCCACGTCAAATGGCGGCACTTGCTGCACATATCCACCAGCTTTATCGCTGAAATACGTATAGTGCTGCCCGCGTGTCCCGTCAATATAATCATCCGCCACCACCCAGTCGCCCACTTCCAGCAGCGGTGATAATGACCCCACCGACTCGCACAACCACAGATGAGTCGTGCCGCTGTCTTTCAACGCCTGAATCGTCGCGCGTGGATCAGCATTCGTCGGGCTGCACACCAGCAGCCGGTCATCCCCGATTTGCAGGCTGTGAATCGGCGCGGATGAGCCATAAGCGGTTTGGTGAATATCACCCGTTTGCGGCGTATCGGTCAGAATAGCGAGTTGTGTCATCAAGCCCCGTTCCCCCAATTCCCTTGGAACCACGGATGTACTTCCGGCACAAATATCTCGTTGATGACCGCCGGATCTTGCTCGACAATCTCCCATGCCGCGTCGATATTTTCAGCACGAATCAGCGCTACCCCGCCCGAATCATCAAGGTAAGGCCCACCCTCAATCAAGATACCCTGTTCATAAAGATAGCGCAGATAATCGCCATGTTCTGCCAACGGTTGGTCTTCCAGCGGCTTGCCCATCAGCCAACCGCGCCCAACCTCATAAATGACGGCATAAGTTTTCACGTTGCGCTTCCTTACTCCGGTTGGAACGAGCGCAGCACCCGTGCTGTACCCGACAATGTATATATACCTTGCTTCGCCGGAATCAACACTGTCTGCCCCATCTTGAAGTCCACGCTGTCATCACCTGCTGTCACCGTCCCCGCCCCATCCACACACGTCAATATATGGAATTGTTCGCCATGCGTGTCTAATGTGATGCGCGTCCCGTTACGCGGGTTAAGCTGGTGCAGCAGCGTCACAAAATACGGGCAGTGTACGACATCCACCACCGGCAGCAGGTTCTCCGCCGTGTGCGTGATCGGTGGAATCACATCTAGGTTCGACACCTGCACACCCTTGTCGATGTGCAGCGTACGCGGCTGACCGTTCAAATCCATCCGTCCCCAATCGTACAGGCGGTAAGTCACGTCCGACGACTGCTGAATCTCATAGATCATAATGCCCGGCCCCAGTGCATGGATGCCGCCCGCATTGTTCAGCAGCACATCCCCCACCACCACCGTGTCATACACCAGCAGCTTTTCCAGTGCATTATCGCGGATCGCCTGTGCCATCGCTTCGCGGGGCGTCCCCGGTTTGACGGCTTTGACCAGTTTCGCCCCCGGCTCGGCATACAACACATACCACGCCTCAGTCTTGCCGCGTGGATCGCCTTCCAATTCTCGCGCCTGCTCATCATTGGGATGCACCTGCACCGACAGCCAGTCTGACGGATCGAGAATTTTCGCCAGCAGCGGGAACCCTTCCGCTGGATCGTTCTTCGCCCCCACCAGATCATGACCGTATTCTTTTAGCAAATCGCCCAGCGTCCGTCCGGCAAGCGCACCGTTTGCAACCTTCGCCGTATCATGCATCTCCCACGACTCACCATAAGGCTCATCCGTCGGCAGTTGCTTGCCCATAATCGTTTCAAGTTTGCGCCCGCCCCACACTTTAACGTGCAGCGCCGGGTCGAGCAGGAAGGGGTAGAGCGACATAATTTTAATCCTTAGGTTATTCAGGCCGTATTTTAACACTTAAATTAGGGATTTATGGGATTACAATTGGTTAATATAAATTTAGATTAATTCACGTATATTTCATCGTTGAATAGAAATGGATTTTCATTATGGCAGTTCCAGATTATCAAACTTTGATGCTCCCTGTTTTACAACTCGCCTACGATAGAAACGAACATACAATCTCAGAAGTTGTTGGAATTTTAGCTGATAGTTTTCATCTCACCGCAGAAGATCGAAGTGAGCTGTTGCCCAGTGGACGGCAATTTAGATTTGATAATCGTGTTCATTGGGCGCGTTCTTATCTGAAACAATATGATGTACCCCATAAATCAGACAGTAAAATAGCGTGAAGATAAGTGGATGGAAAACGCTATGAGAAAGAGTTACAACCCGGAATTCAAAGCGAAAGTGGTACGTGAGGTGCTGAGGGAAGATAAGACACTGAGTCAAGTGGCGGCGGCGCATGGCGTGCATCCGACCCAAGTGAGTCAATGGCGCGATCAAGCCCTCAGCGGGATGACGGGGTTGTTCAGTCGAGCCAAAGAAAGTGACTGGGCAGCGAAGGAAGCAGCACATGAAGATGAGAAACAGGAACTCTACGCGGAAATAGGCCGCTTGACGACACAGTTAATGGTGAAAGCATTTAGAGATGGCACAATATAAGTGGTGCAAACTTTTCGAGCCAGCGAAAATGAAAGAGGGTAGTATCGAGAAAATGGGCAAAAGCCTTGCGAAGGGCAGCTAAG
>JBBSBS010000665.1:0-2835 GCA_038251045.1 Aggregatilineales bacterium | reverse complement strand
AATATACCATGACTCATGGGATTTCCTCAGTGCAAATCCCACATCCAAATTAAATTTATCCTCATTCTATTACAACTTAATCGCGCGCGTTGCAAGAACACAAACACATATGATTTGAGACAGCAAATATGTGTTATAGTAGGTCATCGTAATACGAAATGAAATGTAGGAGCTGCATGAATGGAAACGATATTTGATTGGTACATCAAAGAACGTGTCATCCTCCAACGTCCAGTCGGTGAATTGACGTTAGACATGGTGCAGCAAAATAACGACCGCATTATCAAAATGCTGGACAAAGGTCGCCCTCTGGTGCATGTCGTTGTGGATGCGCGTCAAATCACCAAGCTCCCTACCAACCTCCTAAAAATGAGCAACGCCACCAGCTTCCTGAATCATCCGTCTTTGGGTTGGGTAGTAACGGTTTCGGGCAACTCCATGATCAATTTTCTGGGTTCGATGTTGCCTCAAATTGGCACACTCCGACGCTATCGAGTATTCGCGGATCTTAACCGCACAGTCACCTTTCTGAAAGATCAAGACGCAACGCTCGATTGGCAAATCGCAAAGCATGAACTGATTACCTAAGAAACAATCGCGTCACAAAATAGGTTAGGGAGAAATCGACCATGAATGTTTCCGCTAAACAGGCAATCGGGCCGCGTGGTCACTTCCTCCTTGGCAGCATGTCCGACTTTCAGCGCGATCCGCTCAACTTTTTCCAAATGCTTGCGGACGAATACGGTGATGTCGCCCGTTTTCACCTCGGCCCGTATCGTGCCTTGTTGATTAGCCATCCCGATCACATTCAGCAAGTGCTCGTAAAAGATGCCAAAAAGTATCACAAATCGCAGGTCATCAAGTTGGCAATGGGGAAGTTCATCAGCAACGGATTAGTCTCCAGCGACGGCACATTCTGGCAAAAGCAGCGCCAACTCATTCAACCGGCTTTCCATTACAACCGCATTCAATCCTACGCAACCCACATGGTCAGTGCCGCCGAACGCTTAATGTCGGAATGGGGCAGTTCGCAGGAAGTCGAAATTGAAGAAGCCATGATGAAAGTGGCTCTCAATATCGTCAACAAAACATTGTTTGATGCCAATGTGACCGACGCATCCGCCCATCAAGTCCACGAAGCCATGCGCATCTTTCAAGATATTGTCGGTAATGAAGTCAAATCACCATCCATGCTTCCCGGTTGGATACCCACCGCCCATAGCCGCAGCCGCCTAAAAGCCTTAGGGATGCTCGACGACATTATTCTCAACATCATCAATGAACGGCGGCGCAGCGGCGAAGATCGCGGTGACTTGCTCTCCATGCTTCTGCTCTCGCGTTATGAAGATGGCAGCCCCATGCCCGATCAGCAGGTGCGAGACGAAGCCCTGACGCTGTTTGTCGCCGGACACGAAACAACGGGTACAGCGCTCACATGGACGTTGTACCTGCTCTCACAACATCCGGAAATTGAACACCGCTTACATAACGAGTTGGATACCGTCCTCGGAAATCATTCACCAACACTCGAAGATTTGTCCCGCCTACCTTTTACCGAAATGGTCATTAAAGAGTCGATGCGTCTTTATCCGCCCGCATGGATGACCAGCCGTATGGCGACTGAAGACACGACCATCGGTGATTATGCAGTCAAAAAAGGCACGATGGTCTTTGTATCGCCCTATGTAACCCATCACGATCCGCGCTGGTGGGACTCGCCGGATGAATTTAATCCTGAGCGCTTTGCCGCAGATTGGGAAGATACGGTGCCGCGATATGCTTATTTTCCATTTGGGGGTGGGCCGCGCGTCTGCATTGGCAATACCTTTGCCATGATGGAAGCCCGCTTGGTTATGGCGACATTAATCCGTGCGTTTCAGTTCGAGCTGGTTCCAAACCACCCTATTGAATTCTCACCGCTCGCTACCTTGCGGTCTAAACACGGCTTAAAGATGATCGTCACCGCCCGCACAGACTCAAAAATATCAACTGGTACGGGTAGCAACAGTCTCTCCTAGTCAGGGTATATTGAAACACTGCTATCTAGCGCGGCAATCAAAGTTCGCGCTTGAGCTTTTCAACTTCCTGATCTGCGTCAATTCGAAGCCTCAGCCCGCCAAACCAGTTGGCTATCAGATTGTAACTGAAGGCCACCAACAACCCGAATATCCCACCACCGATTGCCGAAACAATCACTCCGATCAAATACCCGCAGCCACACCCCGCCAATCCCGCCGCTGCCAATGAACTGGGGTCGAAACCGCTGGCTGGGGCGCCGCTAATTGTAAAAGACGAACTGCCAACCAACGAACTAAGCCCACTCAAGAGAACACTTTGCAACAGCGCCCACAGCACCGCCAACACTGTAAACAGTATGGCATTTACCAGTGCGCCCACCCGCATTGCCGATACCGCGTCAATCCGCTTAACCGTCACCATAGTCGCATCCCCCTCGCCATCATCACAATAACATTATTGTCCTCGAATAATTCATTTTCCGCATCACTATTTATGTCGAGTTTTGCAAGCCAACCCTTTTACTTTTGCCTTTTGCGATTTAATCTATCGACCATGCACACCGAAACCATCAACTACCTGAATGCCATCAACCGCGACTTCTACGCTGCTGTCGCCGATGATTTCGACCAAACACGCAGCACGGCATGGCAAGGCTGGAATTTACTACTGCCTTACCTGACAACACCCCTATCCGTGTTGGATGTCGGCTGTGGCAATGCCCGTTTCGCCCTCTTTATTCACGAAAACTTCACAGCAATTGAAGGCAGCAACGCTGTGATTGCGTATACCGGTCTTGACTCCAGTCCGGCTCTACTT
>JBBSBS010000664.1:0-2864 GCA_038251045.1 Aggregatilineales bacterium | reverse complement strand
TTGAAGAAATCACCGAGAACGTGCAAAAGTTCATGGAAGAAGGCTACCGTTATATACGGGTGCAGAACGGCGGTTATGGCGGCAAGTATCAGGGTGATGTCCGTCCGGAAGGCGCGGTGCATGGCACGTATTACGATCCCAAAGCCTACATGCGTAATGCCCTCAAAGCGTTGGAGCATGTGCGCTCGGTGGTGGGTGATGAGGTCGAACTGCTCCACGACATCCACGAACGCTTGCAGCCGATGGATGCCGTCAACTTTGCCAAAGCCGTTGAGCCGCTGAAACTTTTCTTTCTGGAAGATGCCCTCGCGCCGGAGGACATTGATTGGTTCACCCACATCCGCGCCCAATCATCCACACCGCTGGCGATGGGCGAGTTGTTCAACAACCCGCTGGAATGGCGCTCGTTAGTCGAACGCCGCTTGATCGACTTCATCCGTATGCACATCAGCCAGATGGGTGGCATCACACCGGCGCGCAACGCCGCCATTTTCGCGGCAGTTTACGGGGTGCGTACCGCGTGGCACGGTCCGGCGGATACGTCGCCCGTTGGTCACGCCGCTAACGTCCATCTTGATGTGTGGGCACCTAACTTTGGTATTCAGGAATGGTGCCGCTTCCCTGAATTCATGTACGAAATGTTCCCCGGCCTGCCCGAATGCCGGAACGGGTATCTGTATCCAAACGATAAACCGGGCTTGGGAATCGACATTGACGAAAAACTAGCCGCCAAATATCCGTGTCAGGATGAAGTCCTGCAATGGACACAAACCCGCCTGCCGGATGGCAGTCCAGCCCGCCCCTAAGATAAGCGATTAGTTCGGGGTACAAGTACCTTGTGCCCCGAATCTTCCCTTGCCAAAATAACTTCATTACAATCCAGTTTATACACGTTTGATCCAAACAAATGTGATATTCGTCATGCTTTCATCCGGTCATTTAGCGGTAAAGTAATATTTGCAGAATCAAATATCACATGGAGATCATCGGTAATGGATTCAATGAACCGTGAATGGGCGCTGCGTCAGCATCTCGCGCTCATATCAACCGAGGCTTATCTGCTGCTGCGTGCAGAAAATGAAGACGACCGCATCAGCCGCTACAACGCCCTTCAAAATGAGATCAACGCCATCCTCGACTTAACCACAAACCAACCCGCGCCCAATGATTCGTGTCATAACCAATCCATCTCCTAACAACCCGCATCCTCAATAACCACAAATTAGACTCGCGAAAAAATCTCCCGAAAGTTTGTGTTTGGTTTGTCGGCAAACCGTTCTCTAACCGTTTATGAACATTTGTTCACAAATCTTCCCCTGCAAAGTTAACGCCAACTTTGCTTAAGAGTTACCAAATGTTCTACCAAATGGTCACCCTTAACCAGAACACTAGTGCTACGCTTATCTCCAGTTGACCGTCATCAATGTATTTAACAGATGACTGGCAGCTCCATTAACAATGGCAACGGAGAAGTAGACCACCGCGCTTACGGGCGAACGGCTGGGGAAACAAGTGGCCTATATTGCTGCCCGCCTCTGCACCACTGATAGGGATAACGCGTGTGGACGGTTCGAGGCAGCGCCAACCGCCAGTGACCGAAGGAGAAGCTATGCACACCACACTCAAAGCGATTAACGCCGCAGAAGGGCGCGTGGGTGGCTACCTCGTTGTTTGGGGCAGCCCGCAGCAGCGCGACCTACAGGGCGAATATTTTTCCACCGAAAGCGAACTGGGCTTGGATTGGTATGACCAGCGTCCGGTTCTTTACCACCACGGGCTGGATGGCAGCATGAAGGCTGCCGTCATCGGCGTGATTGACCGTCTGAAAACCGATGCTACCGGAGTCTGGGCCGAAGCACAGCTTGACCTGCGCCAGCGCTATGTTCGCACAGTGCTGAAGTTGGTCGAGAAAGGCATCCTCGGCTGGTCATCCGGCAGCCTGCCGCATCTGGTTGATGTGGCGGCGGACGGGCACATCAAACGCTGGCCGATTGTCGAAGGCAGCCTGACCCCCACGCCCGCCGAACCACGCCGTACCGATGTCCACACCCTCAAGAGCGCCTACGCCGCGCTGGGGTTGGATACCCAACGGCTCGATTTGCCCATACCGACAAAGACGACTCTGACGACATTTCCGACAATTTCAGGAGAAAACCCTATGACCGATAACCACTTTACTGCTGACATTTCCGACACAACCGACATGGAACAACCCGCCCGCAAGCGCCTGCCCATCGCCAACCGCGAGGATGCGGTCAAGTCGCACATCAGCGTCGCCAGCCCCTACGACAATCTGGATGCCCTCGACATGCTGCACGGGTATGTGCTGCTGCGGCAGGGCAAGAGCTTTCAGGGTGTCAGCCAGCGTTATGCCAATGCACTGGCGCATAAAGTCCAGAAGGCCGGTTTGAGCGCCATCAAAGCCGACGAACTAACCTACAGTACGCAGGCCGGTTTCGGTGACGAATGGGTTCCCGATCTGTGGAGCGCCCAAATCTGGAATCGGGCACGGTTGGAGAACGCCATCCTGCCGCTGTTCCGCACCATCGAAATGCCCAGCAATCCTTTTCAGCTGCCGATTGAGGGAACTGATCCTACTGTTTACTTCGTGCCGGAAACCAAGAACGAAACCGATCTGACGCTTGCCGCCAGCACCAATCCCATCCCCGATAGCAAAGTCGGTTCGGGCAAAGTGACTCTCAACGCCCAGAAGCTAGCGCTGCGGGTTGGCTTCAGCGCCGAACTGGTCGAGGACAGCGTGGTTCCGGTGCTGAACCTGTACCGCGATCAAGCCATGAAAGCCATCCTCACCAGCATTGATAGCGTGCTGCTCAACGGCGATACCGCCACCAGCGGCAACATCA
>JBBSBS010000663.1:0-2875 GCA_038251045.1 Aggregatilineales bacterium | reverse complement strand
TCTTGGTACGGCCATGATGTTATTAGCCTCGCTGTTGTTGGCTGCTGTTTTTGCTGCTTATCATCCGCAAACGCATTACAAATCGGATAGTCTAACGATACTGGCTTACGTCACGACGGATTTGGCCTTCATCATAATCCTTACCGGTGGGTTAGTGCGTGGCAGCGGCGCGACTCTGGCTTGTGTCGATTGGCCGCTCTGTAACGGCCAGCTTTTGCCTTTTGATCAGGGACAGCTAGCGACCATCCACATGCTGCATCGCTTTGCAGTCGCCGCTTTAGGGATTAGTTTGCTCCTCCTCGTTTGGCAGGTATTGCAAAATCGGCAGGATAAAAGGCTGCGTTTGTTGGCAGTCTTGGCTTTTGCGGCTTATTTGACTCAGGCCGCTATCGGCGCGTTGTTTGTGTTAAGCGCAGCGGCCCCAATATGGGGTGCGGCACATGTCGGTGTGGCTGCTGCGACCTGGGGAATTCTTATCATTTTTTCTGTAATTGAGTGGCTGAATAGTCACAATAATGTTGGTCAGGTAACTGAAAATTCATGGAAAGCTCAATCCGACCCAATCCGGTAAATTTTTCAACACTGCTGCGCACTTATCTTGAATTGACCAAATTGCGCATCGTTTTGTTGCTGTTGTTCACTACAGTGACAACAATGGTCATCGCAGCCCAGGGTGTACCTGATTTGGCTGTGTTGATTCCGACCATTATCGGTGGCGCATTTGCTGCCGCGGGAGCCAGCGCCATTAATCAATATCTTGACCGTGATATGGATGCTCTCATGTCGCGTACCTCCCGCCGTCCGATTCCCTCTGGGCGGGTTGCACCGCTGAATGCATTAGTGTTCGGTTTGGGATTGCTGGCCTGGTCGGTGCTGATTCTGGGTATGTGGGTTAATTGGTTAGCGGCAATTTTGGCTCTCGTCGGCGGCATCTACTATGTCATCCTCTATACCGCTATTCTGAAGCGCAACACCGTTGTGAATATCCTGATTGGCGGCGGGGCAGGTGCGTTTCCGGTGCTCGTCGGTTGGGCTGCCGTGACCGGTACGCTTTCATTCGAAGCATTTATACTGTTTGCGATTGTATTCTATTGGACACCCCCTCACAGTTGGGCGCTGGCACTTTTAGTCAACAAAGACTATACCCTTGCCAAAGTGCCTATGATGCCCGTCGCACATGGTGAAGATGCTACTCGTACACAGATACTTTTTTATTCCATACAACTGCTCATCATTACCCTGCTGCCTGCGCCTTTCAAGATGATGGGCTTGATCTATATGGTGGGTGCGGTGCTGTTGGGGGCGGGTTTAATTCGTAAGTCGCTCCAACTCATCAAGAAAGCCGATGGTGCTGCCGCCCGCAGCATGTATAAATACTCAACAGCCTATCTCGCCTTTTTGTTCCTGGCGATGATGATTGACCGCCTGTTAATCAGGTAATCTGTGAACGGCTCTCCCAATATGCACGTTGTAAGTTGGCCGGTGATCGTTGTCATCGGCCTTTTTGTGGTCATTACCCTGGTATTCGTTCTGGAATTTGCCACAACTGAAAGCCAAATTGCCGTCATTCCCGAAGCGACGGCTGAACTAAGTACCAATACCTATATGGATAAAGTGACGGTGCTTCTTCAGGATGCGAATCCTGAAAATGGTGCATCGCTGATCGAAGAATATGGCTGTGTAGCCTGCCATCGCTTCGGCGTCGCCAGTAAAGTTGCGCCATCTTTTGAAGGCATTGCTGAACGTGCAGCTTCACGCCGCCCACCCTTGACCGCACCTGCTTATATCTACGAATCGATCACCCATCCAACCGCTTATGTGGTCGAGGGCTTTCAACCGGCCATGCCCCAAAATTTCTCCGAACGCCTCACGGATCGCGAACTCGGCGACATCATTGCCTATCTTCTCACCCCTATCGCCCGCTGATATTGCTAAACAACTCCGGCAGATAGTCTCCGCGTAGGTAATATCACCTTTGGCTTGGTGTTCGCCGCCTCTGGGCAAAGCCTGAGCAGTTTTGATGCAATTGCGCTGCTGGGGATTGACATATTAGAACATGTGTGCTATAATTACACTCCAAAAAATGAAGCAGAATTATGTTATCCAGCGAGTAAAGCGGCGGCACAGCCTCATGTCAAAATCGGCGAAAACCTTGCCCATTCTCGCCATATATTTGGCGAATTTGCGAGTCTTGCCGCAGCGGCGGATTGTCTCCTCATTTTCGCTGTGTTTGTGCCAATGCGGTGGCGCTTCTCGTGCTTCCCGCCGATTTTCTGCGCTTAATATTTGCCACGCGGCGGCGCTTCTCGTGCTTCCCGCTGCACAACCCGGCGCCAATATCGCGCCCCATTGATAATGGCTGTCACATTTGATTTTGATTCAATGACCCTGATGTATTCTCCTTTGTGTCTTCCAGCTTTTGCGTCTTTGTGATACGCTTTTCTCTTGATCTTTTATTTCAATATTTCACTTTTAACTACTGACCATGTACCATGAAGTTTTTAATCTCTCCGCGCTCGTGGATGAATTTATGGATACCCTGGTTGGCGGGCGTATTCAGGATGTGTTGGATGTCGATCAGACCGGCATCGGCCTGGAAATTTATGCGGATCGGCATCGCCGTTATTTATATCTCAGCGCCGACCCCCAAACCCCGCGCATTCATCTCCTAGATGAGAAATTGCGGCGCGGATTGGTCAAACCCACTCAGGTCGGCCTCTTGTTCCGCCGCTTTGTCGAAACCGGTCTGATAACCCACGTCAGCCAACCACCCTGGGAACGCCTCATCCAGATCGACGTTCAGGGGCCAGAAGGGGATGTCAGTATCTATGTTGAGCCAATGGAACGCCGGAGTAACCTGCTCCTCGTCCAAAAT
>JBBSBS010000662.1:0-2875 GCA_038251045.1 Aggregatilineales bacterium | reverse complement strand
GTGCCGCCATGTGATCCGGTCGCCCAATGGCTCATAATTTCCTGCGAGGATGCCACGCCGGAAATCGGGAAACCGCTGCCTAAACCTTTTGCCATAACGATGATGTCCGGTATCACATCGGCATGTTCGTAACCCCAGAATTTACCCGTGCGCCCGAAACCGGACTGGACTTCATCCGCCACGAACATGATGCCATAGTGCGTACATATCTCGCGCAGGGCTTTCATGAAACGCGGTGGCACGGGGATATAGCCGCCCTCACCGAGTTCGGGTTCAATGATAATCGCCGCTGTTTCTTCGGGCGCGGTCTGGCTCTTGAACATCAGATCCAGTTCGCTCAGGCAAAAATCGATGGCCTGATCTTCCGTCCAGCCGTAATGATAGGCATAGGGGAAGGGCGCGACGAATACTCCGGCAGGCAGCGGTTGGTAGCGTGAGCGGTACACGGTTTTGGAATTGGTCATCGCCATCGTCTGCGCCGTCCGCCCGTGAAAGCTGCCCTGAAAGGTGATGATGTTGGTGCGCTTGATCGCCATCCGCGCCAGCTTGACCGCGCCTTCTGTGGCTTCTGCACCGCTGTTGGAAAAGAAGAAACAGTCGATAGAATCGGGCGTGATGGTGTTGAGTGTTTCCGCCAGCTTGATGGTTGAAGGTGAAATCACCACATTGATTTGCCCGTGAATCAATTTGGCGGCCTGTTCCTGAATGGCCTTCACCACACGCGGGTGACAATGCCCGGTATTGGTGACACCGATGCCGCTGGTGAAATCGGCATACTGTGTACCTGCCGCGTCATATAGATAAATACCTTCGCCGCGTTCCGGCTGAATCTGCGTCAGGTGTGACCAAACAGGGGAAAGCATATCGAGCGATTGGGTTGCCATCATGAGTCCTTCATACACGAATACTTAGTTATTGTCCCTATTCTACCAATGCAAGCGACTCCGTGCCGCTAACAACTTTCATCCCCAAAATGGTCTATTTTCGGTTCGTTTTGACGTGGCCTTAATGGTGAATTCCGTGCTTTTGAGTACAATGATTGATAACTCGTTTTTCGCAGTCAATACATCTAAAGGTGCAATTTTGGTCGCAAGCGCGCGAAGTAACAAAGTTCTCCGGCAGCGCAATTGGACGGACGACCAGCTATTCAAAGCTGGCTTTCGTCACTATACGCCCATCAAGCGGGTCGTCATGGCGAAGATGTTGGATGATAATATCAACATCGAGACGACGCTTGAAGTCTTGAACGCGGATAAGGGCGATATCTTGCTGTATACCCCCGGTAACGAACTGCATGATGAACTGGACGACTATGATCATTGGCCTATCCGTGCCGATCTGTTTCGCCAGACCTATGCCCGCTGGGATGATATGACATGGCAACCGACCCCAACCCAGAAGTTCCTGATGCGTTTTGGGTGTCTGCCGTATTATCGCAAACGCGGTGTATGGGCGCTCAAACTGCCGATAAGCATCTACATTCAGTCCCTCGAAAGTCCAGAGCCGGTGATTGTTCCGGCTGGACGCTGGCTGGCAATTGGCGCGGAGGGTGAACCGTATCACATGAGTGATGACAGCTTTCACGAACGTTACCAAACGCAGCCTAGTCCGGTATGATTTGCGTTTGTGTGGTAGCATAGCGGCCTATTATTCACGCTGACTGCTACACAAATGACATCTATCACATGCTGACCCCTTTCAAGAAAATCCTGCGCGAAAGCCCCATCCGCCCGCTGTATCTGGGGTTCGCCAACACCTACCGCCAATTCAAACGTCTGTTTATCTATCCTTCGACTGCCCGTGTCGGCCTGCTCGATTATGATGTGTATTGGGATACCAAGCTCGACACCAACATTGGTCAGCTTTCGCCGTGGCGGCGCAAACGGGCGCAGGTCTTTACCGATCTGGTGAGTGAGGGTGACCGCGTGCTTGACCTCGGCGTAGGGGATGGCGCGCTGCTGACGTATATGATGGAACGCAAAAAAATCGACGCGTTCGGTTTGGATGTTTCGCCCAAAGCCGTCGAATATTGCCAGGCTCACGGACTCGATGTGGTGCTGGCGGACATCAACAAACCGATCAGCGACTTCCTCAGCGGGCAGTATGATTACATCATCTGCTCGGAAATCATCGAACATCTGCCCGACCCTGAAGGACTGCTCAACAGTCTGCGACCCTTCGTCCGCAAAGGCATCATCGTGTCGATACCCAATACCGGCTTTTACCAGCACCGGCTGCGGCTGCTTTTCGGGCGTTTCCCGTTACAGTGGGTGGTCACACCGGGCGAACACCTGCGCTTCTGGACGCGCGCCGATTTCCGCTGGTGGACGAAACAGATTAACTTTGGCATCCG
Source organism: Aggregatilineales bacterium (assembly GCA_038251045.1). Lineage (GTDB taxonomy): Bacteria > Chloroflexota > Anaerolineae > Aggregatilineales > Phototrophicaceae > CFX2. The sequence goes on along the minus strand of JBBSBS010000662.1, from coordinate 522 downwards.
CCGTGAAGTACCATATGAAGGCACGCGCCTGTTGAAAGACCTGTGGCCCAGTCTTTTTGCCGCTGCCTTTGTGTATGTCTTGCAAAACACCACAGCACCTTAACCAACAGCGGGCTAGTTTGTTGTACAATGGGCACCATTTATTTCTGCCATGTGTACAAACTTCACAAATAATAGGCAAAAACTCCGACACTTGTGGCAGAATGAAATAAAGATCATTGTGTGGTTAACTGAAAGTCAGATTATTTTCCTTATTTTAATAACCGTAATAGATCACATTTTTGAACACTTAATATTTGGGGATCGGCAAGCTGTAAGTTGCACGTCATAACTAATATACGATTGACTAACATGGAGCATTATGAACATCCTGATTATTGGCGGCACGCGCAACGTCGGGCATTTTCTTGCGCATGAATTATTAAACGTTGGACATAAAATCACCCTGCTCAATCGCGGTAAAACACCAGACACCCTCCCACCGGACATCGAGCGCCTGCATGCAGACCGTACCGAACCCGC
>JBBSBS010000661.1:0-2911 GCA_038251045.1 Aggregatilineales bacterium | reverse complement strand
TCAAAGGCTGCTTTAGTAAATTTTTTCAACTCTTCAACAAGAGCTTCTTTTACATCGAGCATATCGAACACTAAAAATGGTTTTGCATCCATTTTATTAGGTGCTTCGAGATCAGTATAAATTTGATATATAACCCCGTTTGTCAAAATCCCAAAGCGTGCTTCAGTCACAGAAAAATATCGATAAAGCTGTGAACTGTGAACATCATTGAGGTCTGCATCAAATGCTTTACATTCAAACAAAACTATTGGCTTGCCATCTCGCAAAATTGCATAGTCGACTTTTTCACCTTTTTTTGTTCCTACATCTGCCACTAGCTCCGGAGTTACTTCGGTTGGGTCAAAGACATTGTAGCCGAGTGCATTTATGAATGGCATGACTAATGCATTTTTTGTGCCTTCTTCTGTCTTGATAAGTCCTTGTTGCTTAAGTTTAGGGATTTGGAGAGCTAATTCACGTATCTTATCAATAAAGTCCATCATTATTTCCTTTCTTTTAGGGAATGGTATTACTGAAATTATATACATGAAATTGCTCAGTAAGAATAAGATATATGAAAATTCCGTTTCAATATTGAAATAAATGCATGATTACTTGTAACAAATTAAAACGAGTGCCGCTTTCTTATACGGCTCTGACACTTCCCAATGTAAAGTTTTGCCCCGGCTGCGCGTCTATATACTGTCGCCAATTGCAAAACACGCAAAGTGCGGAGGCTATCATGACCGATACAACGTTTGATCAGATCAACCAACTGGCTAACGAGCGTAGTTTCCTTTATCGGTTGAGCAGCAAGCAGCATCTTACTGACAACCAAATCAATCGCATCCATGAAATTGAAGGTCAACATGCGACCTTGTGGGATGCCCATCGCCGCGAATTGGTCGCCAGCCATCGTCCGGAACGCTATACCGATGCCATCCGCCGTGTGGCATAAAACAGAAACCGCAGGTCATAAAAATGAGAGCGCATCTATTTCGATGCGCTCTTTTTATTTACGGATGACGTTGGAGTTTTATAAATGGTAAGTGGCTTAACCCGCCAAGCGCACCGGAAGCGCCTTCAAGCCGCGTACCGCCATGGTACTGCGCCACTGCAACTGGTCGGAAGGGAGCGTAAGCTGTATATTGGGGTAACGCTCGATTAAGCGCTGAAGACCAATCTTCCCTTCCATACGTGCCAGCGGCGCACCCAAACAGTAATGAATCCCTAAACCGAACGCCAGATGCTTATTGGGTTGGCGTGTAATATCAAGCTGGTCGGCATTCTTAAACACTGATTCATCGCGGTTAGCTGAAGCCAGCCCGACCAACACCCGACTATTTTTCGCAATCACATAACCGCTGAGTTCAACATCTTCCAATGTATAACGCGGCGAAGGCTGATCAACTGGATTGGTGTAGCGCAGCAGTTCTTCAACGGCGCTATCCATCAAATCCAGTTGGTTCTGGAGCAGGAGCAGTTGGTCAGGGTTTTCCAGCAGGGCGAGTGTGCCGCTGCCGATCAAATTCACAGTGGTTTCATGCCCTGCCAACAACAGCAGGAAGATCATGGCAATCATCTCGTCTTCGTTCAGGCGGTCACCATCCTGTTCGGCTTGCACCAGTGCTGTAATCAAATCATCCTGTGGATCGCGACGACGCAGCTTAATCATGGATTTAAAGAATTGGTACATTTGGTACATGTTGGCGAGTTTGCCGACCATCTGTAATTTACCACCGCCTGAAATATCCAGAAATGTCCCCATCCACTTGTGGAATTTCAGACGGTCTTTATGCGGCACACCCATCATGTCCGAGATGACCGTCAGCGGCAGCGGCAGTGCGAAATCCGCCAGTAAATCTACCGTCGGCTTATGGGCAATTCCATCCAGCAGTTCATCGGTCACATTTTCGATGCGTTTGGTTATGTCTTGCAGCATACGGGGTGTAAAAGCCTTATGTACCAGATCACGCAGGCGGCGGTGGTCGGGGTCATCCACAAGCAGCATGCTATCCTGAAAGGTCGAAACCGCACGCGGCATCCACCACGGAGCAGGTATATTGGCACTCGTCGTTTTGCGTCGGTCGTTGGAAAAACGCGGGTCCTTCAAGACCGTTACCACGTCGTCATAACGAGTCACCAACCAAGCCTCGCCCATCCGCGTGTGACCAATACGGGTAACCGGTTCGTTCTGGCGTAAGCTGGCATATGTCGGATAGGGATCGTGATTAAATTGGGGTGAGGTAAGGTCAAGTGTCATTGCGTGTTTGATCTCTCACATACTGATCGAATGTTATTCATGATAAGCCTATTCGAATAGGCATTCAATGAAAGTTAGCTAAATGAAATAGGCGAGTCCGGACGGACTCGCCTACTATATAGACTAGCGATAAATCAAGTTAGGGCTTGAGTCTGAACTGCGCCAGATCATCACCTAGCGAGGTTGCGCCTGTGCTGGCATCCAGCGGCAGCCAGTACACCGTCACCGGTACGGTTGCACGTTGGGCGCTGCCATCGCTATCATCTGCCACATCAAATGTCACGTTGGCAATCCCTTCGACCCATTGATCCATATTGGCAACCTGACTAAAGACCAGCGCCTGTCCATTCGCTGTGACAGCCATCCGACCAACCGCATAGGCGGGTGCGGTATGAATAACCTTGTCCTCACCGGACGTAATATTGAGTCGATGAATAGTTACCTCATAGGTTGGAACACTAATGTCCATTCCGCCCAGTGCCGTCTGTAAGTTCTGGCTTTGCTCGGCGGACAAACCAGTCGTCAGATCACCGGTTACCGTCCGCGTGCTGTAGAACAAACTGCCATCGGTTCCCCATGCTAATTGTTCTGGTGAGCCATCGGTCGTCATATCCGTCACTGTGCGTGTCGAAAGGTCGATCAGCACTAACGACGTAATCGGCCCTGCGT
>JBBSBS010000660.1:0-2912 GCA_038251045.1 Aggregatilineales bacterium | reverse complement strand
CCCCCCGGCGCACCCAGAATCAACAATTCGCGGTTCAGGTCGTTAAACACATCAAGGATGTTAGCATCACTCGGCAGCGCATAATCACCATAATCCTTATGCCGCAGCACTGCCCCCGGCGCAGCCGCCAGCCCAATATCCAGCGAACCCGCCTCCAGTGCCGGATCAAGCACCCCCTTCAGCCAGAAATCCTCCACTTTTTGCAGCATCATGGCGCGGTTGATTGCATCCGTTTGCCCATCTGGAATGCTGCTTGAACGCCGAATCCGCCGCCATCCCCACACGCCGATAACACCCGCCACCACCAGCACACCCACCCATATCAACGGACTAGCACCCGCGTCCGGTGGTACTGCTGTTGCAATGCTGTTGTTTGAACTCAACAACAGCACCGCTCCCACGATCACCACCAGACTTGCCGCCGCTGCCACAGGCCACAACAGCGGGCTTGATTTGCGTCGCCCTGCTGACGGTTGCATCATCGGTGCGGATGACTGTCGTTGCGGTTGTGTAATCGGTGCGCTTATCGGAGGTGGCGGCGGTGGAGCTTGCGGCGCGGCGGCGGGCGCTGCTGGCAGGTTGAACAACCCGTCGTCGAGCAGTTCGGTTTTCGTTTCCTCATCTTTTTGCCCATAACCGTCACCTGTCATCACTTCTTCCGGCATCGGCTCAGGCGATGCTGGCGGTAAAGCCACTTCGGATGCCGCAGCCGGTTTTTCGTCACGCTCTTCCTGCTTTTTGTCGGGTCGTGGTGGTGGCGCACCCGGCTTGGGCGGCTCAATCACCGCTTCCACTGGCGCGGTTATCACAGGTTGCAGATGCGCTGCCAAGTCGGCTAATCGTCGGTGCAGCTTCTCAAATGCGGCGGTTTCATCACTAATGAAGTCAATATATTGAATCGTCAACAGATGGTACGGGGGTTCGACTGCCTGTTTCCGCAGCGGAATAAACTCTTTTTGCTTGATGAAGAAGTAATCCCATTCCGCCTGTACCTCGCGTGAATGGAACGCATCTTCCGTCAGCACACCCACCATCACTTCCGACGATTCCAACCCATGTTGGATGGCGTGGCGGAAATACGTGCCTTCCGCAATATCATCCACATCAAACCACGTCCCGTAACCCCACTCATGGATACGGTTTTTGACCGCGCGGGCAAATTCACGGTATTCGCTCTTATAACTGATGAAAACCTGTAGCGTCACGCGGGCTTCTCCCTGCTCATGCTGATCTTATCTCAGTGTAGCCTCTCACCCGCTTTCAGGCAATTTCATCGGTTGTGCGCGTCTACAATATCCGATATTATGACATAAGTTTATTTTCGGTTTCTGTCACAAACCGTTCTCCAACCACGTATCAACACTGACCACTGGCTCCCTCTCCTGTTTTGGTTAGTGCTGCCCACCCTTAACGGTTACCAAATGTCCGACCAAATGGTCACCCTTAACCCCCTCACATCGGTTATCCTGTCTATGGGAATGACTCCCTTCCGCTATGAACGGGAAAGGCCCGGGTTATGGGTTTCCCACCGCATCTTAAAATCCGCTGGCAATCTCAGGATAAAAAACCCTGCCGCTTTTGCTGCTTTTTGTGCATTTCTCCCTCAAACGACTGCACAAACCACAAAAACAATTGCCATTTTTGCAACAGTTGTGTCGTTTCCGACGACGACGACGACGACACAACCGCCACAAGTTGGTTTGACTGATGATTGACGACTAAGGACCGCCTCATGGTAATCTCTGCGTCTTTGCGGTTAAATGGTTTGCTTTTCACATTAGGCTGGCTTCACGCAGCCCCTGAACGATAACGCATACATCGCGAAGCCCCGCGTTCGCACCCGCAAAATCAGCTCATGCTGCTCAAAGTCTTTGTTACGCACAAGGTTATACATGCGCGGACGGTCTACCAGCACCCGCCCATCAATTGTCACATCCTCGCCCATAATCATCTCGTCCAACGGTTGGTCATCCTGCCACACTTCGACCGTCACCGGTTCAGGGTGCAAGATGCGCTCGATCATCTCGACATGCGGGGTCAGCACCGCGTTCACCTCCACCGCCTCATACGGCACGCGGATAATTGCCTCCGTCTGCCCCTGATACGTCAGATACTGCTCACCTGCCTGCCACGCACCGCTCACATAAAACGCATTTCGGCTGCGTTCTTTGGGCATGCTATAAATCATCGGCACACCCCGTCCGTATCCTTCAGGATTACCCAGTGCCCCCCGGTCTAGTCCGCCGTGCAGTTCCGGTGTGGGTCGGTAACACACCGCGCCCGGTCGGTCTTCCTCGCGCATCGGCTGCATCACCGGAGGCAGCGTCAGGTTCGCGTCAGCCTCCCGCAAAACGGCCTGTATCGCTTCCTCAAACAAGCCGTAGCCACCTTCACCCGCGCTCTGATAACGGATGTAACCGTCCCCGTCGATCAGATACTTGGCAGGCCAGTATCGGTTGGCATAGGCATCCCACATGGTGAAATTGTTATCGAGGTAAATCGGGTAGGTCAGTTCGTGTTCCCGCAGCGCCATCTCGATCTGCTGCTTTTCTTTGCCAAACGGGAACTCTGGCGTATGCACACCGATGATCGTCAGCCACTTGCCGTATCGTCTGTTCCACTCGCGGATATACGGGAGCGTCCGCAAGCAGTTGATGCAGCTGTATTCCCAGATGTCCACCAGCACCACTCGCCCGCGCAGTCCAGCCATGCTCAATGGACGGTCAGTGTTCAACCACTCGCCCGCTGCAAATTCCGGCGCACGTAAAACGCGCCGTTGAAGAATAGGATTTTCGCTTGACACAGCAAGCCTCCTCTGAAGTCTTGTTGATTAATTTGCCATATCGTCAACCCTACAGACGATTCGGCAAACCCGCAACTTTCCAGATCAGAGGGGGCAAATTGCTGTCAAT
>JBBSBS010000659.1:0-2922 GCA_038251045.1 Aggregatilineales bacterium | reverse complement strand
GTTGGAAGTGCAATCCAGCGATGAAATTTACGAAACCATTTTGAAAACCACTTTGTCATATTCCGATACCTCTAGTTCTTAATCATCTAAATCCAAATTAATTGTTCGTGACGGGCTTGGAGCACCCGGGGCTTCAATGCGATTCACCACCCCGCGGATGCCATGCACGTGCTTCGCAAGTTCTTCCGCTGCATCACGCTTCGCCAAAGAATCAACGATCCCCCCCAGATGTGCAATCCCATTCAATACACCTACACGCAAGCCAGAAGAGCCAATTTGGCAGTCTGAAGCAAAAGTAGTCAGGATGATTTCGCGCAGTTTACCATCCGATGTGGGAACATTATGTTGTAACATCGTTCTTCACCTCGTTCAGTTTAACAATTTATAGAAGTGTACGTACTCGCAAGCGTATTGTGTACGACTTTTATCGTATTGGGTTATGCCGCGTTGCTCAAAGCAGAGTCAACTGATTTTTTGCACTGGCTTGTTCTTACCTACCTGCCGTGCCTGCACGAACATCAACACCAGGATAATCGCCCATACGATCAACCGAATGGTCATAGCCCGAATGCTATCCGAAGCCACGACCCCGCTATAAGCCGCTTGCAAAATAATCATAACGAGCGCATGTATGCTAAAGGTGCCAATGGCTGCCGCGGTGGCAAAGCGACTATTGGTAAAGATCAACGCGGACGTAATGAAGACAGTCAGAATTCCGATGGTGTAGTTGTAGAGCAGAAGCCAGTTGATCACATAATAGCCCGGATCAATGCCGAGAAGCGCTTGCCCACCGGCAAATACAGCCATCGCTCCGATAAGGAATGCCAGGATGGATGCAATTTTCGTGAGGGTTGTTTTCATTTTATTACTCCCTGGTTGTCGTGAAAGGTTACAACCACTTTGAGTATAGGAGCCTTCCCGTAATGATTGAACGACTTAAGTCGTCTTCGCGGAATTAAAGCCGACTTAGCATTACCTGGTCAGTAATGCAAGGCAGAACAGTCCAAATTCGACAAAAGTCGTAGCTGGCAATCGCGTTAAGCATTAAGATTTAGTAAATGTGAACATCAAAGATTAAAATAATGATTTAGATTTTTGACTATTTGATCAATTTAGGAGAATAGTGTCATGCAAATTAACAAAGATACGCGCATTTCAGCAATCTTATCGGAATATGGTGACATCGCCGAAGTGATGGAAGTTTTTGGCGTTCAACGATTAGGGAAATATTCCTTGCGCATGTTTCTCGCAAAAGCCCTGACCGTGGAAAGAGCTGCGCGATTACATAAAGTACCGCTCGATGAGTTTCTTGAAATATTGCATAAGGCAATCGCGAACAAGGAAAGTGAACCTAAAAATGGATAACGAGCAAGACTCCAGGGTGGCACTTAAAAGAAAGACTGTCAGCCTATTCTTCACAGGTTTACTCTTAATGATTGTGCTTGAATTTTTGATTGATTGGCTCATTGGTGATTGGGGACGAATTCAGCCCGGTTGGATAACACAGGTGCTCGGTCCCTTCTTAACTTTCGCCGGAATTGTTCTCATCATTTGGTCTGTTATCAGCCAATATACAATCGGTAATGGTACTCCCGTTCCGAAGGTTGCTACTCTAAAGCTGGTGACCCGCGGGCCATATTCCTATACCCGCAACCCCATGACGCTCGGAGCATTCTTCTTTTATACCGGTATCGCAGTTTGGATGAGATCCAGCGTACTCATCATCGTTTGTGTGTTGATGTTCAGTCTCTTATTGACATTTATCTACAAGCATGAGACACGCGAATTAGCAGAACGCTTTGGAAAAGAATACCTGGGTTATCGGGAAAGGACACCATTTTTATTGCCGAAGTTCAGACAAAAGCCGGAATAGAGAAAACTCAGCGGTTCGCTCGTTCAGCGAGCCCTTTCGGATCCAGGAGTACTATAATCTGCTTTTCCACCTTAATATAACCCTCCGTTTCCAGAGTTTTCATTGCGCGGCTAAGCACGTCCCGAACGGTACCCAATCGCACAGCCATTTCATCGAAGGTAGCCCATTTGCGTCGTGGAACAATTAATTGATGGTTTTTCAGTTCTGCATTGCGCAGCAGCGTACTGGACAGGCGAGCCTCCACACTCCGTAATGATAAATCTTCGACAAGGCTAATATAATGCAAGACGCGCGCGCTCAATTTACGAATAATCGCAAGTGCCAGGTCTGGATAGCGGTTTACAAACTGTATAAGCGTTTCAGAAGAGAGAACCCAAACATCCACTGATTCCAGTGCGGTAGCTGTTCCCGGGTAGGTTGTACCGGAGTAAACTGCTATATCGCCAAATATATCTACCGGCTGCAAGAATAGCAAACCTTGCTCGCGTCCCTCTGGTGTCATGCGGGTTGACTTAACCCAACCACTTTCCAGCATATAAACAAAATCGGCTGGCTCCCCCTCGAGGTAAATAACCTGTCCTGCCTCAAACCGGCGCGGTGTGGCAGCACCAATGATTGCCTGCAAAGCATCCGCTGAAAGGCTGTTGAAATAAGGAATCTGAGGCAACATTACCTTGAGGCGCTCAGTATTTTCAGGGAAGTGTGGTGTGGGGATTGTCAAATTTTATAACTCCGGATTAACTCCAATTGGGTTGACTAATATTTAATTCTAACCGCAATCTGGAATATTATGTTTCGTGATTTGGCTGTATTCGTTCGGCGAATGCATCTGGCGAGGTGTTCCAATGATTCTGATTGATGAGAGACGTGTAAAGAGAGTACAAATTGTCCGGTGTCAATTAGGTGGAGCGTGCATCGATTGAGCAGCTAGAAATTATTAATAATCATCAAGATGAAGCTTTTTCTCAAAGAATTCAGCAGCTAATTTTAATGAAAATAAAAGTATCTTTTCTTTAATTCGGGGCTAGGGTGTTTTGGACGGGCATTTG
>JBBSBS010000658.1:0-2971 GCA_038251045.1 Aggregatilineales bacterium | reverse complement strand
CATTCTGACCGCGATGAAGCAGGAGAATGTCCGTCGTATCATCATTTCAGCTGGAGCCGGTGTGCGCGAACCGCAGGACAAACCAAAACTGATTGATCGTTTCTTCGGGCTGCTCCTGAATGTCCTTTCAAAAAATGTGGTTGCTGATATGCAGCAGGTCGTCCATAAGGTTCAAGCATCTGACCGGGATTGGACAGTTGTGCGCGTCCCTATGCTGACCGATCAACCCGCTCAAGGCACTCTGGTCGTCGGGTATGTGGGCGACATCCATTCAAGGATTTCGCGTGCTGATATGGCAGCATTTATGCTTAAGCAGTTGAATGATAACCGCTACTTAAAGAAAGCTCCTGCAATTAGCAATTAACAGCATGTTTCCAATCGTCTGAAAATGAAGGACGGAATAAGCTTAAAACTGGAGAAATCAGAATGGCTTCTGAGAACACAAAAGTACGGCCTTGGACATGGACACCGCCGCCGGCGATGAACCAATTGATGTTTATCCTCTTGCGGTTGCCAGTGGTACACCGGGTAATAAGTAAAGAAATTCTGTTAATCAGTTTTACCGGACAAAAATCAGGTAAACGCTATAGTACACCGGTTGGGTATCTCAAAGAAGGCAATAAAATCATCATCCTAACAAAACGCTTCCGCCAGTGGTGGCATAATTTCGAGCAGTCGGCTGCTGTTGAGTTGCGCAGCGAAGGACACGATTATCAGGGTCAAGCTGCAGCACTGACTGATGTCGAGACGATGATTCCACTTCTTGTGCATATCGTTGGGGTGCATCACCGTGAAGCTGAAATTTATGGGATTAAGCTGTTGGATAACGGCAAACCCGACATCAACAGCGTTCAAGAAATTGCACCTAAATTAGTGGTTATTCAAGTCGAAATGAAGCCCTAAAGGTCACGATATGAAAGCCAAACAAATATGGGTTGAGCAAGCTGGAGAGCCAGAAGTGATGACTGTGCGGGAAACTGAAGTTGGCCCACTGGCAGCCGATGCAGTTTGTATTCAAGTCGAAGCATCAGGCGTGACTCAGGCTGATGTCATCGCTCGTAAAGGCAAACCCCACCCCGGCTCACCGCGGATACCGTTGGTACTTGGCTTTGAAATCGCCGGAACTATCGTTCAAGTGGGAACCCGAGTTACCGCCCTATCGCTCGGGCAGCGGGTCATTGCGGTGGTAAATTCTGGCGGTTACTCGAGCCACATTTGCGTTGACGAATGGCGTTGCATTCCTATAGCCGATAAGGTCGATTCGATACGTGCAGTAGCGCTCGTTGTTAATTATTGGACAGCATGGTACATGCTGCATCATGCGAGCAACTTTCAACCGGGGAAGCGCCTGCTGGTGCATGGTGTCAGCGGTGGGGTTGGCACCGCACTAGCACAATTAGGACACCTGTCTGGTTTGGAAATCTATGGTACGGCTTCAGTCAACAAACACAATTTTGTACGAACCTTGAACGTGACCCCCATTGATTATCGAGACGAAGATTTTGTAGCACGTATTGTGGAATTGACCGGTGATGGGGTCGATCTCGTCATTGACCCGATTGGCGGAAACAACTGGAAACGATCTTACCGAACCCTGCGCAAAGGTGGACGGTTGCTGCTATCAGGTATTCAATCTTTAGCCGATAAACCAACGATTGCACTGCTTCCGTCGGCGATACAAATGCTGTTTTTAGCCCTACTACCCGATGGTAAATCAATCCGTTTTGTGGGATTGATTCCTGAAAGACAGTGTGATCGTTATCGCGAAGACTTGTCTCAACTGGTTCGTTATTTAGCGGAAGAGAAGATCAATCCGGTCATCAGCCGGACCTTTCCATTATCGGCTGCGGCTGAAGCCCATCGTTATCTCGAGAGCGGAGAAGCACTGGGCAAAGTTGTGTTGATACCGGATTGATAACACTACCTATTCATCTGCTGGTTTCCAAAACACTTCAAGAAGTGATGGTCACTTTCTGACCATCGTTCATGTTGAAAAATAGCGTTCTTCATTCAGGATAGCTCATAGAGCGGTTACAATGGATAATGAAACGAATAAATAAACACAGTACTTCGGAAAATACGTTTCTGAGACTCTACAAATCTGTTTGAAGGACAAATATGCCATACACTTTTACTTGGTATGACAGCGACCAGACCATTGGGCATCTGGATATGCACGGTACAGTATCATGGCAAGAATGGAATGAAGCCGTCGACAATCTTGCTGACGAATTAGCAAAAGTCCAGTATCGACTCGATTTCATCTTTAATGATCAGGCAGGTTTACCACCGGGTAACCCATTACCCCATCTCAAAGCGACCATGAAAAAATTAAGCCAATATCCCAATATGGGAATCGTTGTTATGGTTAGCAAACGTTCTATAGCGACCTTAGTCGGTGCATTCGTTAATATTGTAGCGACTGCAACAAAGACCGATCTCAACCGCAATGGTGGTTTTGTGAACACGGTTGAAGAAGCTCTAATCGTCATTGCTAAAAATCGCACCCAACATAAAGTGACATTATAAAGCGTTCAGACCTCCGAAAACGGGATCTAGTTGTCGCAAGTGATGGATTAACCCGGCATATCTCCTTGTGATAGACACCTGACTTTTCCTATAAGCATGATCATATTTTACTAGTTTAACTAGAGGGCCAGTTTTCATCGAACATACGAATAACATGTCCTAATGGATTTTATACACACACTATTTCAAGCCAGCCGCGAAAAGGCTCTTAGCATTTGTGGTTAGATAAATTCCACACGGTTCCAACACTAATGTCCAACTGTCTGGCGATGGCTGGGAAGTTCCACCCTTTTGAGCGAAGTTCGATGACTTGTGCTTGAAGTTCTATCTTTGCAGGATCGACAGTGCGAGGTTGAGATATATATTTTGCTCGATTAAAAGCGAAGTCGAGTTTGAAATATCTAGGATAGGTGCGGCGACCCGTTCGCAACAATTATATTGT
>JBBSBS010000657.1:0-2996 GCA_038251045.1 Aggregatilineales bacterium | reverse complement strand
GTAGTTCATTGATGTCTTGGCTCTGTAGGGGCGCACGGCTGTGCGCCCGCGCCATCCCAAAGGAGTAAACGACGACATGAACGCTGATGCGTTTCGCCATTTTTACGAGTATCACTTCGCTGAAAATCGCAAAATATGGGACACCGCTGTCATGTCCCTTACTCAAGAGCCGTTCGTTCAGCCTGTCGATTATTCCATTGGTTCTGCCCGTGACCAGATCGTCCATCTCATCAGCGTTGATGATATATGGTTTAGCGGATTGCGCGGCCTCGAAATCCCCGACTGGCTAAATCCTGCCGATTTTGACGACCGTAAAATCATTCGCACCCATTGGGATAATCTTGAGCAAATCATGCGCGGGTATCTGGCAAAATTGCGCGACGATATGTTATTCCAGAAACCCTTTGCCGAAGGCGAAGACAAAGACCTTATACTGTGGCAGGTGCTTCTCCATGTTGTCAATCATGGCACCGATCATCGCGCCCAACTGCTCAGAGTCCTCAACGACTTGGGAGCCAAAACCGACTCTCAAGATTACATCTTCTACGTCTATGACCACCCCTAGGAGATCACCTGTGTTTGCTCCCTCTTGCAATTTGCACAGCGGTGGCATCCACCGAACCTCCCGCCGCCTTCGTGTAGTAAAATGGGACTGTTCGGTAATTGGTGAAAACCAGTAAAGGAGAAATTATGGCTCACTTAGATATTAACGGCACTTCATTCGAGTACGCTGAACGCGGCAGTGGAGAAACAATTTTATTTGTGCATGGCTCAAATGGTGACTACCGGACATGGCATGCCCAGCTAGATCAACTTTCCGAAAGCTACCATGCTGTAGCTTTCAGTCGGCGCTATCATTGGCCCAACACCCAGATCCCTGAGGCAGTAGATTATTCTATGACCGAGCAATTTGATGACCTGCTGGCGGTTGTGCATGCTCTAGACGCTGGGCCTGTGCATCTCGTTGGGCATTCTTATGGCGCATTTCTCTGTTTGCTGCTTGCTATGCGAGAACCTCAGCTCGTCCGCAGTCTCGTGTTAGCAGAAGCGCCAGTTATCACACTGTTTATAACCATCCCTCCGAAACCTCAGCAACTCCTGAAATTGTTGCTAAGTCGTCCACTCACCGCAATGACTATTGTTAAATTCGCGATGACGGGTTTGGGTCCTGCGACAGCAGCCATGAAGCGAAATGATCTTGATGCTGGTTTGCGGATATTCGGTACGGCGGTGCTGGGCCGCGAAGGTTTCAATCAATTATCAGTGGAACGACTGGAGCAGGCACGAGCTAACCTCATCAAAGCAGAATTTCTTGGATCTGGTTTCTTGCCGCTTGATGCCGATGAAGTAAGCCGCGTCCAGTCTCCTACATTGCTCATCAACGGAGAGAATAGTCCTGCTCTTTTTCACCGGCTTGCTGATCGCCTGCACGAATTGTTGCCACATTCGGAGCGGATTAGTATCCCGTCATCGTCACACATCATGCACGAGGACAATTCCTCCGCCTACAACGCGGCAGTTCTCTCGTTCGTCAAACGACACTAACCTATGTAATCACTCATTCCTAATTACCCAACAGTCATGGTAAAAAGCATGGGCTTCATTATGCCGAAAAGTTTGTAAACTCGAACGGATTTTGGTTGACCGATCTGAACTTTTGTTCTAAAATAGGTCAGGTAGTGGTTGTAAAGCGCATCGTACTTCAAACGCGTAAATGTCTGTAGTGGTGCACCGCTGTGCGTCCTCTCTCTGGCGCTCTAATGGATGTTTCTCGCAATAACAGCAGCGACATGCACTTACTGCAAAGCGGTGGCATTGACCGAACGTCCCGCTGCAATTGTGTCATTTCAGCGGTATCCACCGGGCCTCCCGCTGACCACAAATGTCAATTCGGCGGCATCCAGCGAGCTTCCCGCCGGACAATTCAGCGGGAATACTGCAATTTGTGCGATAATTGCGAATATTTTGCAGCATTTGAATCAATAAGTCTGGTTTTGCCCAAATAATCATGGTTATTCTCAAGAAGGATATTCGCCATCACCATGCACCAGATTGCCACCCACCGCCTCTACAGTCAGCAGCTTGTGAACACACGCTTCGACACCCCCTCTGATATTGTGGCATGGCTCGGCGCGGTACAGTCGCAGGATTACATGGGCGCGAAATGGGCCATTGCCCAGCGTACCAACGGCCTCACCGATGCCGCTGTTGAGCAGGCTTTCGACGAGGGCAGCATCCTGCGCACCCACGCCTTGCGCCCCACATGGCACTTCCTCACACCCGCCGACATCCGGTGGATACTAGCGCTCACCGCCCCCCGTGTTCATGCCCTCAACGGCACCTACTACCGCAAATGTGAACTGGATGCTGATGTTTTCGCCCGTTGCCACACCGTCTTGACGAACGCCCTTCAAGGCCACCAGTACCGCACCCGCGACGAACTCGCCACCGTCCTCCAATCGGCAGGCATCACCACCGACGGTTTGCGCCTCGTCTATATCATGATGCACGCCGAATTGGATCAGCTTATATGCAGCGGCCCGCGTCAGGGCAAACAATTCACCTATTCCCTCATGGATGAACGTGTCCCACCCGCACCCGCCTTATCGCCCGATGATGCGCTGCCGGAACTGGCCTATCGCTACTTTTCCAGTCACGGTCCTGCCACCGTCAAAGATTTCGTCTGGTGGTCAGGCTTGACCGTGGCACAGACCAAAGCCTGTCTGAACTTGCTCGGCCTGCGCCTCAACCACGACACTTTCGCCGGTCAAACCTACTACTTCACCGATAATAGTCCCACCGCCAAATTACCGTCGCCCACCGCTTATCTATTGCCCAACTATGATGAAGCGATGGGCAGTTATGCCGACCACAGCCCCATCATCGAAAACCGTTACGCTCGATTGTGGGATCGTAAACACGATGTCCTCACCCATTATCTGCTCATTGACGGAACCATCATCGGTTCATGGCAGCGCACCTTGAAAAAAGACACC
>JBBSBS010000656.1:0-3011 GCA_038251045.1 Aggregatilineales bacterium | reverse complement strand
GCTGGCTTGCCCAACGTACAGAGCGCTCCAAAGGCCGTCTACATCAATCCGCCTAAACTGGCAGAAAATCTTTCTTAATCTTTTTCACAAAGTTGTTTCAATATCCTTGACACATACCGTTAGTTGTTTATAAAGGCTACACTAATTCCGCAGATAGCATCAGCGGAAACGGATTGTACTTGATGTAGTATACGCGGTAGGTTTTACCCTCTTCAAAATGGGCAATCGAGGCGTGGTTGGCGAACCGAAACAGCCGCCCATTCAGGCGCAGTTCATAGCGCATGTACGGGGATCGGTTACGATACTGCGCTTCCTGCTCCAGCACTTTTGCCACACCCTGTGCCATGCTCACCCGTTTGTCGCGCGCATCCCGCGCATTTAGATAACTGTATCCCCACGCCAAAAACAAGATAAACGTCAGACCACCACCAACCAGTAGCATGATCGGTAACGCGTCCGGCAAGAATCCGTCCAGACTTTTGCCAGAATTGTTATATTCAATCACCATGCCAACCACCAGCAGAACGGGTATCCAGATGGCAAACAGCCGAAACGTCAGGCGCACGCCGCGTTGCCGCGCCTGATACACCGCCTCGATAATCTGCGCTTGCTCCGCAGTCAACAATCCCTGCCGGTTAGCCTGTACATCCGCTTCGGTATAAGCAAAATCGGGTAAGTACTCAGATGTGTAATCAGTATGTGTCATAGCATCATTTAAGCTTCACACTGCGCCGCAATTCGTCGGATTCGGCATCACTTAATGGCTGCCACTTCCCCGGTTCTAACCCCGCCAATGAGATATTGCCGATGGCACATCGCACCAACCGCAGCGTAGGATGTCCCACCGCTGCCGTCATACGCCGCACCTGCCGGTTACGCCCTTCGGTCAGGGTTAGTTCCAACCAGCAGTCCGGCACCGTTTGCCGCACCCGAATCGGTGGCTCGCGCGGGGGCAAGTCCGGTGCGGCATCCAATACCTTAACCATAGTCGGTCGTGTTGGGCCATCACCCAGTTCCAATCCATGCCGCAGTTGGCTCAATGCCGCCTCATCCGGTATCCGTTCCACTTGCACCCAATATGTGCGTGGATGGGCATAGCGTGGCTCGGTCAACCGTGTTTTGAGCTTGTTGTCATCCGTCAGCAGCAGCAGCCCTTCGCTGTCCCTATCCAGTCGGCCTGCCGCGTACACCTTAGGCACCTCAATAAAATCCGCTAGCGTGGGTCTACCTTGCACATCAGTAAACTGCGTCAGCACATCATATGGCTTCCAGAATTTCAGAATTGTCGATTTCAAATTTGGTGGCATTGTTTATAGGCTCAGGCATCTACGATCCATATGATCTATCCTGAGTAACACTCCATGTAATTGATTAAACCCAAACGAAAATTGTCTCGTGCTGTTTTATCAGGGTTTGCCCGCATTGTCGAGGATGATGAATGCTTGTATGAGGATGAGCACGATTGGGAGGATGAGTAGAAATATGTAGCACGCGGCTTCAACCAGCCAGATTGTCATACGTGTCTTGAGGCTGGCATCTTCTTCGGCTTCCCAACTGGATGATGGACGGTTCATCGGTAGGTTATAGTCTGGTTGCTCTACAATGCTTACACCCAGCCGTTCGCCCAATCGCCGTTTCACCCACGGCATGACCCGCCAGAAATACAGAAAGACCCATATTCCACATACGATCAGCGCAGTTCCCATGCCAATCGATTGGATATTCTCGGCGTTCATGGCAGTATCCTCCGCTATTCCGCTTCGTCACGTCCCTCTGCCGCCAGCACCGCCGCCTCCAGAATCACCAGAATGTTTTGACTGGCCTTGCAGATCATATCGACATATTTTTGTGGATTGCCATCCGCATCCTTGATTTCTTCACTCACAATGTCGGTTGCCAGCACGACAGTATTCATATAATTCCGAACATCATGCGCCACAACACGCATATAGTCTGAATTCATTGGCAGCTTCAAATACTGCGCGATCAGTTCTTCTTTATCCGTAAACTCAGTCACAGCCATCTCCCTTTATAAAGTTGATCGCGCCCACCGATTAAGCTCTTAACTTCTTCATGCGTTCGCCAGCTTCCCTCAGCGTATCATCGCTCTTGCAGAACGCAAACCGTGCCAGCTTCCCCGCAATATAACGGTGTTCGTCACAGTAGAAAGGGGAGGGCGGTATACAGGCCACTCCAATATCTTTTATCAAATGCTGCGTGAATGCCATGTCGTCGCCGTCGAAAACATCCGAAAAGTCGCCCATCACAAAGTACGTACCTTCCGGCACTTTCGCTTTAATGCCCGCGCCCGTTAGTGCATCCATCATCAAGTCGCGCTTGACGGTATACATCGCCTGCAATTCTTCATAATAGGTTCCCGGCAAATGCAGCGCGTATCCCCCCGCGATTTGTGACGGGTGATGTACCGCGAAAGTCACGAATTGGTGCGCCCGCATCGCCCCCGCCACCAGATCAGGATGCCCATACACCCAACCCAGCTTCCATCCGGTTGCACTGTAACTCTTACCCAGACTGCTAATTGTCACCGTGCGCTCGAACATCCCCGGCAGCGTTGCAATCGGGACGTGCTGCGCCGGTTCAAACACCAGATGCTCATAAACCTCATCCGAAATGACGATCACATCATGCTCTTTGCATAAATCCGCAACCAGAGTCATTTCTTCGACGGTGAATACCCGTCCGGTCGGGTTTTGCGGCGAATTCCAGATAATCGCCCGCGTTTTCGGCGTGAATGCCTTTCGCAGCTCGTCCGCGTCCAGCGTCCATTCCGGCGGATGCAGTGCCACAAAGACCGGTATCGCTCCTGCCATAATCAGATTCGGCACATAACTGTCGAAGTATGGCTCAATCACGATCACTTCATCACCGGGATCAACCAACCCCAATATCGACGAGAACACGGCCTCGGTTGCCCCCGCTGTCGCCAATACTCCTCTATCGGGGTCAATATCAAGGTTATAGAAGCGGTTGGCGTGGTCAGCCACCCCCTT
>JBBSBS010000655.1:0-3015 GCA_038251045.1 Aggregatilineales bacterium | reverse complement strand
GTAAAAGGCGGAGGGAGTCATACCGATGCGAACCCCCTCATCCCCAGCCCTTCTCCCCCGTAAACAAGGGAGAGGGGAGTCAGGCTTCCGGCGTATGGAAAGCCCCATCCCATTACGAAAATCAGGTGTCGGTATCAGTATTTCAGCACAGGCGGGATTGAATTGTGATATGCGGCGGACAAAACGTGCAGTATTTTGAGGTTACAGACAAATCAGGATAAAATCAGCGGCATTAGGCTTCTTCAAAATAATCACTTACGGATCACCATTATGACGACACAGCCTGCCCAACTGCACCCTGTTCCGGTTGACACGGCCTACCCTGCTAAAGCCGGGCGTAAGCGTCGTGGTCGCTGGCGCTGGATTATCGGTATCCCACTGCTGGTGCTTGGATTACTGCTGATGGCGCTGGCGTTCCTGCCTGTGCCGGAAGACAAACCGATTCCACTGGCGGAACAAGGCGGTGGCGCACGTCAGGAAGGGGCGGCGATCAACGGCCTGCAAGCCTCGTGGCCGCAATCTGCCGCGCCTGATCCACAACAAGCAGCGCTGGGTAAGGTGCTGTTTTATGACCCGATCCTTTCGGCAAATGATGATTTGTCGTGCGCAAGCTGCCACCATCCGGATATGGGATTCAGCGATGGCAAGCCGGTATCGGTGGGCGCACACGGCGAGGATTTGCGGCGTAACGCACCGTCGCTGTGGAATGTGGCGTATGCGACCAGCCTGTTCTGGGATGGGCGGGCGAAATCACTTGAGGAGCAGATGCTCACGCCGCTGACCAACGAGAACGAAATGGCGGCGAATCCGGAAGAATTGGTGGCACAACTGGCAGCGATTCCGGCGTATCAAGCGCAGTTTGAGGCGGCGTTTAAGGATGGGGTGACGATTGCGAACGTCAGTACAGCGATTGCGGCCTTCGAGCGCACACTGGTCAGCCACAATTCGCCGTTTGACCAATACGCGGCGGGGAACTTCACTGCGCTGACTCCGGCACAGCGGCGGGGTTTCAACGTGTTCCGCAGCGCACAGACGCGGTGCTTTGAGTGCCATACGTGGCCTACTTTTACCAACAACACGTTCAATGTACTGGGTGTGCCGGATACGAATCCGTTGCAACCTGATCTGGGACAGGTGGAAATCGTCAACGGGCCGGATTCGACGCGGTCGTTCCGTACCCCCGGCCTGCGGAATGTAGGGCTGAGCGCACCGTATATGCATAACGGGGTGTTCACGACATTGGATGAGGTGGTGGATTTTTATGCTAAAGGCGGCGGCCCGGCCTTCGGGGTGGATGTCGCGCCGGATGAATTCTTGCAGGGCTTCACGATTAGCGATCAGCAGAAAAGTGATCTGGTGGCGTTCCTGTATGCGCTTTCGGACGAACCGAGCGATTTGATGAGTATTCCAACGGCAGTTCCTTCGGGCTTGCCGGTTGTGCAGCACATGAACAATCCGGCGCAGGCGTTGGTTGAACGTTCATCCGAGCCAGCGACGACGGCGGCAGTCGCCCGTGATCCGCAGGTTATCACGGTTCACGCGGGTGAAACCATTCAGTCAGGTGTGGATCAAGCACAGGCGGGGGATATTGTGATGGTCGAGGCGGGGATATACCACGAAACGGTGTATGTCGATGTGCCGAAGATCACCATCAAGGGGATTATCAACGGCGATGAGCGTCCGTGGTTGGATGGTCAAAAGGTGTTGAGCGACGGTTTTAATACGACCGGCGATGACTTTACGTTGGAAGACTTCGGCGTGAAGGATTACATCGGCAACGGGGTGCTGACAACCGGAGCCGAGCGGGTGGTATACCGCAACCTCGTCATTCAGGACGCGGGATTGTACGGGTTGTATCCGGTGGAAAGCACCGACATCCTGATCGAGCATAATGTGGTCAGCGGGATTGCCGATGCGGGGATTTATGTGGGACAGAGCCGCGGGCCGATCACGGTGCGGAACAACGAAGTGTTTAATAATGTGACGGGCATCGAGATCGAGAACAGCACCAACGCCGAGGTGTACGATAATTATGCCCATGATAACAGCGGGGCGATATTGGTGTTCTTGCTGCCGAATAATCCGTCGAAGGTGGGTTATAACACGCGGGTGTATAACAACCGGATTGAGAATAATAACCATCCGAACTTCGGCAAACCGAATTCGACGGTATCCAAAGTGCCGCCGGGTACGGGCATCATGATTATGACGGCTGATAATACCGAAGTGTTCAACAATATCATCAAGGGCAACCAGAGTTTTGGCGTGGGGCTGACGAGTTTGTATACATTGTATACGCGCGACACGGTGTTTGATCTGGGGGCGCTGCCAGAGAACAATTGGATCCACGACAACATCTACGAGAACAACGGTTATAACGCGCAGGGGTTAATGAAAGAGTTGGGGTTGGACGGCGCGGATGTGTTGTGGACGGGTGAAGGCTGGAATAACTCGTTTGATGAGCCGAACGCATCACAATTCCCGCCGCTGCTGCCGGGGCGTAATTGGGCTGACCCTGCCAAGCGGGCGATCTGGCGCGTGTATGATATTGTGATCGGGCTGCTGTTGTAAAAAGAACCCCCTCATCCCAACCCTTCTCCCCCGCAAGCGAGGGAGAAGGGCTTCAAGACAATGCGACACATTTGATAGACGAAAGAATTAGGGAAGGTGAAGCACAGGCTTCACCCCTTTTATTTAGGGGAACGGAAGGCGATTTTCTGGTGATTTAATTAAGCACTCGATTCATAAACCACTCATGATTAAAACGCTACTGATGCTTCCTTTTTGAGCCAACCACCCTACAATATTTGAGCACTTTTGATTTCTGCATGTTTAACAGAAAAAGAGAAGCATCCTTATGAAACTTCGATTTGTTCCTATTTTAGCGCTGGCAGGGGTCATGATCGCGGCGGCGGCGTGCAGCCCTGCTGCCAACCCGACCCCTACGGCGGAGTCGGCATCTGAACCAGCAGCGGCGGCAAGTACCAGTGGTACGGGCGGCATCGCCCAGCAGCC
>JBBSBS010000654.1:0-3017 GCA_038251045.1 Aggregatilineales bacterium | reverse complement strand
CTCGGAAACGAGTCGGCGCATGAAGGGCATCACCGTAAACGGCTCGCCCACGATCAGCCGCCCCAGCGCTTTTCGTGTAATCTCGACGGTATAGGCAATATTGTCGTTAATGGTGTTCTTCGAGAAACCCTGCCGCATCACCTTGCGGTTGAAGGAATGTTCTTCACCTTCCATCATGCCTAGGTTTTTCTCGCTGCCGAAATCTTGTGCCACGCCTTCCCACACTTCCCAGTTGCTCAAGCTGCCGTCGTTAGTCGACATCAGCTCGACGGCTTTTGGCCCGGCTAAGACTGTGAACTGCTTATTAAGAACGCCCACCCGGTATACCGGCCCCATTCGCTGGTATTGTTGGCGGAAGAAACCCATCGGATTACGCATGAGTGGGAGGATATTTCCGACAAACGGCAGTCCTTTCACAATCGGCGGACGATTGATACTCACTGCTACAGATGGTTGCTTAACCTCATGCGTTTGAGTTTCCATTCGTTCGATCCTTGTATAAACTAAACCGTCGTTTCCGTTTCACGCTGTCCCCAAAATTCGAGGGTGTTCCACTCAAACCCATCCAGCGCCAGTTCCAAGAACAGCTTTAATCCTGCCAGATCATCATCGGTTAGGTTGTAGCGCAGGTCACGCAAATAACGGCGGCATACACCCGCTGGTAAGCCTAACCGCCCCGCATAACCCTGTGCTAAGGTGTTGCGTCCGGCTTCGGTCAAACCCCTCTCTGTAGAGGCATACAACGCCGAAAATACGCCCGCGTCTTCTAGTGCCTGCGCCTTGTCTTTACGCGCCGCCCATACCGAAAACGTGAAGGGCAGGCCGGTCATCTTCAACCATTCATCGCTTAAATCATAAATGTAGGGCAGGGCTTCCCCCCTCTTATTTACGGGGAGCAGGCCGGAAGGCGGGGTCAAAAATCGATGTTGCGCACCCTCAACCAGCGCATCATCACCAATAATCAGCGCCCCTTGGTGCTCTGTCAGCATACTCGGCAGATGTTGGCGTGTGACTACAAAATTCGGCTCAACATGATAGCGTTCGCGGCACAACACCTTCAGCAGTGCCACGCTTGTAGCCGAATGATCGGTCAGTGCGATGGACTTGCCATCGAGTTCGCTCATATCGGCTGCCCACGAAAACAGCAGTACCGTTTTCACCGCCCCCAAACTGGCGATGCTCAACCCCGGCAGCACCACATACTCGTCGGCGTGGCGGGCGGTTTCGATAGCCGAAATCGGCGCGAGGTCAATCTCGCCCGACTTCAACATGCGGTTCATCATCGAGGGCACGCCGCGCTCGAAATGCACATCCACATTTTGTAACCGTTCCGCCAGATCATAGTGAAACGGCATCGTATTCAGGTAATCAATCAGTCCAATGTTGAGCATAGTCCACTCAGCTTTCTTTGATCCACAATATCATCATAGCCACAAAGAAAACCGTCTTTTTACATAACATATTTAGTCACTTCGATTGGCTTATTCGCTAAACCACGTTTTTGGATTAATCGTCGCGCTGCCTAAAACAGCCGAGACAAATGGCTGGTCAGCATCATAAATGCCCTGCCGAATGAGTCGTTCGCTCTCCAACTGGTAAACCTCGACAAACTTGGCTTCGGGGTTCACCATCCAGTATTCGCGCACACCGTACTTCTGGTAGGTCTGGAACTTGATACCCCGATCATTCAACTCGGTTGACGGTGAAAGCACCTCAATCACCAAATCTGGCCCACCATGCCAGTAGCGCCCATTCGACTCCAGAATACAGGATTTGTTCTCGGTGCTGACCCAGAATAAATCCGGCTCAAAACTGTTCCCATCATCGAAGTGGAGACCGCTCGGTGCGACACAAAGTTCGCCATTCTCGGACAAAAAGTGGAGCGAGAAAATGATTTTGACCAACGCTTTTTGATGTCGGAACAATGGCGGATTCACGACGATTTCCCCATCAATAAGTTCCACAATCTGGTTCGATTCTGGAAGCGCCGTATATTCGGCAAAGGTTGTTCGGGTTTTGACAGGCATATCCATATCAGTCACCTCACTGTCCCAACCACAACGTCACCGCCAGCCCAATCAACAGCGCCACCACGCCCGCGCCCATCATGAACAACATTTGCACAGGACGGATGATCGCTGCCCGCCAGCTTACACTGTCTTCTGACTCTAGATTTGCAACCCAGATTTGCTGCTCACCACGGCTGATGTCGGCTCTCAGTAACCGCCCCAACACCTTTCGTATGAAGGGGTCAATTACCCGCCAGTAGAACAGCATCCATCCCCCGCCAATCAAGAAGAAGGCAGCCGCGCCAATGACCAGCGGGGAAACGGAAATAATCATCGCTTTAGGCGAACACTTCGAGTTCGTTATATACCGTGTCGCGCTCAACTGGCGTATAGCCTGCCGTGCGGATGAACTGCATTAGTTGCGGAACAGTCATCACATCGCGCTTTGCGCCTGCATCCTTATAGATGTGTTCTTCGATGATCGTACCGTCCATGTCGTTCGCGCCAAAGTTGAGTGCCACCTGTGCCAGCGCCGGGGTCAACATGACCCAGTAAGCTTTAATATTAGAGAAGTTGTCCAGCATCAGTCGGCTGATCGCCAGTGTTTTGATGTCGTCCACACCTGTTGTCCATTGGCGACCCAGCTTCCGTCCCAAGTTGTTTTCTTCTGGATGGAAGGCCAGCGCAATAAAGGTTTGGAAACCGCCCGACTTATCCTGCTGCTCACGCAGGGCGATCATGTGGTGAATACGGTGTTCGGGTTTTTCGATATGCCCATACAACATAGTAGCGTTCGTCTTTAGGCCGAGCTTATGCGCTGTGTCATGTACCGCCATCCACGTTTCTTGATTGGCTTTTTCCGGGCAAATCTTCTTGCGCACATCCCAATGGAAAATTTCTGCGCCGCCACCCGGCATACTATCCAGCCCGGCTTTCACCAATTCTTTCAACACTTCCTCGTGCGAAAGGCTGGTCAACTTGGCGAAGTAATCAATCTCGACCGCCGTG
>JBBSBS010000653.1:0-3032 GCA_038251045.1 Aggregatilineales bacterium | reverse complement strand
TTCAGCGCTTCTTTGTGCAAGCCCTTCAACTTGACCCGCGAACCATGCGCCTGGAATCATGTTAATTCAATAGGTTACACATGATTTGTACTGAAAAATGAACCCCGAAACTTTAGTTATAACCCGTCCCTCCCTCCTCCCGCCGAGACCATATTGTAAAAAGGCTTATTTCTCTTGAGGAATAAGCCTTTTTTATTTTTTCGGACCGGATGAATGTGGGCACTTTTACTAGTCGCGTATTAAGTCTGAAAGTGTGACTTTATCTAGCGAACTAAAAAATGACTCCTGCGCTTCGTAAAAAACATTTTTCAGCCGACACCTAGGCAGCAGGGGGCATGATGAGCGGCTCTCTTTCATGCAATCCACCAATGCCAAATTGTTTTCTATCAAGCGAACAACAGTACCTACGGTTATTTCCGTGGCAGCACGAGCTAGCATAATGCCCCCACTTCTACCCCGCTCACTTTCGAGCATGTTAGCGCTGACCATTGTCATCACCACTTTCATTAACGAACTCTTCGATATGTCACATGCTTCCGCGACTTCTGCAATGGTGGCTGGAGCGCCTTTTTTCCCCAGATAAATCAAGGTGCGCAAAGCACTGTCTGATGAAACTGTGAGTTGCATATAGCCGCCTATATCAGTAGTTGCTTTCATTATAAGGCAAGCTTGTTATGAAGAACGTAACCTCCAAAAAAGATTCTGTAGTGTTGCATCATTTTTCTGGGTGCTATATATTCCGAAGCTCGGAATCTTTAACTAAGGGGGGAGTATGTTTCAGAGCATTGCCTGGGTGGTGTCTATGACGTTGATTGCGATATTGGCGATCACATTCATTTTCGTGATTAAAAATAGTAGTAGTGATGGAAATAAATCCGCAATCTCAGCGGCAACGGGTCGCTGGAGAAACCGTTTGTTAGTGGGGATGACGCTGATGTTTATCCCGATAATTGGGTTTACGCTGACAAAGATGCCTTACGCACGTACGGTTATTGCCAATCTGGATGTTGTTGTGGTTCAGGCAAAAGGTTATCAGTGGTATTGGGAGCTATCGCAAACTGAACTTCCGGTGGGAAAGCAGATTGAGTTTCAGGTGACCTCGGCCGATGTCAATCACGGCTTTGCCATTTATGGGCCGGACATGAAGATCATCACCCAGACTCAGGCCATGCCCGGAGTAACCAATGTTTTGCGCACAACGTTCGAGCAGCCGGGAACCTACCAGATACTCTGTCTTGAATACTGTGGCGTGGCTCATCACACGATGATGAGCGAACTTCATGTCGTCGCACAATAAGCATCTGTTCGGAGAACTAAAATGAAAATACAAAATATCAGCAATTATCCGCAGGTCAGTGGGGTGGTGAAGGTTTATGCGGCAATCGCCGGCGTGGTGATTATTTTAATGATGTTGTTTGGTTTGCTTATGCGAATGACTCAGGGTCAGTACATCGCGATCGATCCGACTATCTTTTATCAATTGATGACTGCGCACGGAATCGGTATGGTCGCCATCGCGGGCTTCGGTGGCTCGGCTGTCATGTGGCACTTCTTGAGTAAATACGTCAATCTTAGAAGCGGATTAGCCTGGGCGAATCTGGGCCTTTTCCTAGTGGGTGTTGTGTTCGTGCTTGGAGGGATATTTCTGGGCGGATTTGCGGCAGCTTGGACATTTCTGTATCCGTTGCCCAGTCATTCAATGGGAATGTGGAGTACCCATGCGGCAGCCTCATATATGGGCGGGGTACTCTTGGTCGGCGTAGGTATGCTGTTGTTCTATCTGGAAACGGCTCGTGCAATCATTCAGAAATACGGCAGCTTCGCCAAATCGCTGGGCTGGCATTTCTTGAAGACTGGGCAGGATGCGCCACCGGTAACAGTCATCGCCAGTACGGTAGTCACCATCATCAATATCGTTTCCATTCTGATCGGCGCGGTCATTCTGACCATGATGCTAATTAATTTGTATGTGCCGGAAATTGCGATTAATCCGTTGTTAGCGAAAAATCTGATTTTCCTGTTCGGTCATGTATTCATCAATGCCGCCATTTATATGAGCGTGATAGCTGTCTATGAAATCCTGCCTAGCTATACCGGCAGGCCATGGAGTGTATACAAGCCCTTTGTATGGGCGTGGACTGCGACCATCGTGATGGTGCTGGCGGTGTATCCGCATCATATGCTGATGGATTTTGCTCAGCCGGTATGGATGCATGTCATGGGGCAAATTATCTCTTATGCCAGCAGCCTTCCCGTACTGGCCATTACATTGACCGGCACGTTGGGTGCGATCTACCGCAGTAACATCAAATGGGATATGACATCATCGTTGTTGGTACTATCGATTTTCGGTTGGAGTGCGGGCGTTATTCCCGCAGTAATCGACGGCACCATCACCGTCAATAAGGTGATGCATAACACGATGTGGGTGCCCGGACACTTCCATCTGTACCTGCTGCTGGGATGCGTGGCAATGATTCTTGCCTTTATCCACTGGATAGCAAACCAAGAGAAATCATCTGTATTCAGCGGGGTAGAAAAAATCGTCTTATGGGCATTCGCCTGCGGCGGTTTCGCATATGCGTTGATGTTCCTGCTGTCCGGTCAAAACAGCATTCCACGTCGCTGGGCAGTACATTTACCTCAATGGGTTGGGTATAGCCAGATTGCCTCCCTATTTGCCGCCGTTGTTGTAATCAGTGCGACGTATATTGTTGCCAGCTCACTGACGCGCGTCATTCGATCTGCAAAATAAGGATGGAAGGTTGTTTTACAACAAAACGATAGTTGCCTCGGTCGTTGTGCTACTGCTGGCTGTAATAGCAGTAGCAGCGATTACCGAGGGCTTCGAACTGCTCACCAGTGAACAGGCTCGTCGTCAGGATATTGCACGACGCCAACCTTCAGTTCAAAACCCGGTCCTGACCAATCAGTTTGGTCAGGCCTTTCGTCTGGGTGACTGGGTGAAGCAAGGTGGCAAGTATGTGATAGTGGATTTCATCTATACCAATTGCCAGACACTGTGCCGCTCA
>JBBSBS010000652.1:0-3034 GCA_038251045.1 Aggregatilineales bacterium | reverse complement strand
GGCAGCAGGTTAACCAGTATGTCACTCCGGCGGCGGAGGGTGTCACTGTCGACATAAGTCAGCCCCAATTCGGCCTCTACAGCGGCTGGCAGTTGGCTGCGCTTATGATAAAGAAGTGTGCAGTCCCACGCTTTCAACCGTTGCGCCAACGCCGCACCAATTTCACCAAAGCCGAGGATGCCGATGGTTTGCCCGCGTAGCGTATTGATATGCTGGCGACCCGACCAGTTATAAGCGAAGGTGTTTTCGTCGGTGCGGTGGCGGATGCCCCACTGCGGATTGGCCTCCAATGCCACAGCCTGTACTTCGCGCAGCTTTTTGGTGAGGGCTAACATCTGCATGACGGTATGTTCGGCAACGGCGACAACACCCGCATCAGGCCATGTGCAGACGATCACTCCAGCGGCACGGGCGGCTTCAGCATCAATATCGTAGGTCATCGAGCCAAGGCGCAAGATCAGCTTGAGATGGGGCGCGGCTTGCAACAGCGGTGCGTCGATGACACCGACACGCTCTGAAATAAAATACTCGACCTGTGGTAGATGGGGCAGCAGGTCATCATGCATGGGGTGCTGAAGTAGGGTGATGGTCAAGTCCGGTGGCGCAGCATCCAGCGCCCGTTGTTGATGAAACGGGCTGCGGTCGGTGATGTAGAGTGTGGCGTGCGGCATGAGGATACGTTCCTCCATAGAAATAAAAAAGGGTTTGCCAGCGGCAAACCCCTACATCAATCAGCGGTTGCTGATGGGTGACTTATTCTTCGGTCGGTGTTGGCGCGATTTTGGGCTTCATCGGCAAGGGATTGCCGAAGCGGTCGGTCAAAATCGGCTGCTCACGTTGATCCGGTGGCGGCAGTGGACGCTTGCGGCGTACTGGCGTGGTCGGTAGTGTAGGCGCATCCGACGAGGACTGATTACCGCCCTGTGGACGTGAACTGTTATATTGCGGGCGTGAGTTGTTCGATGCCGGACGATCACCCTGCGAACGGTTGTCGCTGGATTGACCGTTGGGACGCTGCCCGTAGGGACGGCTGCCACCTGAACGGTTGTTATCACGCGGGGGGTTGGGAGTGCTGCGCTGCTCACCCTGTGGGCGGCTGTCATCGCGCGCACCGACACCCTGCGGTTTATAGCTGCCGTTGCCAAAGGCCGGACGGTCACCATTTTGTGGGCGTGGTTCAGTGCTGCGCTGGTCGCCCTGTGAACGGTAGTTGTCACGCGGGGCATTGTTATTGCTGCGACGTTCGCCTTGTGGGCGGTTGTTACGGGAAGGCTGTGCGGCCTGCGGACGGCTGCTGCCGTTCTCGTTACCGTTTCCATTTGCGGCTGCCGGACGTTCGCCCTGCGGTTGTTGAGCGCGTCCGCCGCCATTGTTGTTAGCATTACGGTTGTTGCGCTGACCCTGTGGGCGTGGGCTGTTCTGCTGGCGAGGAGCCTGTGAACGTTGACCACCACCACGACGGTTCAGGTCGGTCGGCTGCGGTATCGGTAGATTCGACGGATACGGATGTTCCGCGATCACCGGCACATGCAGCTTAATCAAGCGTTCGATGTCGCGCAGATAAGTGCGTTCTTCGACATCGCAGAAGGAAAAAGCGATACCGGATGCACCGGCGCGGGCCGTACGCCCGATACGGTGAACATAGGTTTCCGGTTCGTTGGGTAAATCATAGTTGATAATGTGGGTGATTTCATCCACATCCAGCCCACGCGCCGCAATGTCAGTGGCAACCATCACACGGGTGCGGCCTGACTTGAAGTTTCTAAGAGCGGCTTCACGCGCGGTTTGCGATTTGTTGCCATGAATGGCCTCGGCATGGATGCGGGCGGCTTCAAGACGCTGCACAACCTTGTTCGCACCGTGTTTGGTGCGGGTGAAGACCAGTACACGGCTGACGTTCTTGTCTTGCAGCACGTGTTCCAGCAGTGCCGGTTTGTCTTTCTTCTCTACGAAGAAAACCGACTGGTCAATCTTATCGACCGTTGAGGCCACCGGTGTGACTTCCACCTTCACCGGATCGATCAGAATATTGCTCGCCAGATCCTGAATTTCATCAGGCATGGTTGCCGAGAACAGCAGGGTTTGGCGCTGTTTGGGCAAAGCGGCGATGACGCGGCGGACATCATGAATGAAGCCCATATCCAGCATGCGGTCGGCTTCGTCCAGCACGAACACTTCAATCTTATTGAGCTTGACGTGTCCCTGATTCATCAGGTCGAGCAAACGACCGGGTGTGGCGACTACCACATCGGGGCCGTTACGCAGCTTGTCTACCTGCGGCTGCTGACCGACACCGCCGAAAATGGTCACTGGCTTGACACCGGTGTTGCGCCCATATGTACGGAAGCTGTCGCCAATCTGGCTGGCAAGTTCACGGGTGGGTGCGAGAATTAAAACACGTATATGGTTTCCCTGACGGGGATTATTCGCCAGATGTTGAAGAATGGGCAGCGCAAAGGCTGCGGTTTTGCCTGTACCGGTTTGGGCACAGCCTAGCAGGTCGCGGCCTCCCATTACGTGGGGAATGGCCTGCTCCTGAATTGGGGTAGGAGTCGAGTAACCCTCGGCGCGGACAGCCCGCAACAGGGGTTCGATCAAGTTTAAATCATCAAATTGCATTGTCGTCTACATTTCTTAACTGTGGTTTATCAGATTGGGAAAGATGAAAGGAACCGAGGTTGGGGAACATTTGCACCATTTCACGATAGTAGGATAGCAGAATAATACCTTTAAGTCAATCACAGTGAAATCGTGAAAAATTTACGAAGTTTAACAATCTCAATCATTCTTAATGGATTGATAAGGTTACAATTTCTTTACATCCTCTTTAGATAGATGGGTTGGTGTCATGGATCAAAATACAATTCTTGTTTCAACCGATATCAGCGAAGATTTGCGTGATGAACGCCGCGATATGCTGGGTATCATATTGTTCATTTCGACGCTATTGACGATATTCCTATTTGTTGTATTCAGCCAATTTAACCAGACCGGGAAAACGAGTGTGAGTTCCGAGGCACTCATTGTTTTACTG
>JBBSBS010000651.1:0-3034 GCA_038251045.1 Aggregatilineales bacterium | reverse complement strand
TCTCCGCACGCACCACATCCGCTAACGCAAATGCTGCCACCACCGCATTCTCGACCACCATATAGACAACTGTCTGCGCGTTGTCATTGGATTCGTTCCGAAAACGATCCACATCACTACCGAGTTTGAGTTCCAGCATCTCCAATAAACGCGGACCACCGACGTAAACAGATTTGCCTTCAAACATGGCTTTGATTCCGCGTCCTTTGATCGTCTCAAAATCACTGATCGATACTGCTTTCACACCAGCTTCTTCAGCTTTCTGACGAATACCCTGTGCAATCGGATGTTCGGAGTCACCTTCAATGGCGAGTACCAGTGCCAGTGCTTGATCTTCTTGCCAGCCTTCAGCGACGATCCTGTTGACAACCCCAAAGCGCCCTTCAGTCAAAGTCCCGGTCTTATCAAAGATGACGGTGTTAATCAGTCGCGCTTCTTCTAATGCCAGCCGATTACGAACCAGAATGCCGTTCCGCGCACCCATAGAGGTACTGATGGCGACCACCAGCGGAATTGCCAGACCCAGCGCATGGGGGCAGGCAATGACCAGCACGGTGACAACCCGTTCCAGTACTTCAACCTTAAAACCCAGTGCGATAATCCATGCCACAGCCGTTAGAGCAGCCACCCCCAAAGCAGCGTAAAACAGCCAACCAGCCGCCTTATCAGCTAAAATCTGCGTGTTCGATTTACTGCCCTGCGCTTCCTCGACCAGTCGCATAATCCCGGCGATAGCGGTTTCATCCCCGGTGGCCGTCACCCGTATCCGCAGGCTGCCATCCCCATTGATCGTGCCACCGATAACTTTATCACCTTCACTCTTTGCTACAGGTTGCGATTCGCCGGTAATCAGTGCCTCGTTCAGTTCGGAGTGTCCTTCAACGATTTCGCCATCGGTTGGCATACTCGATCCCGGACGCACCAGCAGCAGATCATCCTTGCTCAGATCGGTTACACCAACTTCTTCAATAGAGCCGTCCTCACGAATACGCTCGGCGGTATCAGGCATCAGTTTTGCCAGTTCATTGAGGGCACCCGATGCCTGGCGTACACTCCGCATCTCCAACCAATGACCCAACAACATGATGTCAATCAGCGTCGCCATCTCCCAGAAGAAGCCCATGCTCGTTCCGGTCACGGCGGCAAACAGACTGTAGACAAAAGCTACGCTGATCGCCAGCGAAATCAACAGTATCATCCCCGGCTGGCGGCTCTGGATTTCTGGCGCGGCCATTTGTAGGAAGGGAAGCCCCCATAAAGGAAAATGGCAATCGCAAAGACAGCGCCAATCCATTGACTGCCTGGAAATTCCGGCATGTGAAAGCCGAGCCATTCCTGAATCGCGGGACTGAACAATAGCACCGGAATGGTCAGCACCAAACAGACCCAGAAGCGACGGCGAAACATCTGCTCGTGTCCATTATGATCGGCATGTGCGCCGTGTCCGCTATGTTCCGAATATCCGCGGTGATCCACTGCTTGTCCGTGCGCCGCGTGATCTGGGTGTTCATGGAATTGCTGGTGCTGACCTTCCTGTCCGTCGTGGTTCATGTGCTCATGCGTGAGCGGTTGTTCGACCATTTTCATGCGGTGTTTTCCCTTCTCGGACTAAGGTCTATTCAAGGAAGAGTACTCCCAGCCAGTCGACTTGGTTCCTGTCACCAGGAGTGTAAGGCACGGAGTTGCGGCGTTTTCTTGTTTTGGTCGCCCTGCATCCGCGTCAAAATGTGATCCAGAACGGTGACTGCCTCCGCCACAAAGGGGCCTTTGTTGAGCATTACGCATTCCGCGCGCTCGGACATAGCAGCGTCCGTCATTTCGGCGCGCGAGGGCAGACCGTCCTTGACGAAGTTTTCCAAAACCTGAGTCGCCCAGATGACGGGCACCTGTGCTGCCTCACAGATCCAGAGCAACTCTTCCTGGATTTCTGCCATGCGCTCAAAACCGATCTCGACGGCCAGGTCGCCACGCGCAATCATGACTCCGAACGGCTGCTGACCAGCGGCTTGCACGATAATTTCGGGCAAATTTCGGACGGCTTTGGCAGTTTCGATTTTGGCGATGAGGATCATTCGGGGGGCGCGGTCTTCGACCATCCGTGCGTTGAGTTCCTGCTGCAACAAGGCGACATCAACCGCGCTCTGGACGAATGAGTAACCAATAGCGTCAGCGTGCTGCACCACGAAATCCAGATCGCGGCGATCCTCCTCAGTGAGGGGGGACAATTGCAATTCCGTATCGGGGAAGTTCAATCCCTTGTCCGGAAGCACTTTTTCGCCTTTTTCGCGGGCATTTGTCACCCGCAGCACTGCGCCTTCGCCTCCGATTGATTCGATTTGAGTTCCGAGTCGCCCATCATCAATCCAAACACTCTGACCCACCTGAGCTTGGTCGAATACCTCTGGAATTAAGCATTCGACCTGAAACGGATACCGCTTCGAGTGCTGCGGCTTAGCGCGCGTCAGCAGCAGCGTGTCGCCGATGATCAAGCGCTTATGGGATTTTGGGGCGAGTACCTCACCCGTGCGCACCTTAGGGCCACCCAGATCCATGAGAATTCGACACTCACGTTTCTGTATTTGTGCCGCATCCCGTACATTACTGATGATCGCACTCCAGACGCCAGGATCATCATGGGCGCAATTGATGCGTGCCCAGTTCATTCCTCGCCCGATCAGATCATTGATCAGCGCGTGATCCGTAGCCGCTTCCGTTGGCATTGTGACCATAATACGGACACGCCGCTCCGAAGACGGTGCCCCTAGCACCCGCCGTGCATTGTGATCCAGCATCCGTCCACCTCGGTTAAACGCACGTTCGGACGGACGCGAGAGGCGCTGTTCGAGCGGCAGGCGACAAATATCACTGAGCGTGGCGATTACTGCATCCAGGTTGGCGAGAACGCGCGGTTCACTGCGCCCCAGTGACGATAAACCCAAGGGTGCCAGCGCCGCCTGAAGATCGCGTAGATCCCGTCGGCGCAGTGCCAGATAGCAGGCCAGATTGAGTCCGCTGATGAGAAACGAGCGTTGAC
>JBBSBS010000650.1:0-3041 GCA_038251045.1 Aggregatilineales bacterium | reverse complement strand
TTTTGTGCGATATTTTCACACCCTTGGGTATACCGCCCTGTAGAAGCCGGAGCAGATCGTTGGCGCTCATCAGTTCCAGCATTTGTTTACACTCAGTTTGTGTATACTCTCCGTCGGGATAGGCTGTCATTAATCCGGAGCCATAATTCGCACAATCGTAGATCATGCTAAACAGCGTTCCCATATCCTCAGTCGTCGTTTGGTTATAGGGATCGGCCTCCGTTTTGACTGTTGAGTTGGGGGAAGTTTGGGGTGCGGCAATCGAGCCGAGCTGCTGTCCCTGAATACCTAAAACCAGCGGCGCGGTAATGTACGTGTTACGTGCGCCCAGATATTGAATGTTCTTAGTAACGTCCCCAATACCAGCAAACAGCTTTTTGTTGTCATCTCCCGGATCGGTATTTTGCTGGATCGCTGCCCGTTCCCCGGTAATTTGCATCATCAAATTGGATGATGAATTGTTGCTACACAGTAGTGAATTCGCCATCAGCCAAGCCTCGTCCTGAGTCGGGGCAACCCACAATTGTCGGAAGTAATCCAATATGATCGGCACTTTGATGGTACTTGCAGCCGAAAAAGCTACATCGCCATTAATATTGACTTCCTCACCTGTCCGTAAATCTTCAATAAAAACAGACGCTACGGTTGTTTGCCCATCGTAGATAAAACCTTTTGAGTCAAGATAATCTTCGATCAGCTTCTTGAGCGTACCGATGTTTCCAGCATTAACGGTGGATGTTACAAAGGGCAACTGAACAACGCGGTTGTTTGGACTCTGCAAAGCGGCTTCGATGAGTGGCAACGCCGCCTTAACATCAAGAGTGTATCCTGAAGCACCGGGGCGTAGTGTTAATGTACTCAGGTCATAGCTGGCTTCGCCGGATGTCCGGTCATAACGGTCACTAATGTCTCGCAGAAACTGTTCCACCAAATTCTGTCGATACTCGGATGCTAAAGGAACATTTACCCGTTGTTCTGTTTCGCGACCCAGCATGTAGGTGGCGAAGCGAGACCAAAAACTACTTGATAAATCCCC
The DNA here is from genome assembly GCA_038251045.1 of Aggregatilineales bacterium. Classification (GTDB taxonomy): domain Bacteria; phylum Chloroflexota; class Anaerolineae; order Aggregatilineales; family Phototrophicaceae; genus CFX2. Next base: position 2,005 of record JBBSBS010000650.1, on the reverse strand, counting down.
AACAGCGGTGGCTGCCGCCAGCATCGACTCGCCATTAATGGTAAAACCAACTGTGGTGGGATCCAGTTGGATCGGGCTGTCCGCATAATACAAAGTTACAGGTTGTTGATAGGCAGAAACCAACTTGGTTAAAGCTTCACGTTTACCTAACCCACCGACCGAAATGTCCGCTACAGACACATCGGATGGCAACAAATCTGGCTGTTGGCTAAATCGCAGCAAGTAAAAAATGAACAATCCTACAGCGCTCACAATCATGAGCAGGGACACGATTTGAACAATGGGTAAACCGCGACGTTTTCGTCGATTGCTAAGAGTGCCTGCTGTTGTCATAAAACACCTGCCATACGTTCTTGCGTTTTCAGTTCTAATGCTTTCGAGATGGCGCGATAATGAAAGCGTTGTAGCTTCGGCAGCGCCTCTACGTCATACCACCGATATTCCAATAATTCGCTGCTCAACTGACCAACCTCGTTTAGAGCATTGCATACATATGCAAAATCAAGGTGGTTGCCAAAATCAACTTCAACAAGAAGAAGTGAACCCAAAGTAACAGACAATTGGAGTTCTTCATGGAGTTCGCGAATGACAGCTTCTGACGGAGCCTCGCGCCGATCAACCCACCCACCGGGTAGACCCCAAGGCGCATAAGGATGAAAGACGTGCTCAACCAGCAAGACTTGACCCTGCTTATTAAACACTACACCGATGACTCCTGCGGTAAACTTTGCCTGACCTATCCGCCAGACTAACCGTGCACTTGTGACAATCCAAGGAGCCTTCTGAAGTAATTGTGCGACGCGGCGCATTGGGAATTTCAATAATAGTCCATTCCAACTACGAATCAGCGTCCATCAGTGTAATTGAAGCGCTATCGTCTGGTCAACATTTGCCACAGACAAAAAGTTTGTTTAAACAAACTTAGTTGCGCACTTTACGAGAGCGTCTGTGCTATACTAAAAGAATTATAAGTAAAAGTTTCAGCAGGGTTAGCAAATTGTCTCAATCGTCCCTCGATTTTCTAAACCTGTTCACAAAATCACCCGGTGATTTAATCTTTTTTCTGCTTGCCATTGCAATAAGCCAAGCGGGTTTGTTCATGGCACTCAGTGAGCGTTTGCGTCGCCCCCAGAACCGAGCAGCAGGGAAGTATACGTTAGCTATGCTTGGCACTGTATCGGCATGGGTCGTCGTGATGTTAGGCGCATTATACAGTGTCGTCACCGGGCAAAATGTGAGCACAATTTTGCCGCCGCTCGAACGCATTTGTACTGTGGCAATTATTTTGCTCATTGGCTGGGCATTTTTGACTGCGGAAGACGAAAAGTGGGGTCGTGCCGCCAATCTAGTATTGCTGCTACTCCTCATTGCAGGATTTATCGGATATATTCTCACGGGTATCCAGTGGGCGGCACAGACAGATTATTCAAATTTTAATCTGAGCACATTTGGCGTTACGTGGACGTTTATTTCACTGGCAATCTCGATTCTAGGCGCGGTGCTGGTTGTCATGTCGTTTCGGCGGATTACTGATGCACCGCTTAAGCTCCTTTTCTTTGTCTTGCTCATTCTCGGCTTCGGTGGAATGCTCATCCAAATAAATCAGTTGAGCATCCTCGGCAATTATTCGGGCACATCGCGTCTGGCTCTCTTTGCGGCGCTGGCAGTTGTACCCGTCTTAATCTACCGTATGGTAATGAACCACTTACAGGGCGAGTTACACGCACAAGAGCAAACACTGCTCCAATCCGCGCCGCCTGCTGTAGGCTTCCGGTCGAAAGATGGTGGGCCAACTGCGGAGCCGCCTACCAGTGGAACCCTGTCACCTACGGTTTCGCCTGCACAGCGCGATTCGATCCAACTCCTCAAAATTCTTGGTCTCATATTGGAAGATGCCGCTCCAAACAGCATTCCGGAGAAGATTATCTCGGCAGTACTGGAAAGCCTAAAGGCAGATGCAGGGGCAATCCTTAACTTGCAGGATGCCAATTACGCTGATGTCTCT
>JBBSBS010000649.1:0-3044 GCA_038251045.1 Aggregatilineales bacterium | reverse complement strand
CAAAAAAGAGATGATTCTGGCCGGGAAATATCACGTTTACCCGCGCGATGTGGAAGAAGTGCTCTACGAACATCCTGGTGTGAAAGAGGTCGCAGTTGTCGGCTTGACCGTCGCCGGGAACAAGGGTGAACAGCGCATCCGTGCCTACGTCGTTCCACGCCCTGGCACGAAATTGACCGCCGACGAACTCATTGCCCTGTGCAAACGCCGCCTGAAAGAATATGCCGTTCCCTGGGAAGTCGAATTCCGTCAGGAACTGCCCAAAAGTTTTGTCGGAAAAGTCCTGCGCCGTCTGCTGGTCGAAGAAACCCCCGCGCCCGAAACCGAGGATGAACAACCAACACCATCGTAAACATCTCATCCCCGAAACCAGATAAAATCTGCTCAATGCCTTGACCTCTAACGGTTGATGGGCGTTTTTTCTCCCCCTTTCTCTCACGTAGTGGGGAAAGGGGGTTGGGGGATAGGGGATGAACTCGCTAATCCCCCTGCATACTTTCGACCATCGCACGCAGGGTTGCCAATTCCTTCTGGTGGGCTTCTGCGCTAGCACGTACTGTCTTCTGCGTTTCAACGTCGCGGGCTTCATCTTCATCTTGCAGCTTTTGCAGATAGTCAAATAAGGTTTTCTGGATGTTCTCCAGCGATTGCGTGACGTGCTCGTTGAGATCAGCCTTAATGCCTTGAATGAGTTCATGGTCGACTTGTGCGCGCTGCTCGACAGCGGCCTGATGCTCATTGGCGATTTGCTCCCGCCGTGCTGCTGCTTCTCGGTCTCGTGCTTCGCCGATAGTCGAGTACAACAGCACTGTGCTGCTCACTACCACTGACATCACATTCAGATAGCTGTTGGTCGCCAGCACGAAAACCTGATTACTGGCAAAGGCGATCAGCGGCAGGAGCAGGCACATGGTCGCTAGGATCGTCAGCCGATTCGTCAGGTATTTCACCGGATAAGGCAGCACATGAGCATCCAGAAAGGCATTCAGCCGTTGAAAGAAACCGTTGGTAGGTTGAATCTGCATCCGGGGGACAGAAGGAATATTGTTTGTCACGATCTCATCTCCATATCGTAAAATTCTACTTTTTGCCGACTATAGTCTGCCGGGATGAGAATTGCATTACAAAATTGAGCCAAAAATCGGCCAACAGACTGAACTTATTCTCCGTCTAAAGGCTGAGATGACCTCTGTCTCTTGTCGGATTGTACTGGTTACTGAATCTACATATGATGGGGGAGTTTGGGGAGAAAGTGACAGTAAGGAATTAAATCATGGCTAAAAGTTGGAAATTATTGCAGCATACATCTAATTACATCTTATTCGCCGCCGGTCAGGTGATTTTTAAGCAGGGTGATGTCGGCGACTTTATGTACGTCATTCAGGAAGGCGAAGTCGATATTCTGCTGCATGATAAAGTGGTGGAGACCGTCGAACCCGGCGGCATCCTGGGCGAATTGGCGCTCATTGACAATCGTCCCCGCGCGGCGACGGCTGTTGCCCGCACCGACTGCAAAATTGTGCCGATTGACGAAAACAGCTTTGCTTACATGGTGCAGGAAACGCCCCATTTCGCGATCCACGTCATGGAAGTAATGGCCGAGCGCCTGCGCTATATGGATGGGTTGGCTGCCCAGCAGTTCACACCCTTTGATTACACCAACGGTTAATTTGATAAATTCTCGGTGACGCCAGTCATGAAAAAGTCGGTCTAAAATTTTAGACCGACTTTTTGATTCAAACTAGATACTGCCAAATCCCTGTATGGACACGGCACGCCATGTCCGGGGTTGGGGAGGGGGTATTACTACATAAACCCTTGCATCAGCTTGTTGAGTGCGTCCGCCGACGGGCGCAGTTTGTCTTCGCTCAGGTGAACCAACGGAGTCGGGACGGTGTGCAGCGTATCGGCCAGAATCGGGCGCGGTTCTTCGTAATACAGCAGCCCAGTGATGAACAACTGCTCCATCTGGGCATTTTCCAGCGTTTTGATAGCATCGGCGCGATTACGCGGATCGTAACCGTGTTCGGTTTTCTTCAGGCGGATGTGCGATCCATCATGCAGTTCAACGATGATCGTCTCGCCTTCAGCATAATCGTCCACCGTAATTTCTTCGCGCTGTGGCACGTACCCTTTTGGCATGAAGTCAATTTCATGCAGCGGGATTTCGTGTTCCTTCCCATAGGAGTAGCTCTTGTTCGAGTCCGGCGCGTTGTTGAAGGTCACGCACGGACTGATGATGTCGATGATGGCTGTCCCCTGGTGGCTCATGGCCGCCTTGAGCAGGGTTTGTGCTTGTTTAGCATCGCCGGAGAAGCTCCGCGCCACAAACGTCGCCCCGCCAATGATGGCTTCCAGCGCCAGGTCAAGGGACGGAAGTTCATTCTTGCCATAGTATTTCAAGGTCTGTCCGGCGTCCGAAGTAGCTGAGAACTGTCCTTTGGTCAGGCCATACACACCGTTGTTTTCGATGATGTAGACCATCGGCACATTGCGGCGGACGAGATGTTTGAATTGACCCAGGCCAATGCTGCCGGTATCACCATCACCGCTGACGGCAATCGCGGTCAGCCCACGATTTGCCAGCATTGCACCGGTAGTCACCGATGGCATACGCCCATGCACCGAGTTGAATGCGTGCGCACGACCCATAAAATAGGCCGGAGTTTTGCTGGAGCAGCCGATGCCGCTCATTTTAATCAAATTATGCTGGTTGATACCCAGGTCATAGGCCATGCTGATGATCTGGTTGCTGATTGAGTCGTGGCCGCAACCGGGGCAAAGGGTACTCTTGCTGCCCTTATATTCTTCGCGTTCAAGACCAATCAAGTTTGTCTTGGGAGCCATGTTTACTTTCCTTCGTGCTTGCTAATTTTTTCGACAACCCATTCAGCCGTCATGGGCAGACCGTCGCCCAGCGGCAGCGAAACCATGTGAGCGGTGCTTTCGGAGGTTTCCATGCGGATCAACTGTGCCATCTGTCCGTCAAAGTTGTTCTCGATCATATACACATGGTCATGTTGGCGCACAAACTCCATCACGCT
>JBBSBS010000648.1:0-3050 GCA_038251045.1 Aggregatilineales bacterium | reverse complement strand
GGGCGAGTTGGGCTTCCAGTTCAGCACGGCGGACAACGCTGGCTTTACGCGCCTCGGCCATTGTCTCGGCATAACCGCGCTTGATATTATCCACTAACTGTTCGCCGGATGTCGGCGAAAACAACATCACCATCGCCGCCCCGATAGCAGTCCCCAAACCGAACCCCAGTGCTAAACTGACAATTTTCCGCATCTTTATATATCCAAAATACGTAAAGGATCATTATAAGGAGATTATACCTTATGTATCAGAAAATCGTAGGATTTTCGTTTGTGTAGCAACATACGTAATACTAGGCTTGAATTTTCTTGCATTTTCGTAAGATTTCCTTTACAATTTTCATATAGATAACATTGTGGATTACTGCTTAATTGGATATTCCTCGAAAAGTATTCTTGCTTTCCAACCGATTACGACCATTGAAAAACTTCAAGGTTTGAGGGAATCCCACCATGTCACTGCGCTCACTAATGTTGGAAGCTACCGTTGATAACATCCGGCACAGCTTAAAACGACACATGCCTATCAGCCAGCAACGCGATTTTTACCTCTGGGGGGTTGACGCTGACAATCCGTTGCAAGACACATTCCTACAAATGAAGGGCATTAACCAGATGGTTAATCTGTCCCAGCATTTGTTAGCGGATTTGGTGGAGCCGGACTCCTGGGATGAACTCATTCCCTATGTTGGGCCGCTTAATACCTACTTCACTTATGAAGTTGTTTCGGACGATCTAGCAATTGGCCTGTCTCCATTGATGGGTGGGGACGCCACTTTCCCCTTGCGGAGAGAAATACTCTATGGGTTTAACTATATTATGGTTGAACGACTGACTGGCGAACCCACATCTGCCGCCTTACTCCTTGAACCACTCGAACAATTCATTGCCTCAATTTCTGGATTTACCCAGAGTCTGACTGAGAGCAAATATAAGGATATTCTCAACAGTTATGTGCGTTCGCGGGATGGTGTAGCGGGCGCTGACATCGAATATGGGTTGTGGCCTGTTCTGGTTGCCAACATTGAAATGTGCTGTGAATTGACGGACATGATGAAAAATCTCCAGGTTGGCGATCTCCTACGGCGAAGTTTTATCAACCGTTACCAAACTGTCAACCGCTTACTCGAAGCTGAGACCATGTCGCGTGACGCGCATCTCGACGTAGGTACATGGACGATATTGGTAGCACCGACGTTAACCTATTATGTGGGGGTTCTGAATGAAATCATAGCCCCGGTAGCGGGCTTTGATCGCGTGGTGAATGATGGACTGCTCGAAACAGCCGTTTATAAAGCTGCTATGCTTGTTCGCCTGCTCAACGATATGGGCGGCATGGTTATGGCAAAAGAAAAGGAGCGAAAAGAGGTGATGAATCGCTTATACAATACCTACCGGCAGGACAAGCAAGAAAACAGCACCATTCGCCGATTACTGCTCAATGTTTCGAGTCAGCTAGACAGTATGGCCCGCATTCATAAAGATGTTGTACACGGTGAATTCAATATCTGCTTGAATAATCTGGCAGGAGTCAAATCTGTGCCAGCGGCATTAGAACGCTTTGAAGATAACCTTGCCCACTTTTCCCGTGTTTATGCACAGGAATACTCAAATTTAACGAACATATTACTCGCGATGGCACACCGTTTGGATGATCCAAGGGCCAGCACGCTCATCCTGCGGTTCGTCCAATTCCATCAGAAAGTGTACGCAAACCAATACACTTCCACTATGGGGGAATATAGTATTTGAGTGTGCGTTCCACTTTCCGATATGACGTAGAGAAGCGCTATATAAACTAGGCTATTTGCTCTGCGTCATTTCGATTGAGCTTCAGAGTGGAATCTTGAGATTCCAAATATTTTATTGCCTCGGTCATGTTATCGCGCTGTGCCAACCGGAAGTGAATCACTTGGCTAATAACCGACACAGCGAACCTTGCAAGCATATTATTTGCTATGCCAATAACGACTACCCAACCTAGCGAGGGCGTACTGAGGTAGCCCATAAATTGAGAATTCTGGCGTAAGTTGGTTGGGAATTTTTCCATTTTACTGGTATCAACGATGATATGTATGGGTGCTGTGCCTTCTTGGAGGTGACGCGAGTTGATCTCGCCGACTTCAGTCGATTCTTGATCGGTCAAGATACCGAACAATTTAACCATCAAGACTCTTTTTTCGAGATGCCAAGCTATTTGGTAGGGCATTTTCTGTTCCTCATTCTCAGGAGAAATCTAGACGATTGTAACGTATACGGGACGGGCTGCTTGATGGCGATGGTACTATCATGCACTAGGCTGAATGCTTATTGTCCACTATACTCATTTCTATTATTACAATATTTTACGTTATGGAGCATTGAGATTTCATGAAAAAGTCAGCAATAAAAACCGAAACCGCTCCAAGCGCAATGGGGCCTTACTCCCAAGCAATTGTGGCGAACGGGATGGTGTTCACCGCAGGGCAAACGGGAACCGATCCGGCGACCAAGAAACTGGTCGATGGCGGCATCCAGGCGCAAACGCGGCAAACGCTCAATAATGTCAAAGCGGTGCTGGAAGCGGCTGGCGTTAGCCTGGACAATGTAGTGAAGACGACGGTCTTCCTGGCGGATATGAATGATTTCGCGGCGATGAACGCAGTCTACGGCGAATTTTTCCCGCAGCCCTATCCGGCGCGTTCAACGGTGCAGGTGGCGCGGCTGCCGGGGGATGCGCTGATCGAGATCGAGACGATTGCGGTGGTTTAAGGAAGTCGCTAGTCGATAGTCAAAGATAAAACTATCCAGATTAATAGAATGGTCAAATCACTGTTGCCATAATGGTGACACAGGCCGCCTGTATGCTGAAATCATCGACACATTTTCAGCAACAGGAGCCACGATCATGCACACAGTCATTGACTGGTTTGAAATTCCAGCAAGTGATTTTGACCGCGCAGTGAAGTTTTACGAAACGGTGCTGAAGGTGAAGCTTCAGCACGAGGCTTCCGACGGTATCTTGAACGGCGTTTTCCCCTATCAAGAAGGGGCAACAAGCGGAGCAGTGG
>JBBSBS010000647.1:0-3077 GCA_038251045.1 Aggregatilineales bacterium | reverse complement strand
GTGACCAACGGCCCCGATCTACATGTGTATCTAGCAAAACATCCTGATCCGGTAACCAGTGATGATGTCAATGATGGTGGCTATCTTGATCTGGGTGGCATCAAGGGTAATCAAGGCGCACAAAATTATCCGATTGCAGCAGGAACGGATGTCAGCCCGTATAAAAGTGTCGTCATTTACTGCCAGCCATTCCATGTGGTGTTTAGTGTCGCGCCTTTAGCGGGTTCATAAACTTCCTCGCTGCAACCCTTAATAGAAAGCCCAAAATGTGTTCCGCATGGATACCCGAATACGCTGATTGCCTGAGTGGTAGCCAGATTACACCAGATAAGGGGCGATGATGACTCCCATTGTCCCCCAGATTAACCCGAGTATCGCGCCGGCCATGACATCGCGCGGGTAATGAACACCCAGATATACACGGGTGACACCGACTGTGATGGCGATACCATACAATAGCAAAGCCGCGCCCCACGGTAGTTGAAAGTAATTGGTTGCCAACGTGGCAATGAAAAATGTTTGGGTAGTATGCCCGCTGGGAAATGATAAACCGGCTTCACGCCAGCCGATAACACGGGTTTCCAGCAGCAGATTAAATGGGCGGGCGCGATCCGCCAATGCTTTGATAATGGTGACCAGCAGCAAAAGAGTCAGCGCCCCCAGCGTCAAATCAATTGCAAATCGGCGGCGACCCACGGCAAAAGCCGCAATTACCAGCGCCGTGATAAAACTGACGCTGCCAAACTGGGTAATGCCCCACATGAGATTGTCAACCCATTTCGCTCGATAACCGCGACCATTCAAGGTTGTGAACAGCCAGACATCGAAGCGCTGCCCGACCGACCACAACAGCGACATCATGATTAGGCCAAAACCCAATAGTAAGAGTATTAACTGGCGGTTGGCAGTAATGCTGAGGAGCAGCAATCGACGCGAATCAACCGGTAGCCAAAGCAAAAATAAGACCAGTGCGGAAACGAGTACCAGTGCGCTTGTGAGCCGCCTTACTGCCAACCGATCCCACAAGCGCTGTGCTTTGGGATCATGTTCCAACTTTTGCTCTGCTTGCTCGTTAGCTGCCTGTGTTTCTTGCCCCGGATTATCCAACATGGGCGTGAACCTGAAGCGAATCGACACTCTTTTTTGCAACCGATGGCAATGGCTTGGGCATAATCACCCGCAGAACTTTACGTTCTAAGTGGATTTCCACAGGCGTATGACCGATGACCTCGCCATCCGCCTGCACCAGTTGAGAATGATTAACCGCCTCAATACGGATGCTGTGTTTTGCTTCCATATGTGCCAGTTTGTCGTTCGCTTTTTTCTGTTGGCGAATTAAATCCCATAGCAACTGGAGGTAGTCACGCCATGTCCGCGCCTTTAACAGATACAATTCCAATTTCCCATCATGTAAAGTGTCTACCGAGCCGAATAAATCGGGGAGTGTTTCCAGTAAAGTACTGTTGGAAACCATCACCTCTGCGGCATTGATTCGATATGATTTGTCATCCACCGTGAGCTTGTAATGCCGCAGTTGGAAAATCCGTGACTCTTTAAACATCGTCCAGATGTAAGCCAGACGACCAAACCGTTTCTTCTGTTCTGATTCGGTGTCGTTCATCATATGCGGGGTAATGCCCACGCTGACGTTTGAGAGATAATAGCGGTCAGCAACCTTGAGCGCATCCGTCTCGATAATCTGGTGATCACCCGTCATAACCTCCAACGCGGCATCAAGATTAAGTGGAATCCCTAAAATACGGGCAAGGTCGTTACCTGTGCCAAGCGGCAATATACCCAGCGGTGTATCACCATGTATCAAACCGTTTGCCACATCAATCAATGTGCCATCTCCACCAGCAGCCACCACTAATGTTGCTCCCTGTTCACAGGCAGTACGGCATAAGGCGGCGACATCCTCTTTGCCGGTTGTTTCGTACACTTCACATGCCCACTCCGGCGCGGGGAAATGACGCGAAAGTGCCTCGCGAACGGCATCGCTTTCGGCTGCGTTCCCTGCCTTCGGATTAAAAACTACATATACTTTTTGATTGGCTTGTTGCATGTGAAAGTACATTCTTTGTAAAGATTTTGGAATTTGATTCATTTCATTATGAAGCTTTTGGATATATAAACCACGTCATTTAGGGTCATCTTGTTATAGGCCAGTCGGCTATTTATGAGCGGGTACAGCCTTCTGAAAACACGAGACTTCTAAAACGTATCTTCTCAGCGCTGACGTTCCCCGTTAAACTCCTGCGTCATGAGACACCATTCATCACGCACACACCATTGGGTGGCGCTGGCCGTTTTTATCGGGTTGGCGCTGCTGGCGCTTTACTGGCCTCTGTTCAATATGGCGACCCATCTTACGGGTGATATTCCCACCGATTACTTCCACTTTCATTGGAACTTCTGGTGGATTCGTCATGCGCTGGCGACCGGACATACGATTTATGAAACCAATTATGTGCTGTATCCCTATACCTCCAGCCTTGCTTATCACACGCTGACGGTATTCTGGTATCCGTTGTGGGCGCTGCTCGAACCTTTTTTCGGCACTGTTCCGGCTATGACGGCGATTTTTGTCGCGAATTACATTCTGTGTGGCTATACATTTTACGTGCTGCTGCGGCGTGAAGGGGTATCGGCGGGGTTAGCTCTGGTCGGTGGCGCGATGTTGGAATTGTCGCCCATCATGCGCAACAGCACCTACTGGACGAACATTAATCTGATGGGGTGGTTCTGGCTGCCTCTTTTGCTGCTGGTATGGGGCGAATTGTCGCGGAGGGTTTTGCGGGGATCGCGCCGTTACACGATGTTGTTTACACTGCTGCTCGGTTTGATTTTCTGGGCGATGATTTTAGATGATCTGCAATATCCGATTTTCGCGGCTTTTCTACTTGTTCCGTATGGCCTGCTGAAACTGTGGCAAATGCCCGACTGGTCAGCGCGACTTCGACTTTCAGCGTATGGGCTTATGTCGGTGACACTAGCCGTTATCCTGCTGTGGTTTGTCGGTCCGCTCAAGTATGTGCTGGCATTCGATAAATCTGGCCTCTCACCCACGCCAATGG
>JBBSBS010000646.1:0-3083 GCA_038251045.1 Aggregatilineales bacterium | reverse complement strand
TATGCGGATGAAAAGACCTTCACCCGCTTTTTGCAAAGCTACTCGCGTGGGATGGGACGCGGGCGATTAACCCGTGAAGCCAAAGTCCGGCACGAGAAACCCTGTCGTGGCCTCATCCTCTCGACCGGTGAAACGACGATTGAAGGGGAGATGTCCGTCGTTGCGCGGATGATGGTGCTGGAAATTCCACCGTGGGAGAAACGCGATCCGGGTGGACAAGCCTTAATTCAGGCGGAGCGTTTGCGTGAGAACCTGCCCGGATTCACCGCTCACTTCGCCACTTGGATTGCTCAGCAGCTTGAAAAGGGCGATCTAAAAACCGACATTGGCGACCGATTTAGCAACAATATGAAGGGATATAGAGAGAAAATTGCGAGTGAGATGGGCGGGCAATCCAACACCGGGCGGGTCATCCAAAATTGGGCGGTGCTGGTGACCGTGTACCAGATACTCTCTCGTTTCGTATTCGAGATGGATCAGGACTATCTATTGCCCGCATGGAAAGATGCTGTTGTTCAGAGCATCCGCACCATGCGTCAAGAGCGTGCCAGCGAGGTCTTTCTCGATATATTGGGACAACTCATCGCAGGTGGACAAGCCATTATTGATGACGACATGCGAAATCCGGGGGAATATCCTCCCGGGGTAACGGTTATTGGTTACAAAGATGAAGGATTTGTCTATTTACTGCCTGAGATCGCGTACAAGGAAGTGAACCATCTTCAGGTATTACGGTTCACAGTAACAGCAATTGGAATGCAGTTGAGAGAAGACGGCATTCTCATTCCCGGACCAAACAACCTGAGCATACAAAAACGTGTGAAGGGTAGCCGTGTACGATTTTGGCAACTTACGAGCGATTTTTTGAGTGTGCCAGTTGAGACACTTGAGGCAGATGGCAAATAGTCGCAAAATGGCAGCGCGAGCACCTAAGTATAGATTGAGGCAGTTGAGACTCTGAGACTCTTTTGAATATAGAAGAGTCTTTTACTTTTCTGAAACTGTGGTTTATTGGGCTTACGTCTCAGGTGGCACAAGTGGCACAGATCAAGACATTGATTTTTACTAATTTTCAAAAAAAACGCATACGCCTCAAAAGTGATGCAAGAGTCCACAAAATAATGTTGAGGCAGTTGAGACACCTAAGACGTTGACCTGAAATAAACAGGATTCAATCAAAAAGGCACTTCGAGCGACCACAAACTCAAAGCTAACCATTTTCTGCCAGTCAACCACAACGGAACGAATACATACCATCTTCACGTAATTCAGCTTTCATCGCCGAAAACGATGCCGCTTTGATACCCCGTTTTTCACTGTCAATTCACGAATGGCGGTTTAACGCCTCTTGTGATGCCGATCCAACGATCTCAAATTGAAATACTGTCCCTCTCACAACGCCGATGCGACGATTGTACGATGCGAGGGAACCCACCCTCAAGCACCGTTGGGTAGATACGCTGGCACTACCTTGCAGGCAGTACCACCGAACCACCCATCTATTCGCAAGCGGATTGCTTGACGGTTCCCCCTTCTGCATCGTCCCGCGTAATCGAGCATTGTGCTCAGCGCGCTGGCCGATTCCAGCAAGAGCAGGAGGAAAAACCTCATGTACGATTCAATCATTCGTCAGAGCATTAAAGTTCAGATACGCCCATTCCCGGACGTTGCAACTTATCCGACGGGATGGGCAGGAAAGCGCACTTTCGCGCAGATCATGGACGACTGCTCACCATTAGCGGCAACCCTGATTCGCAAGCACAATATCGCCTTCCAAGACTTTCCCGATGCACTTCAGCGTGGCTTTATGGTCGTCTGGGAGCGGCTCGTTCAGGAAACACAGATGTTTGCCAACAGTGATAAATACAGTGTTGCCCGCATCGTCGAAGCCAATTGCGGCGCGAATTACTGGCGGCGGCATGAGCGTCACCTCAGCTTAGATGCACTAGAAGGCACCGTTGCGGAAGATCATCCTGATGAATGGATGATTACCGGGCTAGAAGCCAGCCGCAGTGAGTGCTGGGCAGCGTGGGCAACTGCAACCGATATGCGCATCGACATTGAACACATTTTTGCCCAACTGGTCGCAAAGTATGAAAGTAAACCAGAACCACATGGCTTCCGCTTTCTAGTTGCACTATATTACGTGACAACACAGGTTAAGTTGGAAGATGCAGCGCTCATCGCCGGAATCAATCATCATTACCTACTCGATGATTATGTCAGTGTGGTTCGCAAAGATGTACAACAGGCATTCGGTGAACTCTACCGTCCCGGGACACGATGGATCGAGAAATTCAAGTGTGGGCATCAACAACCCGCACGGCTCGTACTGGAGAAATATCAGCGGAATGCACGCATGATCTATGCCATCCAGTCCCTGCTGGAGGAGCAACCTCCAACTGAGGCACGAATCAAATGTCCTTGGCCCAACTCCAACCAATATCGGGCTAGAGCACAAAAAGCACTCATGAAAGCCTATGGCTGTTCCGCATGACAAGAGCAGCCGTTTTTATTCTATGGCTTGGGAGCAATCACTAGCCATAGAAAAGTCGGCTAACTATAAATTAGTCACACAAAATATAGACATATAATTACCCAAAAGTAGAGGCACTATGAGGAGTGGGAAGTTCGCCAATGACGACAGCATGATGGCGTGCGCGAGAAAGTCCGACGTATATCATTTGATCCATCACGGGTGGGCGACATTGATCAAGTTCCGTCAGGATGATGACAGCACTCTCCAAGCCTTTATAGGTTGCGATACTACAGACGCGGATGGCAAGATCCATCTCAGTGTCGAGATTCCATGTGAGAATGAAGTTACCCAACTGCAAGTCCGGCTTCCATTGACTGTGCCTCTCAGATGCGCCTGTGAGTAAGATGATCTCATTCGAGTTAACGTTCTCTTCATTGACCCAATGATGGAGCACTTGTTGGAGTGCCTTTCGAGCCTCAGTAGGTGTGGAGGCAGAGACATGTTCGACGGGGCGACCTTCAGGGCCGAGGCAGACAGTCTCCTCGTGGGTTTGCATGTAGGGTGTAAGCGCAGCGTGGACGTGCTGGGTATTCCGGCGATTTTC
>JBBSBS010000645.1:0-3084 GCA_038251045.1 Aggregatilineales bacterium | reverse complement strand
GTCGTGGGGATATAACAGGGCGCAAAGCCGGATAGCCTCGCGGTTGGCGACGATAAAACCGCTGGTGGGGTCGGTCACACGCTGGTGGACGATCAACGAAATGAGGTTGGCGAGGATCAGGCTGCCCAAGCGGCGCATGGGTGAACCGACGTAGCCACGATTTTCGATGTAGCGGGAACCGATGATGACATCGGCCTCATCTGCTGCCAAGGCGGACATCATGCGCGAGATTTCCGCCGGATCGTGCTGCCCGTCACCATCGTTGCGGACGACGATATCATACCCCTGTGCTTCTGCAAACTGGAAACCGGCCTGAACACTGGCTCCGATGCCGACGTTATAGGGCATGTGGAGCACTATCGCGCCAACTGCTTCGGCACGCGCACCGGTTTCATCGGATGAGCCGTCATTGACCACGAGGACATCGGCGTGCGGAATCTGCTGGCGGATGCTGTTGATGACGCGAACGACACTCGCTTCCTCGTTGAGCGCGGGAATGATGATGAGAATCTTTGGGGAGCGACTTTCGGTCATGAAGCGTTTCGTTTCTAGCACGGCAGTTATCAAGCAGTTTACATCCCAGCATGACGAACGTGATTACGGAATAGGTTGATTCTGACGGTTGGGAGGCGCCGTGTCAATGCTGAGTGAGTACTGGTCGTATGGGCCAGAAGTGGGTTTCGCGGCAAGGGCTATAGGTGATTGACGAATTGGTACGGACAATAATTGATGCGTTGCGCCGCATCAGGCTGAAGCCGTGATGCTAACGACCAGACAAGCGCACTAAAGGCGCTTCAAGATCAAACCCATTCGTTTGAGTTTACCACAAGGCGCTACTGACCCATCGAACCCATTATAGGTCACGAAGATCAGTACAGAAAACCCGATGGACGCAGCTAGGGTATGAGCAGGACTTTGCCGGTGGTTTCACGGTTGGCGAGGGCGCGGTGGGCTTCGGGCGCTTCTTCCAAGGGAACGGCGCGGTCGATGCGTACCTTGAGTTTGCCACTGGCGACCCAACCGAAGATCGAGGCGGCGCGATAGCGGATTTCGTCGGGGGTGGCGGTGTAGTTGCCGAGGGTGGGACGGGTGAGAAAGAGCGAGCCTTTGCTATTCAGTTGTTGGATGTCGAAGGGTGGAACCGCGCCGCTGGATTGACCGAACAAGACCATATATCCACGCGGGCGGAGGCAGTTGAGGCTGCGGTCGAAGGTATCCTTACCGACCGAGTCGTAGACGACATCGACCCCATAGCCGTTGGTCAGGCGTTTGACTTCGGTATCAAAATCTTGATATAAGAACACTTTATCCGCACCGGCTTCACGGGCCAGCGTGGCTTTGGCTTCGGTGGAGACGGTCGCCAGAACGCGTGCGCCGCGCAGCTTCGCGATCTGTACCAGCAGCAGCCCTGTGCCACCGGATGCGGCATGAATGAGGACGGTGTTATCCGGCTTGACCTGATAGGTATCGGATATGAGATAGTGGGCGGTCATGCCCTGCAACATGAGGGCGGCGGCGGTGCGCGAGTCCACATCGGGCGGGATGGGTACGAGCTTATCGGCAGGGACAATGGTGTATTCGGCATACGCGCCAATGGTGAAGGAATAGGCGACACGGTCACCAATGCTCACGGATGTGACACCCTCGCCCACCATATCGACGACTCCGGCGGCTTCTTGACCGGGGGTAAACGGGAGCGCGGGACGATATTGACCGGAACGCTGGTAAATGTCGATGAAGTTGACACCGATGGCTTCGACCTTGACGCGCACCATGCCAGCGACGGGTTCAGGCGGCCCCATGTGCTCGACTTTCATCACATTCGGTTCGCCGTAATTGTGGACACGAATGATTTTCATGATGGCAGCCTCCGAAATAAGGACATGATTACCTTAAGGATACAAATAAAACTGAGTAGGGCGCATCAGGCTAAAGCCGTGATGCTAACAGCCGGACAAGCGCACTGAAGGCGCTTCAAGGCAGTTCCAATTCATCCGGGTTTACCCCATTATTAACTTAAAGTCCATAACGACAGACGGAACCCATTCCTATACAGATCTATAGATTAACGGGTTTCAACAGCGACGAGTTGGTGCAGCATCCAGACGTTGGGTTCGATGTATGTGCCAAGGCTGGTTTCCAGATCAATCGGCACAGGTGAGAGCGCACCGGGTACGATATAGACCCCACTTTCGGGAAAGCGCATCCCCGCCCATTCTTCCCATTTTGCGACCGTCGAACTGATGGTCATGGAACGCGGGCAAACTTTCTCGATTTGGGCACCGAGCCGTTGATGTGTCCGCAGCCACGGATCGAAGTTCAGGCCATCGGTGTGCCGCCAGTCGATGTAGCGTTCGATGGAGGTGAGCGGATAGCGATGCTTGAGGCTGGGACGTACGGGCGCGATCAAGCGGGTGAAGCCGTGCTGGCGGACAAGTGTATGCATGGCCTTGACGATCTCTTGACTGATTCCCTGCCGCTGGTAGCGCGGTGCGACAACGGCTTGTATCGCCGAGACACAGTTGGGGGTGATGCGCGCATAAAAGTTACTGACACCCCGTTCCAGTATGGCATCCCAGCCTTCGTCGGGCAAATCGTGGAGTGAGCCGTCCCATGTGACGGGGATGGTGTTACCGAGCGCGGCTAACTCGCCTTGCGAGTCGAGCAAGACGAGTTGATAGGCAGGGAAAGTGTCGTAGAGCCGCCAGAAATGTTTATCCGCAACCGGATCATGGAGCATGAATTCCGGCCACGCGCCCCCTGCTAGCTTGTCGGCGGGTTCTATCAAGTCCGGACGCTGATCGAGTGTTACGACGGTCCATTCGGAGGTTGTAGAAATTTTATGATCCTCAGCGTGTAGTGTGTAACTCCTATTTTAGATTAAATTGGGAGAAGTGCAGAGATGCCGGATGTCATGGGTTCGGGGTGAAAATATTAGCGGAATGTAGGGGAGAAAAAGGGCGTGCCAGCGGCAAGCCCCTACAAGCGGCAGCCCCCTTATAACAAGCCCTGACAAGATGGGTATTGGGGGTGGGATTTGCTCCATTTTCCGAGAAGAATAGATGATTTATTTCGGAGTTTGAT
>JBBSBS010000644.1:0-3091 GCA_038251045.1 Aggregatilineales bacterium | reverse complement strand
GACGGTTGGTTGGGTGATAATCAGACCCAGAATGTCCAACCCCGGAATCCGCAAGATACTAAGCGCAAATAAGCCAAACAAAACATACTGGCTTGCTTGTGCATAACGCTGCCATGTATCTGCTAAATCGGCGGGCAATAGTGAGTATACGATATGCCAACCGTCAATTGGGAAAAAGGGCAGCAAATTGAACACAAACAGCAGGGCATTCCACCATACAATTTGTCCGAACAGCAGTGTCAGTGTGCCGAGAAAAGTCCCGTCGCCTACTCCTGCAAATATAGCGTTAAACAGTGCGAGTCGGTTGACATTTAGCAGTCGCAGGACAATGGCGAAAATGACAGCGAGGAGCAAATTGGAAAATGGCCCTGCTGCTACTGCCATCAGATAACCCCAGCGCGGCCCGAAGCGCACGCCCAGCCGTTTGTAACCCATACGCTGCGCGGAAACCGGTGCTGTACCCAGGATGCCGAAGCCGATCAACACGAACATCAGGAAACCAAACCAGTTAATATGCACCATCGGATTGAGCGTGAGGCGGCCTTCGCGCAAAGGTAGGTCGTCGCCCATCAGGTAGCCGACGTAATTGTGGGCGAATTCATGGACTGTCATGCCGATCAGAACGGAGATTATCACAGCGACTAAAAGCTGTGGCGAAGGATTGCCAAAGAGTAGCAAGAGTCTGCTCCCATGTGAAGAATGGACTGTGTTTAATATAGTATAACATACCCAAAAGGCATTCAGTGAGAGCCGCACTTGAGTATTTCGTGAGCATGTCATCTGTCACTTCGTCTGTCGATTGGTGTTTCATATGTTATGATTGAACGGGTTATTTTGATGCAACTTGACCAACATGGTTATACGTATAGATATTGGGAATCGGGTACAACTACGTAAACAGCATCCCTGCGGTAGTGACGAGTGGGTCGTTGAACGGGTAGGTATAGATATTGGTTTACGCTGTGAGGGATGCGCAAGACGGGTATTGATCCCGCGCGAGGATTTCTTTAAACGCTTGAAAAAGATCATCTCTGTCCGTATTGAGGATGGGGAGGAAGGCAAATGAATGTGACGAAGCGAGTTTTACTGCTGTTCTCGGACACCGGGGGCGGGCATCGCGCAGCAGCCGAGGCTATTCGTGATGCACTTCTGCGGAAGCACCCTGGCGAAGTGTCTGTTGAAATGGTTGATGTCTTCCGTTCATACTCGCCGTTCCCATTTAAATACATGCCAGAGTTGTATCCGATCATCATTAATCGTGGCAAAACATCCTGGGGGATTAGTTACCGTTGGACCAATACTCGTGGTCGCGCAAAATTGATTTCGCATGGTATGTATGCTTCTATCGAGAAGGGTTTGAAACGGATGCTGCGCGAGCACCCAGCGGATGCGGTGGTGAGTGTTCATTCATTGCTTACGCGCCCGTCATTGCAAGCCTTCAGCCAACTTGAAAAGCGGCCCCCGTTTATTGTGGTTGTGACGGATTTAGTTTCAACACATGCCTTCTGGTATGACCGCCGTGCTGAACTTTGCCTTCTCCCCACTCAGGAAGCCTATTTTCGCGGCCTGGAAAGTGGACTGCATCATAACCAAATGCGTGTAACCGGTTTGCCCGTCCACCCCTCATTTGCTGAACGCCTGAAAGACAAGGCAGCAGCGCGTGCAGAATTAGGTTGGGACCCTGATCTCCCGGCGATTTTGTTAGCGGGCGGTGGTGAAGGCATGGGGCCAATGTATAAAGTCGCCCGCGCCATCAACGACGAAAATGTGAAGTGCCAGATTATCGTCATTGCCGGACGCAACAAAGAATTGAAAGAACAACTCGAAGCCTGTGATTGGAATCACCCCACGCATGTCTTGCCTTTCGTGACCAATATGCCGCTTTTGATGGCTGCCTCAGACATCCTCGTGACGAAAGCAGGCCCCGCGACCATCAGTGAGGCGTGCATAGCTGGTTTGCCCCTCATCCTCTATGATGCGATCCCCGGCCAGGAAACTGGCAACGTCGAGTTCGTGGTCAATAACGATGCAGGTGTTTTTGCCCCCAGTTCACACGCTGTAACAGAAGCCATCCGTGAATGGCTGTCCGAGGACGGAGCGGGTCTCAAACGCCGTTCGCAGAATGCCCGCCGCATCGGTCATCCTGATGCCGTGTGGGATATTGCGGATGAAATCTGGAACTATGCCCAACAGCCGCTTGTTTCCGGGACTGTGATGGTGAAAAACACACTATTCCCCGGTCTGACATGGTAATCGGGTGTAAAATTTTTACAACGTATATTTAATTTATTGCCAATGGAGAACATAATGTTTCGTAACCGCACGATGGTGTTTCTGTTCCTTGTGCTAGGAATGCTGACCGTATTTTCAATGACCTTCGCCGCTGATGATGCCCCACCCGCGAAGATCGCGAATGACGAAGGTGGACCAGTATCCATTACTGGTTCGGTGAATTATACCAACGGCTTTTTCACCGCTGGCGTGGCTGAACCACTGGTCATTCTGGAAGATGAAGCTGGTTTTGTAGACCGTAATCACGGTTTTTTGATACCAGAAGAGTCGCAGGTTTTAGGTAAAATTACCTCCGATTTTTTCACATCACCCTTCACCTATCGTATCCAATTGCCGATTGAACCAGCCGCATCCTTACGCGATGTCGATCATGACAGCAAAAAAGAAACCGGCGTGATGATCTACGCCGTTGCCTACTGGACGAATACCTGGGGCGACCCCTATCTGGAAAAACGCGATTTGTTCGGTGGTGGTTGGTCAACTGCTTATGCATCTACCCATATCGACCAGCACCCGTCGGCGAAGGGCGAAGTAATCGGTGGAAAATATCTGGTCTATGCCCCCGACGATAAACAAGGTTTCCCATCGGGCTTTGGCGATGACAAAAAACTATTCACCGATGATGATCCGATTGTGACGCTGCCGCAAGGCTACACAGTCAGGGCAAACGCATCAAAAGTAATCCAGGAGTTGGGTGAGAAAAGAGTCATCGAGAGCGGCCTTGAAACGTTTACGCTTGAGGCTGAGCTTGGCCGGATGACGTTTGAGGAGATTGAGGGCAAAGTGGCGGAGAATGGCG
>JBBSBS010000643.1:0-3093 GCA_038251045.1 Aggregatilineales bacterium | reverse complement strand
GTTGCGGGCAGCCCGCGCAGGATCACGGGCATCATCAGGCGCATCTTCAATATCGTTAATCATAAAAGCGTAAGCGACAGCCAGAATGTTTGCCAGGGTGACGGCAACTAGCCGCCAGTCCAGTTGGATATTATTGGGGCGTGCCGCGAGCAAAGCACCGAGGATAGTGAGCGGCACTACGAATGGGACATATTCTTTCCAACGAGTCAGGCGGATAAGACCCCGAATTTGCGCACGAAGTGGAGTTTGATTCAAGCTCCCCCCTCCCAGTGAATTATTTAGCATCACGAACTATAACACAGGTGAGTTGATAAAGCTGCGAAAAAAGTTGTTAAAAGTGACCACAGACCTATACGCAAGTTGGCAATTTTCGTTGCTCAGGTTATGATGCAGGTATGCCAACACTGCGCTTTCTGACCTGCATTTTTTTGGTACTCATCCTGACCGCATGTGCTTTCACACGCGCAGATGAATTGACTCCTGGTTTCACCCCTACGCCGACCCATGCTATTCAAACGACGCCCGTTCCCACACTGCAACGAGAAACACATCCCGTCGCAACAGCTTTGCCCGAAGCGACGGAAGCACCTTCGGCCATTTTATGCCCAGCAAAAACGGACGCTCCGACAACGCGCTATACCATCACAGCCGATATGGATTACCCGAAACGGGCGCTGGAAGTGGAGCAGCAGGTCGAATATGTGAATCGGACAGGACAATCGCTGGATCAATTGGTGTTGATTGTCAGGCCGAACAGTCTGCCGGATGTATTTAAACTGGAGTCAGTTGATCTGGCTTCAAGCAAAGCAACTTATCAGCTAACCGGCCAGAAATTGTCAATGGAACTGCCACAAACACTCAACCCCGATTGTATGATTACGTTCACACTCAACTTTCGCATCAATATCCCTGATATGGATACTGATGGTGTAGATGCCTACAAAGGCTACCTGGGTCACAGTTATCGACAAATAAACCTGGGACATTGGCTGCCGACGATGGCAGTGTGGCAGGGTGACAATTGGCTGGTTCACGACGAAATTCCTATCGGCGAACAGGATGTGCTGGATGATGCCAATTGGGATGTGACTCTTAACATCCCGGATGCACCAGATAAGCTGAAAGTTGCTGCGCCAGGAAATGTCGAAACGAATAAAGCCCGACAATGGCATTATCTACTGCCGAATGCGCGCGATTTCAGCCTGAGCATGAGCGAAGACTACAACCTCTCTACTACCAAGACCGACAATGGCGTCACGGTGGAACTTTATACGTTTGACGACGCCATGATCCTGACCGACGGCGGAGCGATTAATTCTCCGGCCTTCGCGCTGGATGTGGCGGCCAAAGCCCTAAGCATGTATTCCGACCTGTACGGGGAATATCCCTACAAGCGGATGGTGATTGTACAGGGCGACTTCCCCGACGGCATGGAATTCAGCGGACTGGTGTTCGTCGGCGGGGAATATTTTCGGGCATTTGGCGGGCCAACCTCTTATCTGATGCTGATTACCGTCCACGAGATTGCGCACCAGTGGTGGTACGGGCGGGTGGGCAACGACCAGGCCATTAATCCCTGGTTGGACGAGGCGTTGGCGACTTACAGCGAGTACGCCTTCATCGAAGAATATTTCCCGGCGCTCAAAGATTGGTGGTGGGGCTTCCGGGTCAACAATTATTCGCCGGAAGGCTTCGTAGACAGCACTGTTTACGATTTCAAAACCCGCCGTGAATACATCAATGCCATTTATTTGCGCGGTGTGCTGATGCTGCGCGATTTGCGCGCCGACCTGGGAACGGATGGCTTCTTTGATTGGCTGCACCGTTATGCTGAGGCTGGAGCAGGGCGGGTGGTCGCGCCAGATTTCTTCTGGTCGCTGCTTGCGCCGGGACAGTTTGAGGAGACCGCCGAAACCCGGAAAAAATATCTCAAACATCCCGAAATTGTGGCGATTACCCCTGAAATGACACCTTCCCAATAACTATTTCGAGGATTAGACATGCGTGCTGAACGTCTCACAATCCTGGTCGCTGGTGACGATGAGGTTGAGGGAAAACGACTATCAAGCCACCTCACAGCCTTAAATCATGATGTTTATGCTGCTGATAATGCAGATGAAGCTATTCGGTTAGCTCGTGTTCATCGTCTATCAATCGTGTTTTTGGATATAACTCAAACTGAGTTTGATGATCTGGCCTTGCTGCTAAAATTTAGGAACCAACGAATAATCATTATTCTGGACGAAGCACGGCTTGAATTAGCCTCACAAGTCCTCGAAATGGGCGCGGAAGATTTTCTACTCAAACCGTTTAATCTGGCACTATTGAAAGCGCGTCTCAATGTCTGGTCGGAAATGCTCGGCACTATCCAATTTATAGGTATGATGGTTTTTGAGTTAAAAGTACCACTAACATCTATACAGGGGTATTCTAATCTCCTCCTTTCAGGTGCAGTAGGCATATTTACGGATCAGCAGGCAAATTTTATAAAGACTATCAAGACGAACGCAGATCGTTTAGCTAAAGAGATGCGCGATTTCTTAGAGGTGGCAAGAGTTGAAAGCAAACTCATTTATCTAATGCCTCAACCGACGAATTTAGAAAAATCTATAAACGAAACGGTCAAGAACTTTCACACATTCCTAACTGAAAAACGACAAGTGGTTTCATTACAAATCCCCGAACATTTGCCACTGGCGCAGGCCGATGATTATCGTTTGGCGCAGGTTTTAGGGATATTACTCGACAATGCCAACAAATATTCGCCAGAAGATGGACATATCACGATTCCCGTAAATGAATGGGTTGAGAACAACGCCAACTCTTTGTTAGTGAGTATTCAGGATAACGGGATCGGTATTGATCCCGACGAGCAGGGTAAAGTTTTTACGAAATGGTTTCGTTCACAGCATGACATGGTTCTTGAACATCGCGGACATGGATTAGGTCTATATAACCAATGGTGCAAATTGAAATCGTCATGAGAAAAACGGACAATATAGGTACTGAAGCGATATTGAAGGTGTCTCATGACGACGGAAGAGATTATCATCCTTATTTTTTGCGCTGTCGATGATGGATTGGGAGCTGTGG
>JBBSBS010000642.1:0-3099 GCA_038251045.1 Aggregatilineales bacterium | reverse complement strand
GCATTCGCAACTGAACCGTTGTCAGGTTCAGCGAGTCCCATGTCCAGCACTATTAGGCCGCGCGAAGGAATAGATATAAGGTCACGGGTCATTGCTAAGGCAACAGTGGCATTTTTAGGTTCAATATGAAGTAATTTTTCTTTGCCAACCCCGCAACTAGCACTGGCATACTGTCCATCATAGGAACTTGAAGGGTCGAGGTAGACAACAACCTCGTCCTGACATTGCGCCTGGGACATCAGACAATAAGTAGTGGTCGTCATACCTGCTGTGAGTGTTCCCCGAAAGAGTGTCAAAGCCTGTCGTGGAATTCCCGCAAACGCAGCATCCAACGGCATTAGGCCGAAGGCAAGCGGAGTTGTTATCGCTTGTTTACTCAGACTCGCCAGGGTTTGGATGGCGTTATGTCCAAACTTACGTCTAATATCTATCTCAAACGAATTGGGCTGTGGTGTTGGCATGATAGCGTTACTTTTTTGTTATACATATAAACTTTTTGAACATTCATTCTATCGAATATTTGTTCTTAAGTGTGAAACACAGGCTAAGTAAATGGTACGAAGTTGGTTCGGATATAGTTAGAATTTGTGTTCTATTATGTAGAGTATTATCAAAATGCGCTTTTTTGAGGTTGATGATTGTGTTATTCTGATACCTCACACCTTATGTCCTGGTATCACAAAGAATCCCAAACGCCCTTTGACACTATCCCCATCGACGGTCTGTTATTCCTGGATGGCGACTTGATTGCCAGCGTGGTTCACCGCGAGTGGTCAAAAGGAATGAAATACCCAATGGTTGAATTTCCTTCTGGAACGGCATTTGAATTATGGGAAGGCGGGAAGACCGCGCAGTCTGGCATCTTGCACCTGTTTGGCGAGATGGATTTGCCCCTTTCCAGTACCCGTGATGAAGGGTTTGCGGCAGCCCGCCAGATTGCCGAACAAGTGGGGTATCTTGCCCTCGTGCGCGGAGAAACCCAACTCGAATTGGTTGGACAGGACGAAGAGGAACATTTGCTTCTCACTTATGACAATGAGCATCGCATCATAATTGATATTGCCCCGATGGTCTTCAAGCAAGAAAAACGTGCCACTCCTGAAGCAGAATTACTGGATACCGCGTTCCGCGAACGCCTACCGTCGCTATACAGCAACGAGTCGCTTGGTCTTGATGCGCTGGCTCAGGTCAAGTTCTTTTCCGCAGATTCGGGCTGGACGTGGTATGCCTCAGAAGGTTCACCTGTCGATGAAGACGGGTACTTTGATACCGATAAGGAGAAAGTGGATTTCCTGTTCTTTGGCTTAGTGATTGGTTATGAGATTGAGTTTGGGTACTTTTCCCTCTCGGAATTGTCTTCGGTGCGAGGCGGCTTAGGTCTCCCCATCGAGCGGGACAAGTTCTTTCAGCCCACGACGCTACGGGAACTGAAAGCCATGCAGGAGCAGCAGCGTCGAAACGAATAGCCCTCTACCTTATGGTCGAACAACCCATCCCTCTCCAACGTGACTTATTCAGTGGCGAACTAGTTGATACTCGTACCCCAACCCAAAAGAAAGCCGAGCGGGAACGCCAACAGCCGCAGCAAATCGAGATGTTTTCGCAACATGAAGTTGCACAATTTGGGGTGAGCGCACGTCCGGTAATGCCTTTCTCCCCTGGAAAACTGGTGCTGATTCAGGAAGACTTGAGAACAGATGAGGAGATTGAACGCGATTTGATGCGGCAAGCCCAGGCGATGACACCAAACTTGTTTGCGGGAAATGATCCCGCAACTCAGCGAGTTGTACCTGCTCCTGAGATACCACGCATCACACAACCACCACCTGCTGCAAGCGTTGAACTTTCTGTCGCTATTTCTCTACCGGATGACGAAGCTGAGACATCATTGCCGTCTGACCCACCCCTCACCAAGTTGGCAGCGTATCTTATTCTGGTGAACGCTGCCCAAGAACAGGCCGCTACCCTGTCTACGACTCCGGTCTCAGCCTTATCGGAAAGCATCAGCATGAATCTTGCCAAGTTAGATGCTCGTCATACCGGATTAACCGGAGATGAGATTGCCGCTGCTCTCACTATTGGAGCATATCTGGGACGGAAAACCCTTCCATATTTCCAGACTGCCCGACAACCATCTCAGGTGACTACACCATCAAAGGAAA
Organism: Aggregatilineales bacterium; assembly: GCA_038251045.1. Taxonomy (GTDB): domain Bacteria; phylum Chloroflexota; class Anaerolineae; order Aggregatilineales; family Phototrophicaceae; genus CFX2. The sequence continues at coordinate 937 of JBBSBS010000642.1, read as the reverse complement.
TACCGATTCTCTGGACGACGAAAACCGATATGGTCAAGCGGCGACCTGACCTTGCACTACAGCTTGAGAAGTTGCGAGATGATGAAGTCGAAGCCCTGGCGGTATTGGTGGGTAATGCACTCGAAGAGTTCTATTGGATGCAACTCAATGTCGTTTTATCGCTGTATCTGGATCATGAATTGCGCCTGTATCGACAGATGAAACAACAACCATAACCCATGAAAGGAGGAAACTATATCCAGTCCAAACGCCGAAGCCATTCCAGTTATGTGGGTGAGTAAAACTGATCTGGTGTATTCATGCCCCGATCTTGCCAGCGTTATTGACACACTGACCGACGCGGATATGGAACTGATTGCCAATGCCGTCAGCGATGCGTTGCAAGACACTCTTGTTATCGCGCTCGAACAAGCCTTACTACATCACTTGGGAATAACCGATTCCGATACTCACTAGCGGCTTTAATTCTCATATTTTTTGTTTTGCATATACTTATTGACTCTAGTACGGCCTGTTTGATAGACTCATAATAGTATGTACCAGGATATTACTTACACTCGATTTTCCTCCTATTACCGCAAATGGGGTTGGGAAGATTTTTGCATAGCTTATTATTTATTAGGCAGAGAATCAGATTTACAACGTTTAGTCGCGTGGGCAGAGCGAAAACGGCTCACCAAACCTCGTAGAGCCTACGAAAATCGGCTGATTGAGACCCAAACCGCTCTTAGTCGCATTCGGTTTCGTACATCCCGAATATGGCAGGTTGCGCGGTTCTGCTTTCAAATTGCGGATTGGCTGTTCCCACCGCCACTATTTATGCGGAAAGGGAGCGCAGCAACGTATAAGTACCGATAGATTGACCGCCAGACGTAAATTGGACTATACTTGAGGACATAAACAAACATATTCAATCGCTCCCGGCAGGTGTTGATAG
>JBBSBS010000641.1:0-3127 GCA_038251045.1 Aggregatilineales bacterium | reverse complement strand
TGTGTCGGTTCAGCCGCCCCGACCATACTTCCCGCCGACCCAAAATATGGCTTCGGCGGGTTCTAGCGAGCCTCCCGCCGACAATTCTTCGGAAAATGCAATTTGTGCTGCATTTACTGCATTTTCCGAAGAATCAATCCGGTTTTCGACCCATTCACGACGAGTCTCATCGTCATTCGTGCCATTAACGGCGGCGCTGGGCAATGAGTCCCTTATAGTAGGCAAAAAGTTCCCTATCTTGATCGTCCCCCCACAGCATCGGAACGCGGTTGACATGAAGGCCAAAGCCCGTCAGTCCAGTAACCAATTGGGTGATCCCAACCTCGGTGCCGTAATAAATAACCGGTGGGTTGGGCAAACTCATTTGAACAGCGGCAGCCCGACGAAGCGCCTCTTTGTCACCGTTGGATTGAAATAGGAAACGATCCATATCGTGGTTATCAATAAAGGATGGCATGAGAAATTCGGCAGGAAATGCCAGTGCATGCCGCGAACGGAATCGTTCAAAATCGGCTTCAGACCATATTTTTTGAGCAAAGGTTCGGCGAAAAGCATCGCAAAGGTGGAAATCTAATAAACCATCCAAACGACCAATATATTGCTGCTGAATATCAGGAGCATCTACCACCTCGCCAAACGAGAAACTATCGGCCTTCTCGGCTTTGACCGCCGGCCAGAAATAGGACCAAAAATCAGGTCCGGGGCCATCGGCAACATCTAGGCGGAAACCATCGACATCAAATTCTCGCAGCCAAAAACGTGAAACCTCAATCAACCATTGGCGCACAGAAGGATTAGCAACATTGATTTGGGGCATGGAGGCCACGCCAAAGAAACTGCGATAGCCCACCTCAGAATCGTCAAACATGAACCAATCGCGATAGATACTATCCGGGTTGGTACGCGCATCTTGAAAATACGGATGTTGATCCGAAATATGGTTTAGAGCAATATCCAGTACGACACGAATACCACGGGTGTGGGCTTCTTGAACCAGAAAACGAAGGGCTTCATCACCACCCAATCGGGGTTCCACATGGCTGTAATCAATTACGTCATAGCCGTGATGTGAATTACTGCAAAAAACGGGACTCAGCCAGATCGTGTTCGCGCCCAGTTCAGTTATATAATCCAGTTTCTCAGCTACGCCCCACAGTGTACCCCCACAGAAACCATTGAGGTCATCAATTTGCAGCCAATCATTATTTTGTCCCGGGTAGAAACGATCAACAAAAATGTGATAAATAACCGCGTCACGCGCCCATCGTGGCGGTTTGAAAGTATCAACGGATATAACAAATGTGTAGGGCTTGAAAGGACTTCCAGTGTCTATTGCATCTGGAACAGTCTCACCACGAAAGAAAGCCGTGGCAGCTAGCTCACCAGCATGCTTAACGTGCGGCCAATCTGCATAGTATTCGGGACCATCACTCGCCCACGCGCTAATCTGATAGCGCAGATAACATTTAGTGCTCTGGGCTGGTAACACTGCAACCCAACGCTGCTGATAACTCCATGAAAGTGTATCCCAAACCACATCATCCAATTGAAACGATATGACTTCACCGCTGTAAGCTACACCTTTTTCACCTGCCGGTTGGGCGCCGTTATTGGTGTAATAACAAACAATTTGATCGAATGAAAAATTCGCCCCTATATAAAGCGTGAGCGTAATAGCCTGACCGGGCGTGGGATCACGCGGAGAAATATCGTGGGCATGTTGTAACCCACGATGCCGTGTGCGATGATGAATAAGCTTTAGCTGGTCAGTAGCCAGTGTGCCGAAGATAAATTCTTCCATGATTATTTCCTCAAAAAGTCCAAAGTGGGCGATTATGTTTTAATTCATTTCCCGACAACAATACGGACGGATTTTAACATGGAATTGTTCGTTAAATCGCCTTTGCGGTCATTAAAGTGATGGGCTTCACACCTGCTAGAAATAAAACGGACACTCGATTGAGTGCCCGCTTATTCAACATGATGCTAATGTACAATTCACCCGGTCGCCAATTCAGAGCGAGTGGGGATAAAATCAAGCCGTTCACCCACGACTTTGAAGGCGTGTAACGCGCGATCCAAATGCTCTTTGCGGTGTGTTGCAGTATAGCTGGTACGGAGCAATCCGCCTTTGGGTGGTGTTGCCGGTGGCACGACCGGGTTGGTATAAACACCTTCTTCAATTAGGGCGTTCCAGGCAAGCCCTACCCTAAAATCCTCGCCGAGAACAACCGGAATAATCGGCGTATTGCTGGTCGCAATGTTGTAACCCATTTCAATGAAACCCTTACGCATGTACTCGGCATTATCCCAGAGTTCTTCCACGCGTTGTGGTTCTGTTTCGATAATATCAAGTGCGGCTAAAACAGCCGCGGTCTGCGGCGCGGGTAAGGCTGCAGAGAAAATCAAGGAACGAGCTTTGTGTTGAATATAATAGATTGTCTCAGCCGTACCGGCGATAAAGCCACCGATAGAGGCAAAGCTCTTACTAAACGTGCCCATTAACAAGTCAATTTGGTCAGACATCCCGAAATGGGCAGCAGTCCCACGTCCATTGCCAGTAACACCGATGCCGTGAGCATCATCCACCATGATGCGCGCACCGTACTTTTTGCTTATGGCAATAATTTCCGGCAAAGGCGCAATGTCACCACCCATACTATAGACACCATCAATGATGACCAGTTTCCCGGCTTCTTCGGGCAGTTTCGAAAGAACCGATTCGAGGCTATCGAGACTATTATGGCGGAAACGTTTCATCTCACCCTTGGACATGGTCACACCATCTACGATGCTGGCATGATCATCTTTGTCAAGGATGACGTAATCACCCTCCCCTACTACGGCAGAAATAGCCCCCAAGTTGCTCTGATAGCCTGTAGATAAAACGACAGCTGCCTCCATACCAACAAACTTGGCAAGGCGGCGTTCCAGTTCCAAATGGAGTTCAAGTGTACCGTTGAGAAAGCGCGAACCGGTCACACTGGTTCCATAGTGGTTAATGGCATCGATTGCGGCCTGACGAACACGAGGGTCAGTCGTCAAGCCAAGATAGTTATTCGAACCAAGCATGACAACTTCCTTACCCTCGAAGGTTGCTGTCACGCCCTCTGAATGACTTAATGCC
>JBBSBS010000640.1:0-3132 GCA_038251045.1 Aggregatilineales bacterium | reverse complement strand
GGAACTACGGTTTATCAAGTCAGTTTTTCCTTGAAAGTCATACTCATTCGGAGAGGATAAAGTGATACGAAAATTTTCATTATTAGCGATCACAATCCTCTTTCTTTTCTTGTCTTCCACAAAGATTTTGATAGCTCGGGACATAAGTTACCCGCCGATGGCCGTTCTTGATATGAACGGGCAACTGTGGCTTTACGGTTTCGGCAGCAAACCGCAGCGGACGACCATTAGTAATGTAGTCGATATGGCCTGGAGTCCTGATGGCACATCGCTGGCAATACTGTCTGGGAATCCAATGACTTTACAGCTTTTAGATGCAACTGATATGAGTGTTCGACAGTTAAATGCTGATTTCTACGATTACCCCAGATTTCCAATTAGTTTTAGTCAAGACGGAACTCGTCTCATATACGCCGCCAACGGTGGTATGAATGACTCGCGATCACCTGGATACTGGTTAGGGTATTGGGCTGAGGTTTTTAGTCTTGAATTAAAAGTGGATGCTTTGCCAGAAGAAATCGGCTATGTCGATTATGATAACAGCACAAATGGAGAGATGCCTTTTGCTGCCGATTTAATGTATTGGTCAGAAAGTAATCGTGACCAGGGTTATGGAGCCGATCAACCAGGATTTGATCGCTTTTTGTTAGAAACGCCTTTTGGTATTTTACACACGCGCGGAATTTGGGGTGGTGGGGTTGTAAATTTATTCAAATACGGTTCAGAGCGGAAGGACACTATTGATTTACCCGGTCATCCTGAGCACGTAGTTGCCTCTCCGGATCGAACCCACATTGTTGGCGTCAGTGATGAGGGGACGATTGTCAGAATTAATTTACAGACTTTGGAGAGTGAATCATTTTCAACGGAGTATTTCTCGCAGTTGCTTGCTTGGAGTGGGGACGAAAATGTTTATTACGTGACCCGCAATCATCGTAAAAACCTTTTAGATACATTAAGTGATTCGCAACAAAATATATTTCGTCAAAGTTACCCGTACATCACGAAAGTCCCGATGTATGATGTTCAAATCAGAGTATTAAATCTTGAGGATGGCAAATCGAAATTGCTGTATGATGCGGACGCTTATGCGATTGGCCGTTTGATGCTATCGCCGGATGGCAAGGCGATCTTCTTCACGCAAATTCCCAATATGAGGAGTTGGATCGAGAATTTATTTCGTTTTCCCCAACCAATAGACGAATTTGACTCGCACTATTACAAAATGGGAAAGCCCACTCTCTATAAATTGAGTCTGGACACCAGTCGTGTTGAGACTATTGGGACGGGTTTTTATCGCGCGGTGATCAATTTTCCGGCTTATACACAACAGCGAGACTAATTGTTCCTCCAACGGTGCTTTGAAGTCATAGTTGCCATCTTGGAGCATCCACTACAGCAGAAGTAAATCTGAATTATCTATACCTATTTCGTCGGCGACATCTCGTGATGTCTGATGTTAGGTTTCCGTAGGATGACGGTTAGTAATATTGGTAATGTTATCTGTTCCAGTGTTGTTTATCAAGAACTTCTCACGGGGAAATAAAAAATCGGCCCGAAAGCCGATTGTTTGAAGCAATTGTCCTGTTTACTCCTCCAACGGAGCTTTGAAATCATAGATACCGTCGCGGATTGCCCAACGTTGTCCACACGATTTGCACATCAAGTTATCGCCTACACGAGTCAACTCATGACCATCATCTGGGCAGACAAACAACGAATCCGTCCCACGATTATCCGGTGATTCACCCACAGCAATATTCCGCGTAAAAGTGCTCGGTGTATAGTGCAGACCCGTCAATTGCAGTACGCCGTCCATCCCCGCTAGCAGCCCCGTTGGCAGCGTATTTTTGAGTACGCCGATGCGGAAAAATGATACCGGTATGCTGCGTTTGGTTGCAAATCCAGTGGCCTTCAACTGCTGCTTCATATAATCGGGATGAAAATCAAAATTCAATTCGACAAATTCCACCGGTTCAAGATCGTGTGGATTCCACTTCTGCTTGCCCCTGGCAAAGCGGTACATGGCTTTGACATTGCGCTTGTTAGCATATTCCAGGATGAAAACGCCCTTTGAAGTCAGCACACGCCGCACCTGCTTTAGCACCGATGGCACATCGGCGATATGGTGAATCACACGAATGATTGTAGCGCCGTCGAAACTGCCAGAACGAAACGGTAGGCTGTAGGCATCCGCAGCCACGTAAATATAGCGGCCTGATGTACCAAGTTGTTCCTGTGCATAGCGCAACTGCGATAATGAGTAATCGACCAGCACGACTTGATCGAAACCATGATATTCGCCTGTCAAACGCCCGAAGCCTGCGCCGATTTCCAGCAAGCGTCGCCCCTTGTCCGGCAGCAGACGCCGCAGCGCAATCCGTTCCACACGGTCTTCATAATCCCGCCCTTTCCCTTCCCAGAATTCGGTCCGGTAGTCAGAACCTTCGTAGTCGCAAATTCGTGGACGGAAATCTTGCTTGGGCATACAATCCTCACTCACACTAAAACTGCATCTACATTCATTATAAGAATAACCAGCAGTTTTGGTTATGTCCAACGCCTACGTATGACCTACGCCCTTTTAATGTAGCGCCACGCCATTACAAATGAATAAAAATGCGCGCCTGGATCACAGACGCGCATCATAAAATCAGATTGCTAGGTACTCATGGACTGCTCGGCGGCGAAATAATGCCCAGATCACCGCTTGGCCCTGTGGGTGTTTCTACAGGCGGTTGCATCACCTGCCCGGTGTCTGCCGTCGGCACGACCTGATTACCCCCATTCGTTCCTTGATCGACAGGCGGTTGCGTATTTGTCCCCTGATCGACTGGAGGCTGTTGGATAGTTCCCTGATCGACTGGTGGCGGTACGCCTTTTGCCTGATTAATCGGCCCATAAATATGGTCAGCATAGGTGCCGTCATAATATTGTGGCGGAATATTTTGGCTTGTAACGGCTTGCGCGTTCGCTGCGGTTGGATTGCCACCCGTGCCATAAACTTCTGGACGGATGCCTTGATCCAGCGCCGGGATGCCGCCCGTCGGGACAATGCCAGTTAGTGCCGGGACATTCTGTGCCGGGAAAGGAATATTAGCCCTTTCATAATTCAAACCAGCAGTGGTCGAG
>JBBSBS010000639.1:0-3134 GCA_038251045.1 Aggregatilineales bacterium | reverse complement strand
GTTAAGGCGGTGGCGGTATCCTGCGCTGCCATATAGGCTGTGCCCGTACCATAATTCAACCCCAGTGAGAAAAATGGGTTGATAAACATGGCGGCATCGCCGACGGCGCACCAACCATCACCAGCTACTTGCTCGGCATCATGGAGCATATCCATGAAGGCGAAATGGGCGCGATTCTTGCCTTCGTAGGGGGCATCCACTAACTCATAGTGACTGAGAACCCACTGAATTGCGGGATACTGTTGTACCCAATGGTCAAAGCGTTCTTGAATACTCATGCCGTCTACATCGCGGTCGGTACGAATGGTGAAACCGATACTAAAGAGGCTTTCATAAGTCGCGCCAAACTGGGCGGCAAGGGCTTCGCGGGTGGGTAAGTCGGCATCACTTTCAGCGGGGAGATCCATCAGGTATTTGATCATGGCTTCAAGCTTATCTTGCGGGGTTTGTTCCCACGATATGAGGCTGATGAACCAGAGCCACCCTTCCTCGAAGCAGATATGACGGGTCGCCGGATAATCCCAGAAATCAACAGGGACATTTTTCTTCGGGCGGAAATAGGCGAAATATGAGTTGTAGCTGAAGGTTTGCTGTAGTTCGGGGGCTTTGCGATAGACATCAAAATGTCGAGGCAGGACACTGGCTGCACCGGATGCGTCGCAGACGACTTTGGCACGAACGGTAAATTCATTGCCGTCGGGGTCGGCACAAAGGAGTTGTTTGACTTCATCCTTCAACTGGCTATTGCGTACGCGAACCTGTACACCGTTGAGGATTTGAAGATTTTCGTCCTTGCGCATCGAGTACTGTAAGGCGGTTTCCAGTACACGGCGTTCTACCTGATAGGTTTCTTCGATGTCAACAATATCGAAATGCCCATCCAGTTTATCGGTGTTCTTTTGGGTGTAGAACCAGCGCAATCCGGCTTTGTTACCAAAAAGCCGACGCATCACGGGGAGTGTTAGCCCCATTGCGTTGAAGGCGCGTACGGTGGTTGACAGTGTACTTTCGCCCACTTTGTGAACCGGATGGTCACGACGGTCTAACAGCACGACGTTGGTTTCGGGGCGAAAGCGCTTGACCCACATGGCATAAAACATGCCCAAGGGGCCGCTGCCGATGACTGCCACATCCACATCCAAGTTGTTGGAAGGGGTTTCGGCTGCGGCGTACAATAAGTCGTGGATTTGCTGACTGATGTTTCGGAAATCGGAGGCGACTTGTTGACCCAATGCGCGTTGAAAAGCCAATGCTGTGCGGGCGCTGTCGCTGATTAAGGCTTGATAGCTGGTGCGATTCAGCGAGGCGACGACCACATCACCCTGTGCAATACAGGTGGCATTGCGGGGTTCATCATCAATCAATGCCAGCAGACCAAAAAAGTCACCTTCAGTTAGCGTACCGATATGCTGCTCACGCTCCCCGACCAGCAAGGTAACGGCAATTGTCCCTTCGAGCAATAGAAAAATGGTATCACCGAGTTCGCCTTCTCGGATAAAGGTATGCCCGTCAGTGTGTTTGGAGAGGGACATTACAGCAGCAAGCTGATTAAGTTCGTCGTTTGAGAGATTTTCGAAATGGAGGTTTTTTTCCAGTACATCAAATAAAGTCATATTAGCTCAGTTTCCCTGTATCAGTGTCGATTGTGCTTTCATCAATGTTTGCGTATCCTGCGAGCGAAGTTGTTTCAGTTCTTTCAATGTGTTATCGGCAGAGTGAATGCGGTGTGCCACCAAGCGACTGAGTTCACGCATAAAGACGCTTGCGGCATGGGGATAGGTATCCCAGAACTGCTGTAGACCTTTGACATCAAGATGGAGGGCAACGCAGCCTAGTTCACTGCGAACGGTGGCGGTTGCTTTGCCGGGACTGAGTAGCGAGATTTCACCCAGCAGCGCACCCTGCTCGATGACAGCAACTTTGTAGTCACCCGTAGGGGCTTTCATGATTACATCTAATTCGCCTTCCCAGACGAAGTACAACGAATCGGTAATCGTGCCTTCGATAATGAGCGACTCGGATGCTTCTACATACTGTGTTTTGAGCAGCTCTATCAGTGCTTTTAGCTCATCGGGTTCCAGTGCGGAACCTATGTGCGGAAAGCGTTTTGTGAATTCCGGAACGGTAATGTTAAACATAAGAATCCCTCATTAGTACGGTAGGGCGAAGTTAGAGTATACGTGCTTTGCGGGTATTGAACAAAAGTGGCGGGGAGTGGTCAACACTCGAATTTGGGGAGATGGCGATGAATCTGAGGCTGAGATTTGGGTTTATGACCTTATTTGGTTAAAGGTCATAAGCCACAATGCAAACCAGAAGATAAGCCTGCAATTTGCGTCACGACTATGTTGATCTATCGTTTTATTGGCACAACAGTGTGTTGCCGAACACACTGTGTCCTTACGAAATATTCTTGATTGGTGGTTTATATCAGCGATTAGCCTAGTCGTGAATATCGGCAGTATTCACAATCAGCAGCACATTGTCAAAAACAGTGGTGATCTGGGAACCATCCGGGCTGAAGGCAAAATATTTTGCACGCAATACTCCGTCGGGTGACAGAGTTCCGATTTGTTCCATAGTCACGGCGTTCATCATACGTAACACACCGTTCTTTTCGGTGAAATCGCCTATCGTTAGCAGTTTACTGTCCGGTGAGAATGTCAACTCGCGGATGAGATGATAGTCGCCATCGAATTTTGCTGTGTAGGTGTGGGATTCGCCCGTCGCCAAAGTCTGGTGCAGGACATGCCCCTTGTTATCACTCATGACGAGCATCTTGCTATCCGGACTAAAGTTCATCGCAAGGATAGTCGTGCTCAAATCGCCGGTATCCAGCGGTGTTCGGTCACCCGACCAGTCAATGAGGTAGGGCGTTTCTGGATACCAAGGCGTAACCGCAATTTGCTGACCATCGGGGGACATGGCTGCTTCCCTTACCTGATAATCACGCAGGACGCGAGTGGGCTGCCACGTCGTCGTGTCATAAGCCTCTAAGTCAAATGTATTGACCATGAACATGAGTTTGCCGTCGCTGCTGAATTGCAGAGAGCCGACGGCGTTGCCGTCCAAGGCTTGGCCATTCGGGTTGCCGGTAGTGGATTCATACAGAACTTTTTTCGCGGTGAGATCCC
>JBBSBS010000638.1:0-3139 GCA_038251045.1 Aggregatilineales bacterium | reverse complement strand
GAATTGAACCTAATCAATTGCTATATATCGAGTCGGTGCGTGGAATTGGCTATCGTCTTATTCCCCCTAACTTATGAACTCTGTTTTCTTCTCTATCATATCCCTGCACTGAAGGTCGTTCTATTTTCTCAAAGAGAAGTTTTTATGTTTTGGCTCATTTAATTCCCACATTATTGAGTTCTATTTCTGCCCCTGTTTTCATTCATTTGCAGGTATAAGCTATAGAATCTTTCTCCCCGCACAAACTCATTTAATTCGCAAGATTACAACAATGATCAATAAAGCCTATTTCTAACCTTCATTTGGCAAACCTTCGGCAATTACTCGGCGTTTGCTTGGCACACCTAACAGAATAACGCCAAAGAATAAGCTAAACTCCAATCGTCTACAAGCTATGACACACATCGAAATGTCAACTAAGAAGGAAAAACTTATGAAAATGCCTAGAATCCGTTTAGCTATTTCAGTTGTAAGTTTGATCGTCGCAGTCGCCTTGGGAACTATCTCCAACGTATTTGCTCAAGATCAAACCCCAGAAGCAACGATGTCCGACATGGGCATGGGAATGCCGAAGAGCGTAGTTCTAAAAGCGACTACCGAAGACGGTGTCCCTTCTGGCGTAGACCAAGCAACTTGGCAAAAAGCCTTTGGTATTGCGTCCATGGTAATGGGCAACGATGGAACCGATACGATCAGTGTGATGTTCAGCAGTCTAGTTTCCGAAGGTCAATACACACTGTGGTGGGTTAACATGCAGCCTTCGATGACGATGGGGCCAGCTGGCGATACCCCCGGCAATGAGTTCAAAGCAGGTAAGGACGGCACGGCGACGGCTACTTTCACCGTTCCATCAGATAATGAATATCAGACACTTTTCGTGGTGTACCACGCCGATGGTAAAACCCACGGTAAAGACCCCGGTAAGATGGGCAGTGAATCGTTCAGCCATCTCATGGGTGCTTTCCCCGGGCCGTACGGCATGGTAGCAAGTATGGGTGGTGATAAAAATCAGATGGTGGGCATCGATACCGCATTGATGGCAACGGCTGAAGATGGTGTCCCTTCTGGCGTAGACCAAGCAACTTGGGAAAAAGCATTTGGTGTTGCGTCTATGGCAATGGGCGACAGTGGAACCGATACGATTACGGTAATGCTCAGCGGTCTAGTTTCTGAGGGTCAATACACACTGTGGTGGGTTAACATGCAGCCTTCAATGAGCATGGGGTCCGCTGGTAATACCCCTGCAAATGAGTTCAAAGCAGGGAAAAACGGTACAGCAACCGCAACATTTACGGTTCCATCGAATAATGACTATCAGGCCCTTTTTGTAGTGTACCATGCTGATGGCAAGACCCATGGAAATGAACCCGGTAAGATGGGAAGCGAATCATTTAGCCATCTTATGGGTGCCTTTCCCGGACCTGTAACGATGAGCATGGAGCAAAGTCCTAATAGTATGGAAGCCACTCAAGAAGCATCAGGCTAAACATAGACGTTTCTCGTATCGCGTAGTAACTAGCAGCGTACAGAAAATTCTCCGTGAGATGAATTCTTCTGTACGTTCCAATGAGGCACATCGTTATAGATTTCAAACAATTAGTATCATCATGCATGAATTCTTGGGTTCACGTAATAGATTCGCAAGGACGTTAGACTACAGTGCTATACTGTTGCCTCCAACCAAAAAGTGAAAGTGCGGCATTGATGTCTAGTGATGTACAAAAGTCCACTCTAGTAGGTAGCCCACTTGAAGCCAAAGCGGATTATCTCCCTGCTGCCTACCGGGCAGTTGACCCTGCCACCCGTGCAGCCTTCTCTGAACAACAGCCGCATTGTGTCTTTATTGAAGTCACCAACCATTGCAACCTGCTGTGCGAAACCTGTCCCCGCACCTTTGTCACATATGAAGAACCCAGAACGCTCAGTTGGGAAAACTTCCTCAAAATTGTGGGTCAATTCCCGAATATGGAACGGGCCGTACTACACGGTATCGGTGAACCCCTCCTCAACAAAGATTTGCCGCGCATGATTTCACATCTGAAAGCGCGTGGGGTTTATGTCCTGTTTAACACCAATGCTACGTTGCTTACGCCAGAATGGTCACGTAAGCTCATTGAAAGCGGTCTGGATGAGATGCGGTGTTCGATTGATGGATCGGATCCGAAAACCTATGCCATCATTCGTGGCGCACCACTCCTACACAAAATCGTCAGTAATTTAACCGAATTCACTCGAATTCAACGTGAGATGCAAGCAACGACTCCCCGTGCCTCTATCTGGATGACAGGTATGAAAGAAAATATCCAAGAACTTCCTGACTTGCTGCGCCTTGCAGCCAAAATGGGTGTTCCTGAAGTGTATTTGCAGCGTATGGTGTATTACTACCAAGCTGATGAAGCACCGGGACTGCTGGAAGATGGACATGGCCTTTTTGATCAATTTGACGATCAGGTGGAACAAATCGTCATGACCTCTGAAGCGTTGGCTCGCGAATTGGGAATCTTGTTCAAGGCTTCCGGCGCAACCAGCCCACGCCATAGTTTAGAGGCCAGTAAACAGCGTGACCATCAACCGTGGAAAGCCTGTATGCGTCCTTGGACGACGGCTTACATCACCGCAAACGGTAATGCCCTGCCGTGCTGCATCTCACCTTTTGCTACAACTGATTATGAGAGTCTGAAACTCGGCAATGTGTTTGAGCAACCTTTTGTCGAAATTTGGGACGATACCCGTTATCAGCAGTGGCGTGAAAGATTACTGAGCGATACCCCCCATCCGGCTTGTGCAGGCTGCGGCGTACATTGGAGTTTGTAAATACCCTCACCCTAATTTTAGTTGGAGAAGATGATGACCGAAACAAAAGTTGCGTCCTATTTAGATTTATTAGAACCAATCGCTTCAGGAATTATTGCCAACAATGCCAGCGATGTTGATCAAAATGGAACCTACCCACGCGCTGCTATTGAAGCATTGGCTAAAGCAGGGCTTTTAGGCTTGATCAGTTCGGCTGAGGTCGGTGGTATGGGCGACGGACACCGCGCAGCCGCCTTGTTGGTCGAACGGATCGCTCGCGAGTGTGCAACGACCGGCATGGTCATCTGTATGCATTATGCGGCCACTGCCGTCATTGAGGCGCATG
>JBBSBS010000637.1:0-3143 GCA_038251045.1 Aggregatilineales bacterium | reverse complement strand
GCGGTTGATGGTGGCTGCGGCCTGCATCTGCATATCATTAGGATCAATGGCTTCATCACTGGGACGGCGAAACATATTCTTGGTGAAGCGTTCGTCTTTGGTCAGTTTAACGCAGTCGTCATAGCGCGTCAGCAGCCACGGGATATGCCCCATTTCTTGACGGGTGAGTTTATAAAGCGGCGCTTCAAGGCGCATTTGTGCCAGTATGGGATGGGGGTTGCGCAGGGCATCCGGTGTAAACAGATCGAAAACGAGGTCAGTTGCAACGGGCATAAGATGTGATTTGTCCTATACTATCAACGAGATATGCTATACTGTGTATCATAACACACAGAGTATAGCAGGAATTTCATGAGAAAAGTGTAAGGTTTTTTATCAACGATGGAAAAAATCGACCGCCGCATCCGTCGGACACATAAATTGCTAGCCGACGCACTGGTGATTCTGTCGCAGCAGCAGGGTTATGATGCCGTAACTATCCGCGACATCACCGAGTATGCCGATGTATCGTATTCGACATTTTTTCGGCATTACGCGGATAAAGATGCGCTGCTGTTGGATATGATTCAAAGTGCTATCAAAGAACTGCGGCTGGTGGTTGGCGAAAATCAAGCCTCGCATATTGGCGGGCGTGTCTTATTCGAGCATATCGCGCAAAATCAACCTTTGTATCGGGTGCTGCTGGGCGGCTTGACTTCCAGCGCCATTGTTCAACGGATTCAGCACGTCATCTTGACCGAGATTTTGCAGGCGACTCCGGTTGATGGGGATGCGATTATCCCGCCGGAAATCAAGGCCAACCACATTGCGGCTTCGGTGCTGGCGCTGGTCAAGTGGTGGCTGGATCATGACACGCCTTATTCACCAGCGCGTATGGGCGAAATCTACGCCACATTGATCCTCGAACCCACCCTGCGTAAACACTGACGATTTACACGACGGGCGGTTCGCGGTCAAAGAGTAAAGCTGGCGCGGCGATTCCCAGCGCAATCGCCCCCAGAATGAGCGCTGTCCGTACGGCGTTGGTCGCGGCGGCGATGAGTACTGCGTTGGATAAGTCGGCGCTGCCCAGTGAAATTTCGATAAGCCCTAACATGGTGCGGTAGGCGAAAACTCCCGGAACCATCGTCACCGCCGCGCTGAGGGTAAATACCGGAATCGGTGCGTGCCAGCGCAGCGACAAAAACAGGCTAACGAAGCCGATAATGGTCGAACCGATCAGCGTCGATAATTCGATGTCCACGCCCAACTGCATTAACAGCGTCCGTGTGGCATGACCGAAGCCCGCCGCTAGAGCGCATCCCGGTAATAAATCTCTCGGCACATTAAAGAGGATGCCGAAGCAGGTTGCCGCCACTGCCGACCAGATGCCATCCTGTAGTACAAAGCCAAGCGTATCGAGTGGGTTCATAATCCGCTTATCCCCACCAGACGAATAGCCAACACTAATCCCAGCGCGATCCCCAAGGACACCATGCCGCCGACCATCCCGCGCACGATACCCGTCACCAGATGACCCGCGACCAGATCACGCATGGCATTCACCAGATGGATACCGGGAACCAGCAGGATGACCGAGGCGATTAATGCCGTCTGAGGTTGTGGACTCAGCTTATAGAGTGTGGCGCTGGAGGCGATTAGCGAGGCAACAAATGAGGTGACGACCACCACGATTAACGAGTTGAAGTTCCGGCGCTGGAGTTCCTGCCGCACCCACATGGCGACGGCTGCCGCGAAAAAGGTCACGGCGAACACCGCCCAATCACCACCGAATAACCGGCTGAAGGCCGCGCAGCCTAATCCGATGGCTGTCACCACCAGCCAGCGATTATACTGTGGTTTCAGATGACTGAGTCGCATCAACTCAACGCGTGTTCCGGCACGGTCAATCTGACCGCGTTCGACCTGATGCACCAGCGCCCGCACCTCCGCCACGATTTGCATATTCACGCCCATCGCCACCACCCTGCGAATTTTGGTGCGGAATTCCAGATCACTGGTGGTCGTGACGAGTATAGCGTTCGGGGAAACCAGAATGTCCATCCAGTGTGCGCCGAGCGCCGTGCCCATGCGGTGGACTGTTTCTTCCACCCGTGCCGACTCAGCGCCGTTTTGTAAGAGTAGCTGCCCCGACCATAAGGCCAGATCAATGACATCCCGCAGCGTTTCATGATCGAGCGGCGGCTTTGGTAGAATGGGTGGCGGAATGCGACTCATGAAAACTTCCCTTATGTGTTACCAACAAATTGTCATTAGAATAACACATAAGAGGAGTCACACTATGCCGAAGTATGTACCTAAATTTTCAGGTGTAACATCAGTTGCCAGCATCTTTGTCGCCATTATATTCGGAATTGTGCTCGGTTCGGCGCTGACCTACGCTGTGATTACGATGCTGTGGGGGCGGCCTGACCTGTGGCCGTTACGCGCAGGGTAAACACGGTGATTTCCGGTCGGCAGTTGAAGCGCACAGCAGGCGCGATGGTTCCTACACCCCGATTGGTATACTGAATCATGCTGCCAACCTGATATTTACCTATCGGATATTTCTCGCTGTAATGGGGCACGATGACCGGACGATTTGTGATAGGCCAGCGCACCTGCCCACCGTGTGAATGACCAGATATTTGCAGGTCGAAGCGTCCGGTTGCCGCGCTGATGTCGGCATAATCCGGCTCATGCGCCAGCAAAATCGCACAGCCGTTATCGGGCAGGCGTGCCAGCACTTGATCCATGCGGTCTTGCCGTTCCCAATAATCATCCACACCTGCCAGATAGAGCACAGCGTTATCCCGTTGGATGCTGTAGGCGCTGTTGCTCAGGTCAACCGCAGCGCTGCGCCGAATGACGGCACGAATAGCCGCCGGATCAGTCCAGTGGTCGTGGTTGCCCAGAATGGCGAAGACCCCATCTTTGGATCGCAAATGGCTGAGTGTTTCAATCAATTCGGGTAGCAGTGGTTGGATGTTGCCGCCGGTCACAAAATCGCCGGTAATGGCGACTGCATCCGGTTGTTGGGCGTTGACCACCTCCACAACATGCATCAGCCGTTCAGCCGTCATGCCCGTTCCCATGTGGATGTCGCTGAACTGCACCAATCTGTAACCATCGAAAGCCGGATCAAGCCGCGGCAGATGCAGTTC
>JBBSBS010000636.1:0-3156 GCA_038251045.1 Aggregatilineales bacterium | reverse complement strand
GACGCAAGCCGGTTTAGTCATTTGCCGGCAGTGCGAACGGGCGATGGCAGTCGCTCCGATGGCAGGAAATTCGCCATAAAAATGAATCTGGTCAGCACGCTTTCGACACGCGTGACGCTTACTTATTGCGCCGCACTCAAACCGCTCTCGATGGCTTTGATTACTTTTTCCTCAAGCTCTTTCGCCGGCGCTTCAGCCTTGCTGCCGTGGGCGATGACGCTCGGCCGGACAAACAGGACGGCGGCGCGCCCCGCCTTTTGCGTGAGGGTGAGATGCAGCGGACACATCGCCAGCATCGTCGGGTCAGCGTTGCTGATCTTCACGGCCAAAGGAGCATTGCAGAACACCATGCTTTTGATGCCCTCCAGCTGGTTAAGATTAAAATCTTTAACCCCATTTTTCGCTGCGAATTTTGTTAAATTCTCCTGTATGTCGACCTCGTACACCACTTTGAAACCTCCTTTCCGTCAATAAGCGTTTGATGAGGTGTTCGGCCGTAGCACATCTTGTCTTCCCCTGATGAGTGCGGTCGTTGTTGTAGTAGATCAGCCATTCATCCAGATCATAGTGCCGGGGGGCGCGTGCCTTGCTGCCAGCCGCGCAACTGATTTTCGATATACAGCGCGGACCGCCCGGCAAGCGCGGAAAAATATTCCCGACGCCGGTGCCGGTTGCACCATGGCAGGTCACACACGCTGGCGCGCCGCGATCACTGCCGTGCAGCGCTATGGCGGGGCCGTCGGCGCACGCCCATCACATCGTTGCAAAGAGCCCAAGGAAGGGCAGCGAGACGATGGCCGGTATCAAGTGCATCATTTCCGCTCACGCATGCTGAGCATTAAGCAGCATATAAACAATCATCGCAGCACAAAGCAGGGTGACCATCACGGTGACGAGGATAACGAGTCCGCGATCGGCGGTGACATTGCCGACCTCAATGGCGCGATTCACCACGTGATACCGCCACGCCGCCAGCACAGCCAGCATTCCGCCCAAAGCCATCATCACCACGCCGATCGGCATCGATGCCCCCGATTGGGAAGTCTGTATATGCGGGGCAAGCTGCGCCGATAACTCGCGCAACCACACACCGAATTTCGCCACCACAAAGCCGAGGCTGATGATCGCGATACTCGTCCGGATCCACGCCAGAAAGGTTCGCTCATTGGCGAGATATTCGGTCGCCCGTTTTTCTACGCCTATCGTTGCTTGTTGCGGTTGTTGGATCATAAGAGTGGCTGATTACGAACTCTACTGGATATATACCACCCGGCTTCTTGCTTAAATACCCGCTGGCATCCGGACGTCATCCTCGAAGCCACCCGTTGATTCGTCGCCCAAGCATGTAGTTACGTCTGTAGATATCCGGTATCCAAATGCATCAGAAAATCCTCGGGAGCGCCAACCTTCGATATGCCTGGAAAACGAATACACGCGCTTCGTTTTCCGGTGAGATTATCGTGGAGTCATCCGGGTTATGTCTGTTCGCCACCCAACATAAGCGATCGACCGGCATGCCCTGCGCCTGCATGCGCCAATGCAAGAGCAGCCTCAAAAGCTGGATATCTGCGAAATATTTTTCCGGAGTTGCTCAAGGTGGGCACCCAACCGCCCTCTACACCGCAGTAACGCGATGGTTAACCACTGTGCCCTGATCTTCGTGCTCCAGGTTATGACAGTGGAACAGGTAGAGGTGATCGCCTTTAAACGCATGGGTAAAATCAATCGCGGTGCGTACGATCTGCTGTCATAAACGAGTGCGCCGTCGGCATCGAACTGTTTATCCTGAATCAGCAGCGGCAGCTCGGTTACCCGGGCTCAAGTTGCAATGTGCTGCGCAGGACGAGTTTTCGTCCTCGTCTTCGACCATGAACAGACTCGCCAGCCCGAAATAAGCCTGTTCGGCAGTGAAATTATGGGCGTGCGTGTGATACCAATACATGCCGCCGCGGTTGGTCACAGTGAAAGCATAGTCATAATGCGCGCCTGCGGCGATCATTGTGCCAGGATGGCCGTCCATCACCCCCGGCACGTGCAAGCCGTGTCAGTGAATAATCAGGTAAAATTGCCAAGAGCGGTCGACAATACCACCTTCGATGTTATTTCAACTGACCACGTATCTCTCCATCTGGATGGGCAGCACTATGCACATTGACGTACAGTTGGCCTGCTTTATAGCTTTTGTACTGATCATTGTTGAGTCGCGTTCCCTGAGGTACTGACCACGTATCTTTGGATGTTTGTGTCAGTGGGAAAACGACCGGACCATTGACGCCAGAGGCGCCTTCATGGACATGCGCTGCGCTGGCTACAATTCCTTTGGTTTTAATGCTTCCTTTCACCGACATATTCTTGCTTACAGTAATTTCCCCCTTCGCAGATGCGGAACTCCTGACGGGAGGCACTTCCTGATCTCCGCTCAAGCTAACTTTAGATCCCGACGCCAAAGCCGTTCCTGAGGTTGCAACCAATGCGGTCAGAAGCAAAGCAGCCGTAATAAAAGGGATGTAGGGTTTACGTAAAATTGCATTCATTACAATAACTCCTTAAAAACTAACAAATCATCCAGACCGAACACTCCAACTTTGATGGGATGGAATGTTGAGAGAGCCTTCAAATGAAATTTGATTGAACCCATCATGATTCACTTGAATAGTGTATGAGAATTAGACCTCAGGTATTTTGTTGTCTGTGTGCTAGCACACAAAACAAGTTTTTATCGTGATGTACCATCCTACCAAGGGTATGAATTTAATCAGGTATTCCTGGTTTAATCGGACATTGTCGGTAATTGAATCAAGTGTAGCGCAGGCAACAAATAGCCGGTTCATGTCTCGGAAGCGTCCAGTTAAAGCCCTTGTCTGATCACACAACCCATTAAAAAAGGAGCATGAATATGGCGACCATTATTGCGGCTAGATTTGACACTTGGGAAAAAGCTGAAGATGCAGTTCAGGCGTTAATCAACCTGGATAGTCTTGGGCGGGACAATGTGTGCACATTTTATGTAGGCCCCCCCCGCGTGCCAATATGACATGCAACACCTACCTTTCAGAAATTAGAGTACAAAGGCAGGATGCAACTCATGGCAAGTCTGATGAAATCTGTAGTGAAGCCCGTAACGAAAGTCACCGCGCCCATCGGCGTCGAGTCCCT
>JBBSBS010000635.1:0-3195 GCA_038251045.1 Aggregatilineales bacterium | reverse complement strand
GCTCATTTTCGTTTCTGGAACACCATACAGATCAACCAAATCATCTTTAGTCGCCTGCGAGTCAGCTACAACAAAGTCAGCACGAGCTATCGACGCCGGAACCACTCGATCCAGATAGGCTTTCAAATTAGGACTTGCCGCCTGTGGGACACGCACATACGACAGATCATGAACCGTCAAAAGCGTCTTGGTGTGGGGCAGGGTAGGTGGCAGCACAAAATCAGTCGCATGATACAAACCAATACCACCAACAAAAAGTTCAATCGGAACTGGAACATGAGCACGATGCCAAAGACGAGCAAGCCAACGAGGGGATAACCGAGTAGGTTTCCATATAAAATTAGAACCAAGTGAAAGTGAAGATCGAGAGGATGATCCAGCTACAAACAAGTGATAGAGGGTATCGCTATCCTGCTTTGCAAGAGCTGCCACCAATTCACGTACATACCGACCAATACCCCCACCTTGCTCATAGGCTGGCGTATAATCTAAACCAATTGTTGGCAACTCTCACCGACCAAATCTAGTTTGTGCTATCACCGCTAAGAGAGGGGGAACTCTCTTTCACATCGTTATAAGTCCAATAACGATTGACAAAAAAGTTCCAGAACATGACTACAATAACACCAATAAGCTGCGCAGTCATCGTTCCTAACTTATCATCTGCGGTCAGAGAGGGGATATAAACAGGCCGAAGAACATGAATGAGAGGAAGAACAGCCGGCATCATCGATTCACCAATTGAATGGTACGAAGCACTAATCCAGATTGTCCGACCAAGCCAGCCCACAAAACTAATAAAAGTGAAGAGAAACAACTGACGACGTAGCGAACGAGAACGCGAGTCAGGATAGGTCCAAAAACGGTTCCACAGAAAATTGCTGATAACCGCCGCGAAAAAAGCAATGCTGGTCGCAATTCTCACATTTTCAGGCAACCGCACACCAGTTTTATCGGCCGGAGGAAGTAATGTTGCCTGTAAAACAATCACGATCCCAAAATCGACTGCCGCGCCAATAAAGCCTACGACGGCGAACTTGAGAAAGCGCTCAACTTCCTTCGATTTCTCACCAAAACGGCCTGCAACTGCCTGGATCGGAATATCGAGTGGATTACGGAGGACACGACTTGAACTATTATACTGACTCATGAAATTCCCAACCTCGTATGTGTTCGTGTTTGATTATACAGTGTTGCCAAAATTCCTAGCATTAAGCCCATATGTAAGAACAAATTATTCACATAAAGGTTATCAAAAAAGCTGTGAACTGCGAGGTAAACCCACGTTCCGAGCAGACCTATTATAACAAATCGACTCAATATATCCGGGTGTCGCCGCCCGCGCCACGACAGAGCTATTATGCCAACCCAAACCTTGCCGTACACTAAAAGTCCTATAATACCCGCTTCAGCCAAAATATTGAGATAGTAATTGTGGGCGTGACCGAGCGGCTCCGGCCAATTCACCAAGCGATACTCAGGATAGACAACCTCATAGTTACCAAGTCCAACACCTAGCAACGGATGTGCTGTAGCCATATTCAGAGCCGCTTGCCAATGAGCCAGACGCTCTGCTACCGCATAATTTTCGGGCGTAATATCAATCCCACGAACATCTTCGAACGCAAAAAATTCCTGAGTTGATGTCTCCAAACGCTCTACCACAGATCGTGGCAAAGCCCCTGTAAACCATAACACGCCGAGCAAGCTAACGGCACTCCCTACAAATAACAATCCCCACCGTGTATTACGGGGGACCGCAAACGCAGTCACAGCTAAGGCAGCACCTAACCCAATCCAAGCTCCACGACTCCAGGACATGCCAATCCCTATTAAAATAAACCCGGATGACACCAAATAAAACAGCATAAGTGCAAAATCAAGATTATTAATTTTCGAGCTTTTAGCATTCCATACTCGTGCGCCATAACCCAGAGTCGCCATCAATGTGACTGGCGCAACTAGCCCCATAAATCCACCAAAGGGATTGGGTTGCCCGAAAGTCCCAAATGCGCGAAAAAAACGCCCGTCAATTAAGAGATGCAGTGCGCCGCTGCCTCCAAAGAACTCGTAAATCCCAATCCAGGCATGGGCAACAGCGGCCAGTGTAAGACCGAATAGCAGCCATTCCCATTTGCGTTTCTGAAAGTGGTTTAATGTAAATGTAACGAGGACGAGCATCTGAAGCCACTTGAGCCATTCGTTCAGCCAGGCAGTCAGGGAGGTTGCCGAAAAGGCCGTAAAGCCTGTAATGATAATAAATATCACAAGCAAAACTGAAACGTGGGAAGAAAATACACGAACCAGACGCTCTCCGCGCGCAGCTTGAGTGATAAGCCACGCGAGTAGAAATCCAATCAGCGCAAGTTGACCAATATCCAGAGGGAGTTGTACCGAGGCTTCAGTAGCGATGAGTGTGCGCATCGGCGCAAGAACGAGCATGATGACTATTGCCGCGAGAGGACTAATGCAGGCCAATAGCACAAATGCAAAAAATGCCAATACAACTATGACGACTCCCAGGGGCTGAGTCGCGATAAAGAATCCAATCAACGCAGCCGCAACCAACCACAGAGAGGCCATGCTTACCCGCCGCAATTGGTCAACTATGGCGGGTCTCACGCCAGCAAGAATCACACGACCTCGCGAAACTAAGCGATTGTGGGAGTAAGACCTTCGCGAAGCTTCACCTTCGGTTCCCATCCCAGAATGGATCGCGCTCGGCTAATATCCGGCTGGCGCGTCTGCGGATCACCTTTAATACGTTCATCTTTGAAAACAATACCCGCTTTGTTCCCAGTCACTTCATTGACTATTTCTGCAAATTCGCGAATAGTCATTTCTTCTGGATTACCGATATTCACGGGATCGTTGTAATCAGAATTCAAAAGTCGATAGATACCTTCAATAAGGTCGGTCATGTACTGAAAACTGCGTGTTTGCGATCCATCGCCATACACAGTTAATGGCTCACCTCGTAAAGCCTGGGCAACGAAATTTGGCACAACCCGTCCGTCTGCCAAACGCATTCTCGGCCCATAAGTGTTGAAAATACGGACAATACGGGTTTCAACACCGTGCGCGCGATGATAAGCCATTGTTAGCGCTTCAGCATAGCGTTTGGCTTCATCATAAACGCCGCGTGGGCCAATTGTATCGACATTGCCTACATAGGTTTCTTTTTGAGGATGTTCT
>JBBSBS010000634.1:0-3219 GCA_038251045.1 Aggregatilineales bacterium | reverse complement strand
CTTAGGCGGTTCATGGCAGCATTACTATAAGAGCCTAAAATTATTCTCACCTGCACGCTACGCAGCACTACCGGGAATGTCGTTTTCCGGCTCACCTGATCACTATCCTTTGCGAGATGAAGTGATTACCTATCTTCAAACCTATGCAGAACATTTCAAACTGCCGTTATTGATGAATGCACATGTACAACAGGTTACTCAATTTGAAGAGTGTTTCATCGTACAAACATCAGTTGGGGAGTATAGGGCGAAGGCGATAATTGCAGCCTCCGGGTCGTTCAATACCCCTCATATACCGGTACTGCCCGATATGGCTTCTTTTAAAGGACAAATTCTCCACGCGTTTAATTACGTTGATTCTCAATCTTATCACGGGCAGCATGTGCTGGTTATTGGAGCGGGTGAATCAGCCATTCAAATCGCGTTTGATCTCGCGCCAGTTGCTCGTGTAACCTTGGCATCCAGACAACCGCTCCGCTTTCAGCCACAGCATATCTTGGGGTTGGATATCCATATTTTTCTGCACGGTACCGGATATGACACTATTCCTCTTGGATTATGGAAAAAGTTAAAAGGGAGTAATCGGATCATTGAAACTTCCCCTTATGGTGCAGCACTTGCCAGTGGCAATCCCAAAGAGCGACGGATGTTCACGCGCTTTACTGAACAGGGAGTAATCTGGAACGACGGGCAGGAAGAGCCTGTTGATACCGTAATTTTTGCAACAGGTTACCGTCCGGGTTTGGATTACCTTACCTCGTTGGGTGCGTTGGATCCTGATGGAAATCCCTGCCATAAAGGTGGCATTAGTCGGTATATTCCCGGTTTGTTTTATGTGGGTTTATTCGGGCAGCGCTCACATGCCTCTGCGACCCTTCGTGGTGTAGGCAAAGATGCTCGCTATATCGTTACTCGACTACAGAAATACGTTCAACGATCCTAAATTCAGGAGCTAGATCGTTTTGAGGTACTCACGAATCGCAATTGCAGCACTAGCACCTTCACCCACAGCACTTGCAACCTGTTTCGTGCTCCCCGCTCGACAGTCACCCGCAGCGAATATTCCCGGAATGCTGGTTTCCATGTTAAATGGAGACCGTGTGAGTCCATCCATGTGATGTGTGAGATCATGTCCTGTGATGATGAACCCAGCTTGATCCATGACAACGCGATCCTGAACAAAACCTGTATTTGGCCGTTGGCCTATGAAAACAAAGACTGCACTTGTTATCACTTGATGTGATTGTCCAGCTTGATCCTTATAGGTAACCTTGTCCAATTTGCCACTTACACCGTCTAAGCGCATCACTTGAGCGTTGTAGTGGATATCAATGCGGGTATCAGTCAGAACAGCATCAGCAGCGGTTTTGCTGGCAGTAAGTTGGTCACCACGAACTAATAACTGGATGCGTTCTGCAAATTTTAACAGATGCATACTTTCTTCAGCCGCACTGTTTCCCCCGCCCACAACTGTGATGTTTTCTGCGCCTTTGTAAAACGGCCCATCGCAAGTTGCACAATAATGGACCCCTGCACCAATATAATCATCTTCTCCCTGAACATTTAGTCGGCGGTAAGTTGCACCTGTAGCGATCAGAACGACGTAGGCGCTAAGTTCAGTTTGATCAGATAACTGGACAGTATGGCAACCAAACCCATCTGGTTGAATACTTAAGACATCTTGGGCTTGTAAAGTCTCGACGCTAAACCGCTTGGCCTGTTGCGTTAGGCGCTCGGTGAATTCTTTTCCACTAACACCATCTGGAAAACCCGGAAAATTTTCCAGCATAGCGGTAATGCCTGCCTGTCCACCCAACGCACTGCGATCAATCACTAATGTTTGAATGCCCTCGCGTGCGGCGTATAAGGCAGCCGTTAGCCCACTGGGACCACCGCCAATCACAATTAAATCATAGACAGTACGGTTGGGTTTCGTTTGAAGACCAAGTTTGCGAGCGAGTTCAGCATTAGAGGGTTCGACCAGAAATGTCTCATCATCAAATACAATAGTTGGGATAATCCGTTTGCCGTTGTTTTTCGCTTCAACCAGTTCACGTCCCTGTTCGTCCTGTTCAATGTCAACCCACTGATACTGTACTTGTAGTTCCGAGAGGAATTTTTTGGAGCGCTGACAATCAGGGCACCAAACTGCACCATATACCTTAAGGGTCATTTGTATTATCTGCTCTCTATATGTACAAGGATTAATTGTTTAAGATCGTTAGCTCGCTTAAATTGTCTAGGAATTTATCGGTCAACCACTCTTGTGGGTTTCCATGTGCGATAACTTGGTTCCCCAAACTAGAGCTGGTAATTCAGTGATTCCCAAGCGAAAAGCAGAAGCCGGATCATCATGAATGTAGCGGCATTCCAGGAGGTTCCCATTGTGTGCCTCACACCACATTTGCAATCGCTCGATTACAGGTCGATTATCTCGCTCAGAACTGCCAAAATACAAACTAATGTGTGTCACTCAAGAACCTCCAATCCAGCCTCTTCTAGCATTTTTTCAACTGAAGTACGGTTGACTCTTAAAGATCGCCCGCTACCTCCCAATACGCCTTGTCGCCGCAAATCGTTGATGAGTAAGCTAACTGTTGTACGATTGAGGGCAGCCATATTAGCAATGTCTTCCTGCGTAATAGAAGGATGCAATGTGAACCAGCCTGCGTCATCATTACAACAATAGCGACGCGCTAGGTTAAGTAATGTGCCGAGTAAACGGTACTTCGCCTCCATTCGCATTAGGGCGTGCATTCGAGCGAGAGTCTCACGATAACCGTCTGCGAGATGGCCGATAAAATTTAAACTGATTTGTGGAAATCGCTGCACCAGCATCAAAAAATGATGTTTAGTCAGTCTGCAAACCACAACATCGTCCAGTGCTTGTGCTTCACCAATGCGATGCTTATATTGCCCCAAGAATAATTCCCCAAAGATGTCGCCCGGATGAAAAATGCTGAGTATTTTCTCGTCGCCGTTTAATGAAATGTACGATACTTTTACCAAGCCGACTTGTATCAAATAAAGCGAATCGGCTATATCGCCTGTATGAAACAAGATTTCACCCGCACGATATATGATGTACCCCATAAATCAGACAGTAAAATAGCGTGAAGATAAGTGGATGGAAAACGCTATGAGAAACAGTTACAACCCGGAATTCAAAGCGAAAGTGGTACGTGAGGTTTTGCGCGAAGACAAAACGCTGAGTCAGGT
>JBBSBS010000633.1:0-3230 GCA_038251045.1 Aggregatilineales bacterium | reverse complement strand
CTGGTTATCCTTGACATCATGATGCCCAATATGGACGGGTGGGAACTGTGCCGCCAATTACGCGAAAGCTATGATATACCCTTGTTGATGCTCACGGCCAAAGGTGAAACGAAGGATAAAGTTCAAGGTTTCCAACTCGGAACCGATGATTATCTGGTCAAACCGTTTGAACCGCTGGAATTGGTGATGCGGGTCAAAGCGCTGCTGAAACGTTATCGAATTGCTGCATCGCAAACCATCCAAATTGGCGGATTATTTATGGATCGCAAAACCTATGAGATCACGGTTCATAACCATAAATTGACCTTACCGCTTAAGGAGTTCGAGCTGCTTTTCAAACTTGCCAGTTATCCAGGGAAAACCCTGTCACGCGACCAACTCATCGAAGATATTTGGGGCTATGATTTTGAAGGCAACGAGCGCACGCTGGATGTGCATATCAACCGCTTACGGGAACGATTTCCTGAAGCGCAGCATTCCTTCAAAATCACGACCATCCGCGGCTTAGGCTATCGTATGGAGGTAGACTCATGAAATTATCACCAAAGCTACAGAGCGCCTTGTGGTTCCTGTGCGTCCTAATATTCTTAGTGTCGATGTTCACGGTTGCCTTTTTTCTGACCGCCTGGATATATCAATTAATCGGCCACACCCCCTCCCCGCTGCTGGCTCAGATCATCAATTCATTCGTGGGGCTGTTCCTCACCGGGTTGATTATCGGCCTGCTCACCCGCGTTTTCAAAGCGAAGATCGCCGCCGGTCAAATGCGAATGTTCGGCCCCATCATTGAGGCTTTGGAACGTATCGCCAAAGGTGATTTCAGCGTCCGGGTGGACAATTTTTCAGAGTCGAACGTGACCGATAGAGGCATGA
The DNA here is from genome assembly GCA_038251045.1 of Aggregatilineales bacterium. Taxonomy (GTDB): domain Bacteria; phylum Chloroflexota; class Anaerolineae; order Aggregatilineales; family Phototrophicaceae; genus CFX2. Next base: position 2,357 of record JBBSBS010000633.1, on the reverse strand, counting down.
TTAGCGAATTGGTCAACACCGTAAATCAGGTAGCGGTTGAACTTAACCAGATGGAAAACATGCGCCAGGAATTCATCTCCAACGTGTCGCATGAATTGCAGTCGCCGCTAACCTCGATACGAGGATTTGCCCAGGTGCTTCAAAACGATAATCTAAACGCCGAAGATCGACATCATTACCTGTCTGTGATCGAAACTGAAAGTATGCGTTTATCACGCTTGACCGATAATCTGCTCAAACTCGCTTCGCTGGAAGCCGAACACGCCAAGTTCGAGCCGAAAGCCTACCGCCTCGACAAACAAATTCGAAACCTGATCCTCGCCTGTGAACCGCAGTGGGTAGACAAAGCTATCGAGATGGAGCTACGCCTGGACGAAATTACCATCACTGCCGATGAGGATTTGATTGGTCAAACCTGGATCAATTTAATCCACAACAGCATTAAATTTACCCCTGAGGGCGGGAAAATCAGCCTTGATCTGCACCACTGCGACAAGGGTATCGAATTCAAAATTAAAGACACGGGAATTGGCATCGCACAATCCGATCAAACCCATGTTTTTGAGCGTTTCTACAAAGCCGATAAATCGCGCACCCGCACTAATAGTGGTGGGAGTGGATTGGGTTTATCCATTGCCCAAAAGACGGTTGAAATGCATCATGGGACGATTGAGGTACAAAGTGAAGCAGGCACAGGCACGACATTTACGGTCTCCTTGCCAGTACATGAAATTCTCGAAGACGCGATGTAGACCGCAACCGTTTAATCTGTGTTTAAATAGCGGTTCCAGGCTTACTCCGCAAAGACTGCACCATTTCATTAAGCGCGCTTAATCACAATGACTTATACAACCCGCCAGCTACTCCATGCGTAACAGATTTATGTTGCGACACGCCGTTTACATTGAGTTTAAACAGCTCTTGTAAGGTGTAAATGAGTACAGACACCCGCATCAAAGTTCGATCTCACGGAGGTGTCATCAAATGGAGCAATCACAACATGGAAAATCGTTCAAATAACCCTCAAGGCGCACAAGCCAGCGCAACCGGAGAGGTCAGTCCAAAAGCAGCATTCACCTCTGTGAATTGGTTCCGGTTGTTCAGTTATCTAAAACCCTATCGGGGGCGCATGGTTTTAGCGCTATTGGCGCTGGTGTTTTCGACGGGTCTGGGACTGGCATTCCCGGCCTTAATCGCACAACTCCTCGATAGCGTTACCAAAACCCAGGACACATCTCCACTGAATATGCTGGCGGGTTTGCTCATCGGCGTTTTTCTGTTCCAGGCCGCTTTTAGTTTTGTGCAATCTTATCTGCTGGCGTATATCGGAGAACGCATCGTTTTTGACTTGCGAACCTCGTTATATACCCACCTGCAAAATCTTTCGCTGGACTTTTACGCTGTGCGGCGGGTTGGCGATCTTGTATCGCGATTATCCAGCGATGTCACCCAGATGCGCACTATGCTAACCAGCAATCTGACCAGCCTTCTCAGTCAGTTGCTCACATTAGTGGGTTCAATTGTCATTTTACTGACAATGAACACTCACTTTACATTATTTATCCTGGGTCTTGCTCCCGTGATTATCCTGATTGCATTTTTGTTTGGCAGTCGGATCGAGAAAGGCAGCACACGCATCCAGGATCAGTTAGCCGATTCAACCGTTGTGGCTGAAGAAGGTTTGCAAGGCATTCGTGTGGTAAAAAGTTTTGGGCGCGAAACCTTTGAGACCGGACGTTATAACATGGCGATGGAAAAAACGTTTAGGGCTTCGCTGCGCATGGCCGTTTACAACTCGCTATTCATGTCAGTCATGATGTTTCTGGGTTTTGGCTCTATCGCGGCGATTGTGTGGTACGGTGGCAATGAGGTCATTGCGGGACGGCTCACGGTTTCGATGATAACGGGATTTCTGATTTATGGAATTTCCATCGCGGCCAGCTTGGGCGGACTTGGTGGATTGTACGGACAGTTCAGCGCGGCCATTGGTGGTGTGAGGCGTGTATTTGAAATCCTGGACACGCAGCCTACCGTTCAGGATGCACCGAACGCCGCCAAGCTGCCTTCAGTTCGCGGACAAATTGCGTTCAAGGATGTTTCCTTCGGCTACAACGACGAGACAGCGGTACTCCGGGATATTTCATTGGATGTTCGCCCCGGAGAAATTCTCGCGCTGGTCGGTCCTAGTGGCGCGGGCAAAAGCACAATCCTCAATCTCATGCCACGCTTTTACGATCCAACTGCTGGAACTATCCGAATTGACGGTCATGACCTGCGTGACGTGACTCAATTGAGTGTGCGCGAACAAATCGGTATTGTGCCACAAGAGACTATTCTTTTCGGAGGCACGATCCGAG
>JBBSBS010000632.1:0-3240 GCA_038251045.1 Aggregatilineales bacterium | reverse complement strand
GAGGATGTTCAGCTTTTCGTCTCAGCGAGATTACGTGATGATCTAAAGCTAGCGCCTATTCGGTATTGCCACATGACAATCTTAACACATTGACGGCGATGAGCAGCGGTAAACTAATTATAGATAAGTTATATGTATTTTACATTGATGCCGCAAGAGAAGTGCCCTCGTAATGAGCTAATCTTTGGAGGAAATCCGTGAGCATTGACGTTAAATGGTACGATGATACACAACGAGTTGTTTACTGGGCGTTCCGGGGAAAGTGGACTTGGGAAGAGTACGCGGAGGCTCAATTGGTCAGTAACGCGTTAATCCACAGTGCCGACCATACTGTCCACATCATTGGCAACCTCGAACAAAGTCCCGGATTACCTCCAAATGCGATCACAGTCTATCGCGCTAATTTATCCACTACTGAGCCTAATACAGGTATGATTATATTGGTTGGGGCGAATGGCTTTGTACGAACGATGATCAATCTCTTCTTAAAATTATCCCCAAAATCTGTACCGGGAACAGACTTCAAGTTTGCGAAGACCGATGAACACGCCCGGGCAATGATTAAGCCCATGCGAGAGCAGGTTGCGAGCTAGCCGCGTTCTAATTTGAAGTGCTATAGGTGATGATCAACGTAAGCTCCTCAGCCAATAATTCCAGCCGGTGACAAGGCTTCAACTTAAGGAGGTTCGTGCGATGACCCCTGTACACAAAAGCCAAACCAACCGCCTGTTGGGCTATGAGGACGACGCTCGGTTACTAATCATCAATGCTGATGATCTGGGGATGTGTTATGCGATTAATGAAGCCATTTTCTACTCGCTCAAGCAAGGCGTGGTGCAATCCACCAGTTTGATGGTTCCCTGCCCTTGGGCGCTGAATGCCATTCAGATGCTCCAAGAAAACCCTGATATTTCGTTTGCGGTTCATCTGACCGTCATCTGCGATCAAGATAATTACAAATGGGTTCCGCTTACCCCCAAAGACAAAGTGCCGTCATTAGTGGATGAAGCTGGTTATTGCTACAGCATCAAGCAGATGGATGCATTTACGGCACAGGCTAACCTGAAGGAACTTGAGCAAGAGTTCCAGGCGCAGATTGAGTTCGTGTTGAAGGCTGGCTTAAAACCCACGCATCTGGATTGGCACTGCCTCCATAACGGTGGACGAGCCGATATTTTCGATATGACCTTCGGGCTGGCGCGGGAATATGGAGTCGCGCTGCGTGTCTCGCCGGAGACATATACCCAGCAGGTGCAGGGTCAGGGATTACCCGCCAATGATCATCCACTGCTGGACAGCTACCGGCTGGATACGACTGACAAACGGGCTCAATATGCGCGACTGCTGCGTGAGTTACCATCCGGCCTGAGCGAATGGGCGGTACATCCCGGTGTCGGGGATGGCGAGTTACAGGCAGTTGAGCCGGGAAGTTGGCAGGTGCGCCAAACCGATTATGACTTTGTAATGTCACCCGAAGCGCGAACCATGATTCAACGGGAGGGCATTACCCTGCTTGACTACAAACCCATTCAACGGTTATGGCACAAATGAAAAGGACACAGCAGCGCCGTGTCCTTCATGTGTTTATTGAAGTGTCAGACCCTTACAGCGGTTCGACCCAATATTGACCGCTGCCGCCTTCCGGTGTCCAGCCGGTTGTGCCGTTGTAGTTGACCTGATACCAGTACAACCCGCTGGCGCAGGTGGCATTACTCAGCACCGCGAAGACACTCCCCGCCGGAATTTGACCGACAAGCTGGGCGTTGCTATCCGGCAAGATGCGGATGTTGTTGGGCAGGCCGGGTGTCACACGGGCATAGCGACCGGCGCTCAGGCGTGGTGCGGGTGCGGTTGAGCAGTTCAGCACCACCTGCGGCTGCGTCGGGGTGGGGACAACCACACCACCGCTGCTGATCGGTACACCGGCACTGTTGTAGGCCGTCACGAAGCGGGCATTGACCCAACCGATGATGCCGTTGACATTCAACTGCCACCATGATGTATTGGCATTGCGCCCGACAATCGGATACGACTCTAAGCGGTTGATTTTGGTGACGATTGTGCCGTTAATCGGGTCAGGTGTAGCACGCACATTCAGCTTATATGCGCCAGTCACGGTAGCATACGCGCCCGTGATGACGGGCGGCACTGTCGGCACAGGAGTCGCGATGCCACCGCCTGCACCTGTTGGCAGGAAGCTGTAGTTCATGAAAGCCGCACCTGTTGACTCGTAATACTCGATCAAGAAGGTGTGCTGCCCCGCTGCTAAAGTCACATTTACCGAATAGGTTTGGCCGGTGGCTGAATGCCATTCGTTGATGTAGTAGATGTTATCGACCGCCACCCGTATGCCATCATCAGCGCTGACGACAAGCTGGTAGGTTCCGGTCGGCAGGGTTTGCACACTCGTCCAGCGGGCGGAAAAGTTGTCTACCGGAATGCTGGCGGTGGGCGAACCGAAGCTCCAGTTATGGCTGGGTGTGGCCTCACTCTGAATCAGCGTTGGTGAGCTAAACAGGCTCGGATTGGCGAAATACTGGGCTGTCCACGGGCCGCTGCTGGGAATAGACGGGTTAGAATTATTCAACGGCGGGAAGTTCGGGCCGCTGGGATTGGTCGCCAGATTAGCCCATGTGACGTATAGGTAAGCATTACCGGCTTGTTCGGCGAAATCGACCTGAATATGATGTACGCCCTGCGCCATCTGAATATCGGCTTGCACAATCTTGGCGACCGAGGGGTTGTTGAAGGTATCAATCAATGGGATGCGGTTATAATCCACCCACACCCGCACCTGATCGTCCGCCAGCGCCCAGAAACGATACGTCCCTTGATTAAAGAACGGATCGGTGCCGAAACGCGCACTGAAGTTATCGGCATTGATGCCCGACTGCGGCGAACCATTGCCCCAATCAAAGCTGATCGAGCTGTCCTGTCGCTGGACATCCGATCTGCCATACAAAATCGAGTTATTGAAAAACTCGCTGTTCCAAACGATTCCGGCCTGGGCAGCGGCAGGCATGACGCTTACCACCATGACCACCAACAGTAACATGATCAGACCAATCCATTTGCGAGACATAGTCCCACACTCCTTATGCCGTGCGATTCATATGGATGGCGCACGTTTATAACACTTAAATGAATATTTCTATTATAGGAGGGTTTTTATCGTCCTGCTCACTGGCGCATGATGACCGTCAGGCGGGCGGTGGGTGGGCGTATTGGAGAGTCGGTTTG
>JBBSBS010000631.1:0-3248 GCA_038251045.1 Aggregatilineales bacterium | reverse complement strand
TTTGCTGGCTGACGAGTTCGGCATCCAAGCGCAGTTGGCTGGCGACAAAATGGCTGTAATCATCGGCAACCACATTGCCGCCAAGTTTGCCTTTTTGCCAGCCGTAGACCAATGTTTGCCGCGAGAGTTTTTCGCCACCAAAGAAGCGTATCTGGGCATCCACTTTGGTATTTTCGAGGGTGTGGGTGGCAAAGGTCACACCAAAACGCGCCGAGGGTGGCAGCAGGGCTAATAACCCCTGTACGAACTGCACCCGTGTTTGCAGATCAGGCGGTGCGCCCTGAACGACGACCGGCACACCCTGAACAATCCCCGCCAGCAGCGACTCGATAATGTCGATTTGGTTATGGGTGTAGCTCATCAATTGCAGGATGTCTTCTATTTGTTCGTCGGTCGATACCAATTCGGGATGGTCAACGAGCAGTTGTTGTAATTTACTGTTGGGTCTGTCTATGGGCGGCATCTGGGATTCTGCCAGCCCGACGATGGCTTTTAGATTACCGCCGATTGCGCGCAGCACGTCGGTAGGCATGATGATGTAATGCCACAACGTCTGGTTGGCTGGCGTGGTTTGTGCCTGTACCAGCACGAACGGGGCGGCTTGCTTGCCACGAATGAGCGCCCATGAGCCGGTGGGCGTTTCGGCAGGCGGGATGAGCGCGTCGTTGATTGACTCGTCCACCTGATCTTGCCCGACCCCCTGCGATTTTGCCAGAACCTGCGGTTCGCTATCCGGTTGTCCTGCTAATTGACCGTAATAAAAATGTTCGAGTGCATAAGTTACTGTCGACACAGCCCGATCTTTCTATACGTTGATGTGTGTAGGCCACAAAATGAAAATCAAGAAACGTAATAATGTGTGATTAACTATAATTCATCCTTCTTTATAGTACCACCGTACTATCGTACCCCTATCATGGTGATAACAAAACAGCGCCGAAGAACTCGGCGCTGCGTAAAGACTGATTTCGCTGGTGTATACCTTCAGGCAAAAGCGCCGGGATAGGTTATTCGCTGTTGCGGTCGTAGGGAATAATCTTGTCCCATTCATCAGCGGCAGAACGGGCGACAATGGCGATAATAGGTTCGTCGCCAATATTGAAGACTTCGTGCGGGACACCGGGTTCGATATAGATAAAGTCACCGGCTTCATTTTCCAACACTTTTTTCAAACCCGCGCCGTATTCATGGCGTACCTTGCCCTGCAAGATGTACAGCATGACCTCGAATCCGTCGTGAATGTGCGAGAGCGCGACACCGCCGACCGGAACAGTCGCGACATTCATGGACAATCCCTTGGAATTGACATTCTTGCCGGAAAGCCCCTGCTTATATTGAATATTGTTCCATTGGCGCGATTTGCCGCCGCCGCGAATAGTCCAGATGCCACCTAAATCTTCAACATGTTCTTTGAGTTCTTCGGGTGTGACATCGCGTGTTATGAGTTCAGGCATGAGTTTGCTCCTTAAATAATACCGAAAACCACTAATTTTCTTTACTAAAGATAGTGAGCCAGAACAGCCCATCATCTTGCTAAGAGTCTATTGGATTGAGCGTTTATTACAGGTACGAATATAACGCAACCTGAAGGCTTTCCGCAATCCTGTTTGGCCTGTGATGGGAAAAGGATGAAGCAGATTTACAAGTGCTGCGAAAAGCAATAAAATTCATTCATTAAATATGATACATATGATTTATGGAGGTATTATTTATTTTATAATTTGTAAAAGCCACCGCAAATGTTAGGTTATGACGAGATGTCATTCGCTAAAAATAAACCCAAAATAATCAGAAAAACGGTCAGCATTTATACAATATAAGGAGTCGTATCATGGCTGCGAAGAAAAAGAAAGAATCGGTTGAACGTATCTTGAATTGCCTTCCTTCACACGACACCGAAAATGATTGGACTATCGAAACAGCGCGTGAATCGGACACGCTTGCTGGCGCAGCGGGTGCGCGGCTGCCGGCAAGCAAAGATTTACGGGCTGATTGGTGGAAAATTGGTGATCAAGGGACTACTGGATCGTGTGTAGGATGGGCGACGGCTGATTCAGTTGTGCGTTGGCATCTGGTACAGGCATCAAACATCACGCAAAAAGAACTGCTCTCGGTACGATTTACGTGGATGGCGGCAAAGGAAACGGACGAATTCATCACCCGCCCAACAACGTTTATCGAGTCGGACGGAACGAGCTTGAAGGCGGCGTTGGATGTCGCACGACGGTTTGGGGTGGTGCGGGAGAAGGTTTTGCCGTTTGTGATTGGGCAATTGTATCAGGGCGAGGCCAACACATTCTATGCAATTGCGGCACAGATGAAGATCGCCAGCTATTTCAATCTGGGTCGTGACCTGAGTGCGTGGCGGGCGTGGATCGCCAACAATGGCCCGATTCTGACACGCTTAACGGTTGATCAAACATGGCAGGATGCGACCGATACTCAAGGTAATCTCGCGGCTTACCAGTCGAACCGGGTGTTCGGCGGTCATGCGGTGGCGCTGGTCGGTTACACAGCCGATCATTTCATCACCCGCAACAGTTGGGGTGTGGGCTGGGGCGATAAGGGGTTCGCTTATGCTTCTAATGCCTATGCTACCGAGGCCTTCACCGAAGCCTATGGTATTGCGCTGTGACCTACTCGAACGGAAGTCTGCCACGCCTGATTATGTGATACTTTGCAGGTTGTTTGCAGGGCAACTCGGCTAAGAAGTGCCCTGCTGCTTGCGCTGGTCTACTGCGGCGATGAAACCCGTTCGATCTTTGATCCACGACTTTTCGATTTCTTTGCTGTAACCGATGGTTATCCACGGCATGCGTTGGGCAATGCCGCGCAGTGTTTCATCAATCGCGGCTGCTTTGCCGCTGATGGTGGTAAGCTGTCCGTGGCGGTCGTAAACAAGGGCATAGAAACGCCTGCCGCCACGCCCATTGACGACCTTTTTGTAAATCCACATGATGTCTTTGAGTTGAGTCACGCCTAATGTTGATTTTTTGGCAGCGACCAACCAGTTACGTGTGACTTGAACAGTACCGACCTGTTCGCCGCTGCTTTTGAGTTCGGTGTCGATTTGATCGGCAATGCTGGACGGTTCGCCAAAATGGTGCAGGTTTCGCCAGATGGCATGGCGCTCGTGATTGACGATTCTGCCGAGTGCTCGTAAGACTCCCCACAAACATACAACTAGCGCGATGACCGTTGCCGCTAGTCCAGCGTATCCGCTGCCTTTGAAGTCGCCTGCGTCCAGC
>JBBSBS010000630.1:0-3259 GCA_038251045.1 Aggregatilineales bacterium | reverse complement strand
TTCTTTGGTCCGGTCGCGCTCTTTTTCCGGGTCAAGGACGAGGACGAGGCGGTGGCGCTTGCCAACGATTCGGACTTCGGCTTGGGAGGCTCAGTCTTCACCAAGGATGTTGCGCACGGCGAGCGGGTGGCGAGCCGCATCGAAACCGGCATGATGTTCGTCAACAATATTGACTGGTCTGATGCTGACCTACCGTTCGGCGGCATCAAGAACTCGGGTTACGGGCGCGAGCTGGGCGACAGCGGCATCCAGGCATTTGTGAACAAGAAATTGATCCGTGTATCTGATGCCCACGCCCCGGCTTAACCACCGATCCAGCGCGGCACGTACGATTGGGATCATTGGAACGACCTTATCGCCGGTGTGTAATGATCCTTCTCAGTTTTCCACGCAGCAAAATCAATGCGTGGTTACGATAACTATGAAAGGACATACGATAACTACTGATGCGAAACGAAATCGAAACTTGTTGTCCTCGAACAAATCCGGTTATGTCGGAGACGCAGACGATCCGGCTATCTTACCGGAGATGAAAGCAAGTTCGGATGCGCTGCGCGGCAAGCCCCGCCTCGCAGCGACCAAGCATCAAGGCATGAACGAACACGATTGCTGCGCGTAAACGACCTTTCTAGAAGACGGGAACGGCGGTAAGAACCCCTCGGCATAAAGATTCGCTGCTGCTGCCGTTTTCAACCATTGACGAGGTGGGAGACGGGTAATTAGCATGTGCCTCATGCCATGATCCGAAGGGGCTCGGTGGCATACACAGTATGGGTAGGATGTAAATGATGGATGCCAAGGATATTCGCTGGTCAGTCTTGTAAGACGAATTCGATGTCGAAAAATTCCGTGTGGCTTTTACGAATGGCAAGACGCTGATGACACAGTTGAGTACGGATATGCGGCGCCGGAACATCGACAACGAAGACTGGCTGATTTGATCATCTACCTCAGGCCCCTACCTTGACATGGGCGATAAATGGAGATAGTCGAGTCCGAACCAGAGAAATGCTTTGCACTGAACATTAGCTAAGGATATGAAATGACACTGAGTAACATAAACCACACGGTTCCCATTTTGATGACCAATACTCTGGATGTTCCAGCGGACCGGACCATGGTCGGCCTATCTGTCAACGTCTACCGTACTGCGCGTTACGTGGTCATTAACGCTGGACTCCCGCGCTGTCGTCCGGAAAACATTCGCGTGACCCTAGCGCCCAATCAGCTTCTGATCGAGGCTGAACGCCATCTAGGTGAGGATAACGTTGCGGAGGAAGAGCGGGAGTATCTCGTGCAGGAGCTACCGTACGGAGCCATTGGTCGCATGATTCCTCTCCCTACTATGGACTTGGCGCTCCATAATGCCGAAGGTCATTTTGCAAACGGGTTGCTGATCGTGACGATCCCGACGGCCGAATGGGGCGCTCGTCTTAGACACATGCAAGGTGGGGAAGTGCTGCACGAGGATTAGCTTATGTCTGCCCTGTTACCGTCAGCGCAACTTCGAGAAGACCAATATGGACTATCAACTGCGTGTCAGGCGTTTTCAATCCAGAAAAGGACGATATGCAGTGGTGGGTGAATACACGGTTGATGCGATCCTTGCGAACAGGATTTTGGACACCTTTTCACAATGTAAATGGGATCAGGACAGCACATTAATGGTGAGGCGATCTTGGGGATATGAAATCTGTGGGTCTGAAGTGACACGTATCAATAGTCTCGTCAAGTTCAGCCATCAACTGGGCGTACAACACGCCCCGGATCGCCCAACAGCATCGCTATTGTCAGGTTTGCGCTCGCAACTTATCCGGTCGGTGTCGAGCGCGGCTTTATCACGCGGGCTGAAGCGGTAGTGCGGCCAATCGCAACATTGCGCTCGCTGCCGGAATCGCTCCCGAATACTTCGGCTTATGGTACGAACCTGGCAAAAGACAGGAGTGAAAAAACGAAGGCGGACTGGCGAACACTGTTAAAAATGCTGTCTCATCTGCTCGCTTTGACACTCGCCGGACAATTCGCACTGACGATGTTCGAAGGAACATTCACGCTGTTTGCGCAGGCAAAGTTCGATTTCGGTCCCGTCGAAGTGGGTTACGTCTTCGTCGTGTGTGGGCTGGTGATGACGGTTTTTCAGGCAGGCGCAGTCGGTTTTCTCGCCGGAAAAATCAGCGAGATGATTCAGATCGGCGTAGGTTTCACCCTGATGGGAACGGGCATTGCGCTGCTGGCGACGGCGCAGACGAAGCCCCTTGTCTTTGCCTTTGTCACGTTACTTTCCTTAGTAATGGCTTTTATTGCGCCGAATCTCTCGGCACTCGTTTCAAAGCGCGGCGGTGAGCGGCAGGCGGGTGCGTCGCTCGGTATTCAGAATGCCGCCAACAGTCTCGGTCAATCCGTCGGACCGCTTCTGGGCGGCATGCTTTTCATCTGGCAGACGAACGCACCGTATTTATTGAGCGGCTCATTGCTCATCGCGCTGGCTCTGGGTATCGCTTGGAAAGTTGTGGTCAAGTGTCGCTACGTCGAGTAATCATTATAAAGATTTTTGCAGAGTAACAAGTAGTTAGAAATGATGAAAGGGAAATAATCCGAGAAGGAAGGTGAGAATGTGACAGTCAAAGATCCCGTTTGTTAGATGGAAATCGATCCCAGGCAAGCTGCCGGAACATCGGACTATCAGGGCAAACCTACTCCTTCTGCTCGGCGGACTGCCAGAGAGCTTTTAATAAGATTCCTGCCTGGTTCCTGGGCAGCATGAAAGGGGATATACGTGGAAAGAGTGTTTAAGACCCCGATGCCGTTCATTGTTCGTCCGCTTCGCATTCTTTGGTTCGCGCTGCGAGAGTACACCGCGTATCGTAAGTTTGTCCAGCTCACCCCTGAATTGAGGCTGAAGAATCAGCATATCCCTCAGCGGTTTGTAAGTGACCTGCTGCGACTGGGTCCGACATTCATTAAAATCGGACAGATTCTCAGCACACGCCCCGACATCCTTCCACAGGAATATGTTAAAGCCCTGTCTGTTTTACAAGAGCGAGTGCCACCTTTCGCCTTTGACGACGTAACAAGCACCGTGAGGGAAACTTTTGGTCAGGATATCCAGAAGGTTTTCCAGTCATTTGAAGAACTACCTGTGGCATCTGCATCCTTGTCCCTGGTGCATTTCGCAGTGCTAAACGACGGCATTGAAGTCGCCGTAAAAATCCAGCGTCCTCATATTCGAGAAATCGTCAATCAAGATATGGCAACCCTG
>JBBSBS010000629.1:0-3266 GCA_038251045.1 Aggregatilineales bacterium | reverse complement strand
TATGGCAATGTGCCCAATCGTGGCTTGATCGATAACCTGCCGGATGGCTGCTGCGTAGAAGTGCCCTGCGTCGTGGATAAAAGTGGCATCCAGCCCACCAAAATCGGCGCGCTGCCGCCGCACTTAGCCGCCTTGATGCAAACCAACGTCAACGTCCAGTCGCTTACCGTCGAGGCTGCCTTGACCCTTAAGCGTGAGCATATCTATCACGCCGCCATGCTCGACCCACACACATCAGCCGAACTCGACCTTGAGCAAATCTGGAATCTGGTCGATGACTTGATCGAAGCCCACGGTGACTGGCTGCCAGAATATCACTAATCGCTAGTCGCCTTCAGTTAGTTAGTAAGGTTCGCCATCTCTCACAAAAATAATCACCTCGTAGTGATTAAAGCCCTCCCTTGCTTGCGGGGGAGGGTTGGGTGGGGGTTCCGTTTTCATCCAGACCTTCAACCGCCCTCACCATCGTGCTTGTCCAGCGTTTAGACCGTTCCATACCAAACCATTTCGTTGGACTTGCACTCATTTGCTATAGTTGCTAAGGCATTACCGGATTTATTAGAGGAGAATTACTGTGGAATATCGTCGTTTAGGCAAATCAGGACTTAAGGTCAGCGAATTATCATTCGGGTCATGGGTTACTTTCGGCAATCAGGTCGATGTGGATAAAGCCGTGGCCTGTATGGTCGCCGCCTATGATGCAGGTGTCAACTTTTTTGACAACGCCGAAGTCTACAATAAAGGTGCATCCGAATTCGTCATGGGCGAGGCGCTCAAAAAATTGAACTGGGAACGTGATAGCTACATCGTGTCCAGTAAAGTGATGTGGGGATCGAAAGAAAACCCCAAGCCCACCCAGATGGGACTCAGCCGCAAGCATGTTGTCGAAGCCTGTCATCAGGCTATGGAACGTATGAATGTTGATTATCTCGACCTGTACTTCTGCCACCGCCCCGATCCCGAAGTACCGATGGAAGAAATCGTTCGTGGTATGACCGAGTTGATAAATCGCGGACTCGTCTTTTATTGGGGCACATCCGAATGGTCGGGCGAAGACATTCAAAAGGCTTACGATGTCGCCCGCGAATTTGGTCTTATCCCCCCCACAATGGATCAACCGCAGTATCACATCTTCCACCGCGCCCGTCTTGAAGATGAATACGCCCCACTCTATAACCCCGATACGGTCGGTCTCGGCACAACCATCTGGTCGCCGCTGGCTTCCGGTTTGCTGACCGGCAAATACAACGACGGCATCCCTGCCGATTCGCGTGTCGCGCTCCCCGGCTATGAATGGCTGAAAGAGATGATTATGGGTGAGGGTGGTAAAGCCCGACTAGAAGCCGTGCGCCAACTCGGTAAGGTGGCGGACGACCTCGGCACGACCATGCCCCGCATGGCGATTGCGTGGTGTCTTAAGAACCCGCATGTGAGTACCGTCATCACCGGTGCATCCCGCGTCGAGCAGGTCACTGAGAACATGGAAGCCATCAAGGTCGTCCCGCAGCTTACCGCTGATGTCATGGCAAAGATCGACACCATCGTCAATGGCCTGACCGAATAAGCATCAACTGATTTTCGAATGGAGGGGTTTGTCATCGCTGGCAAACCCCGCATCCTCATCCTTTGTTTCACCCATTACACAGTGATGACAACTTTTCCTCTGGCACGGCTCGTTTCAAGATAGCGGATCGCCTCGGCTGTCTCACTTAGCGGATAACTTTTGTCGATGACAGGTTTGATTTTCCCTGTTTCAAGCAGTTCTTTGATAACGAGCAAATCCTTTTGATTGGGGTGCGCCGTTTCCATCAGACCAACCTGCTGACCGCCAGCCTTTGACCGCATTGGCCCGAGGATCATATGTTCAAACAACAGTCCCATCTTGGTGAATCCGGCGATGGCACAAATTCCCTGCGGTTTGAGCGCCCGCTTGTATTCCGTAATCGTTCGATTGCCCACCGCACAGTAAATCAGATCATATTGCTGCCCATTATTCGTAAAATCGGTCTGCGTATAATCAATAACGTGGTCTGCACCAATCGAGCGCACCAAGTCCAGATTCCGTGTGCTGCACACGCCCGTGACTTCCGCGCCGAAAGATTTAGCAATCTGCACCGCGAACGTTCCCACACCACCTGACGCGCCATTCACCAGAACTTTTTGTCCAGATCGTATCTGCCCTTTATCGCGCAGCCCCTGTAAAGCGGTGAATGCCGCCAATGGGACAGCCGCCGCTTCCTCAAAAGTGAGATTAGCTGGTTTTAATGCAAACGTCTCTTCAGGCGCACAAACATACTCGGCAAAACTACCCAGCCCACTGAGGGACAGTTCCCCAAATACCTCATCACCGGCTTTAAACTGCGTTACATTTTTGCCAATCGCTTCAACACGCCCCGCTAAATCAGCACCGAGCCGCGGATTTCTGGGCTTTAATAATCCATTGGCTAATCGGGCTAGGAATGGTGAGGCTCTCATGGTATGCCAGTCGGCAGGATTCGCAGATGCCGCCTGAATTTTTACTAAAACCTCATTGTCCTTAGGCGTAGGATTTTCAACCTCTTGAAGACGCAAAACGTCCGGTGATCCGTATTCATTGAAAACAATCGCTTTCATCGTCCCCCCTATCGTGGTTTAATATCCTTCAATACGCTGGGGCTGCCAGAAAGTTGCATCATCATTATCCCATATCCATTTTGTTTAGGTCACAATTAAGCAGAAAGTCGTCAATGTCGTGCCGCAACTCATGGCTGGTCTGCCGCAATAAATATTTTGCTAGACGTATGCTTATTATCACCTCATCCAAACTGATTAAATGATCTTAAGTTATGGCGCTTGAATTGTAAAAATTTTAGCGAGGACATTAAAACTAAATCTTTCAAGTCGTTTAAAAAGCCAAATTGAAAATGCCAATACACTTGTACCAAAAACAAGGTTTAGAACGCCATAAACTGCAACCGCAACACCGGATATGATATATGGAATTGATGGGCGAGTTTGAACCAAAGGATTTACAACCTGAGTTATTAGTATATATGTACTAATAAATATGGTGACAACAATTAGAATTGTTATCCCAAAAGTTATTACAAATGCTACTAATCGAGCCAAAAATATGACTCTCTTAACGATCGAAGTGTGCGCATTTTTTTGCTTCTCAAGTTGCGCAGTTAAATCCAATTTTTCTTGCTGTTCAACAATAATTTTTTCTTCATACGGCTTAGTGAAATACGTTTTTGCCTGTTCCAAAATTTGTTCGATGGTTTTAT
>JBBSBS010000628.1:0-3279 GCA_038251045.1 Aggregatilineales bacterium | reverse complement strand
CGTTCTTGCATTATGGGTATAACTATATGGGACTGAAGTTCAGAACGAACCACTGGATCTGCAATCATGTTCACTTGTGAGTCAACCAACACGATTAATTCATCGGCAAAATTTTTCACGGATACCTATTTTTGTGTTATTAAAGGGAGAGAACAAAATTCGCTTGTTTTAAAGTTAACGGGGTGCAACAAATGTCACACCCTCGTAAATCTTTGCCCTGTTATTCGCTGGGGATGAGGGTGTCATGCACAGCGGTGAGCAGGGCGTGGTCGGCGCTGTCTGCCGAAAGCTCCCAGATCATGACACCACCGAGCTTGTTTTCTTTGACGTAATCGACTTTATAGCCGAGTGATTCAGTGTCATCGTAACTAATCATCATGCCGGTTTTGGTGTTGTAGAGCCACGGCACTTTAGCGACATCATCCCAATGACGTTCCATGAGCGCCAGCCACGTTTTGGAGAGGTCGCCATATTCGTAAACACCCTCGCCGTAAGTTCCACCGGGGATGCCGCCGTAAGGTTGAAAGCGACCAGCATCATCGGCCTTCACTTCTTTCCAACCGCGCCCGTAGAAAGGTACACCCATCACTAACTTGTCGGGTTGTACACCGGCTGCCAGAAAGGCACGCAGGACGGTATCGGTATTGTTTTCCGGCTCAGAGTCGTTCTTGGCGGCGTACAATGGGGCGTTGAATCCGGTCGTATCCGTCCACGGGCCGGAAAAATCATAAGCCATGACGTTAATCCAATCGAGCTGATTTTGTACGCTCACCCAGTCGATATGGCTGTTGGCTTCCTTGCCAGTGCCCGCCGCAATCGTCAGCAGGTAATGGGTGTTGTCGGTTGCGCCCTGCGCGTCGAGTTGTTGGCGTAATTCGGTCAGCAGCAGGATGAAGTTTTCGGGGTCTTCGGGGCGGTGAATATTGCCGGTGTTGCCACCGCCGGTCGGATATTCCCAGTCGATGTCGAGGCCGTTGAAGCCGAATTGTTTCATGAAGGCCACGCATGAGGCGGCGAATTTCTGGCGCGAGGCATCGGTCAGCGCCACGTCGGAAAATTTGGCTGACCACGTCCAACCACCGATAGAGATCAAGGTTTGCAGGTTAGGGTTTTGCTCTTTAAGCAGTTGTAATTGGTGGAAGTTGCCGAGCAAGCCATCCCCTTCTTTTTCGCCGGGATAGGGGATCTGGGTATCCGCCCATTCGTCACCCAGCTTACATTCACCCGCATCACTGATATTGGCGAAGGCGTAGTTGATGTGGGTGAGCATATCGGCGGGAACATCGGTCACCATGTAGCTGCGTGCGTAAATGCCCCACGAGATGAAATAGGCGATAATGCGCTGGGGTGATTCACCCTCGGCTGTGACCTTTAGACCCACGAGTGACAGGCTGAAAAGAATGATGAGTAGCAACCGACGGATCATAAAATAAGCTCCTTTTGTGCTTTTACGCGTATTCTACCGCAAACCGTAAAAGGACGACTGTAATCCAAAACAGGCAGAGGCTTTACCAAGTCGGTTGATATAAGGCACAATGCGGGGATGATCGGCAGCATAGAGAAGGTGAAATCCACTTGCAGCAAGTGAAACAAGTTATCCAAAAGCCGATGTTTTTGCTGGCGCTGATTGTGCTGCTGGCGGCTGTGCCACGCGTGGTGGATTTGGAGCGTGTGCCGGTGGGCAGCGATGGTGATGTGGCGTGGTATGGCATCAATGCGCTGGATTGGGTTGACCGTGGTGTGTGGCCTTATTACATCCGCGAGTTGTATGGGACGGAACCGCTGTCGATTTATGGTATCGGGCTGACGATACCGTTCACCGGCATCAGCCAGACGACGGCGCGGCTTGCCAGCGCCTTGTGGAATGTGCTCGGTGTGTGGTTGATGTATCCGGCGGCCTATTGGCTACTGAGTGATGCTTCCGAAAGGCTGCGGGTTCGAGCGGGTTTACTGGCAGCACTCGCGGCAGCGATTAGTTTGCACGCGATTCATGTCAGCCGGTTAGGATTACCCGCGCCTTTTATCCCGACGGTGGTGGCGCTGCTGATCGCCTGTACAGCATGGGCGCGGGCGAAGGGTAAGTGGTGGTGCTGGGCATTGGCAGGCGCGGCGCTGGCATTGACTCAATACATTTATATCGCGGCGCGGGTGCTGCCGCTGGCGGTGGTGGTGTGGTTCGCCCATGATGTGCTGTTTGATCGGGCAGGGTTCAAAACACGCTGGCGCGGCTGGGTCATCATGGCGGTGGTGGCGGTGCTGCTGGTCTCGCCTAATCTGTATACCTATCTGACGATGCCGCGTGCTTTCTTCGGGCGGGCGGAAGCGGCGAGTCCGTTTAGCGGGGCGTTCATCTGGACGTTCGATACCAGCCAATATGGTGGGCCGTTGGGATTGGCGTGGGTTAAATTGGTGCGGAATTTCCGGGCGGTGGGCATGGTCTGGCAATCAGGGCCGTATACCTCCGAGTTGGAACAGCCGATCCTGACACCGTTGTTTTTTGTGGGTTTTTTGCTGACGCTGTGGGTGTTGATACGCCAACCGCGCCGGATTGCCGCGTCGTGGTTATGGCCTGTGATGCCGCTGGTGCTGCTGCCGGATATTTTGACGAGCGCCACAACGCAGCCCCATGCCATGCGCCAGATTAATATGCTGACGTTCGTGTTCCTACTGGCGGGAATCGGGCTGGCCTATGGATGGGAGTGGTTGTTCGCTCGCCTTCCTTCTGCTGCACCTTCAGGGCAAGGGAGCGTCACACAAAAGTTGGTATTGAGTATGGCAGTGGTGGTGATCGCTGTGCCGTCGGCGTGGGATGCTTATCGTTACTTTGTGGTGCAGCCGCCGCAGCAATATGCGAATCCGGAAACCAGTTGGCGCGGCGACCAAGCCTCGCTGGACATCAGCCGCCGGATTGTGGCGCAGCCGGATACGGTCTACCTGATTCCCTATACCGAATGGGAACGCTCAACCATTAGCTGGATTACCGCCGGAGTATTTCGCCAGCGGAGCAGCGCTATCACGGCAGCGGGTGAACTGCGGGTGAATGATCCGCCGGAGCGCATCACGATTTTGCAGCCTGCTGATCCGCGTCGCGTGCGCTGGGATGGCACAACGGCGCAGGTGGATGACCGATTGTGGGTGCTGCTGGATAAAGGGCGAACGCTGTTATTACCACCGCTGAAATCCGAACAGGTGACGCAGTTACAAGCGGCGCAGACTGCCGCGCCCGTTGAAGCCTTGTATGACCTGAGCAACCAGTTAATTGCTACCTTTTATGATGTG
>JBBSBS010000627.1:0-3279 GCA_038251045.1 Aggregatilineales bacterium | reverse complement strand
TAACAGCAATTGTTCTTTAATGTGGGCGAATCAGGATTTACCGGACAGCGCGACCGCCGTGCAAACTGTACTCAACGAGGCGGGGTTGAAGGCGGTAAATGGTAACCGCGCTGATGCGTACGGCGAACACTGGGGTAATTCGGATAACAGCGTCAGTTATTTCGCAGCCATGACCACTGACTTCTATCTGAGCGCGACGGTAAGTGATTTAAATGATGCGGATGAGCTGGCAGAGGTTGTGAGTAAGAGTTACCAATTGCTGACCACCCTAAAGATTACTTTACCTGCCAACGTGGGCTACCTCGACATCATGTTTATAAAGGGTAGTGATACTAAGCACTTTCGGGCAATGATCAGCCAACTGCGCCCACTGATTGAAGCCGGAAACTCGGATGATAAACTGTTAGCAGCAGGCGGATTATCCTAAAATGGCCTACGCTGGCAATTGACCTCTTGATCTCATTAGGTATAATCCGTTTGTTGCAACTATCACAAATGGATAACCATAGAGCATGAGCAAACGACCATCGGTTTACCCCTTTACCGCAATTGTTGGGCAAGAGCGCATGAAACGCGCCCTTATATTGAACGCCATTGACATGCGTATTGGCGGCGTACTTATTCGTGGCGAACGCGGCACGGGTAAATCAACCGCGGCACGGGCGCTGGCCGTCCTCCTGCCAGAAATTGAGGTCATCGCGGACTCGCCGTTTGGTGACGACCCCAACCGTCCTGATACGTGGTCGGATATGGTGCAGGATCGCCACGCCAAGGGCGAAAATCTGCCCGTCGAGAAGCGCAGAATCCGCTTTGTTGATCTGCCGGTTAGTGCCACCGAAGACCGAGTGGTTGGTACCCTCGACATCGAAAAAGCCATTCAAAAAGGTGAACGACACTTCGACCCCGGTGTGCTGGCGATGGCTAATCGCGGCATCCTGTACGTGGATGAAGTGAACTTGCTCGATGACCATGTGGTTGACCTGCTGCTCGACTCGGCGGCAATGGGCGTGAACGTGGTCGAACGCGAAGGCATCAGCTTCAGCCATCCGGCGCGTTTCATCTTGATCGGCACGATGAACCCTGAAGAAGGCGACCTGCGCCCACAACTACTTGACCGTTTCGCGCTATCAGTGGATGTGCATGGTATTGCTGACGCGAGCGAGCGTATGGAAATCCTCCAGCGGCACATCTCCTATGAAGAAAACGCGGAAAAGTTCCGTAACGACTGGGCTCCGGAAGAGCAAAAAATCACTGATAAAATCGCAGTCGCCCGTGAAATTGTGGACGATGTGGAATATACACGGCGTGATTTGTTCACAATCGCCACACTGACCAGCGGATTGCACATTGATGGTCACCGCGCCGATCTGGTGATTTTGAAGGCTGCCCGCGCCCATGCGGCGTGGATGCAGCGCACGCACCTCGAAAACAGCGACATTCTGCTGGCAGCCGAACTGGCGCTGCCCCACCGTTTGAAGCGCGGTCCATTCTCCGATGCGCAGATGAGCACGGCGGCGCTCCAAGAAAAGATGGAGCAGGTATCGTCCGAATGGGGCGAAGGCGACGAGGCCACGGAAACGACAGACAGTGACGAACAAAACGCTGTCAAAAAAAAAGTCAATCAGTAGCGTCTGACAGCCAGCAAGAACAGCCAGACTTCGGTCAGACTGACCCGACCCCCCAGAGCGTGTTCAATAACAGTGACGCGTACTGGTGGGACGGGGGCAAGAAGGTCGAAGCTGGCGAACAATTCGCCCCGCGCAAACTCCAAACCAACCTCGATAAACTGACCCGTAAACATGCCGGACGGCGTTCGCGCACGCGCACCGACCGTAAGCGCGGGCATTATGTGCAGGCACGACCGGCAGGAAATAAGACTGACGACATCGCGTTTGATGCCACGCTGCGGGCGGCTGCACCTTTCCAGAAGGGACGGGCTGACCAGCTTAAGGCCAGTGGTATGGCCTACGCCCTCAAAAAGAGCGATCTGTACCGGAAAATCCGTGTGCGGCGGACAGCCAACCTGATTCTGTTCGTGGTAGATGCCTCGTGGAGCATGGCAGTTTCGGAGCGTATGAACGCGACCAAAGGGGCGATTATGTCCCTGCTGACGGATGCTTACCAACGGCGTGACCGGGTGGGCTTGATCGTGTTCCAGAAAGACCGCGCCAGCATGATTTTGCCCCCGACCAATTCGGTGACACTGGCGACTAAGGCGCTAGCGAATATTCCGGTGGGCGGGAAAACGCCCCTTTCGGCGGGGTTGATTTTGGCCTACGACACCATCAAACGGGAAAAGAATTTGCATCCGGACATTGTGCCGTTGATGATCCTGCTGACGGACGGCGCGGGTAATGTGTCGGTGGGGACGCTGCCCCCGCAGGAAGAGGGCAACCGGATCGCTGACCAGTTCAAGAGCGAACACATTAAGACGGTGACGATCAACATGGAGCATGTGGCCTTCGATCAAGGGTTGGCTTCCAAGCTGGCTGAACGGATGGGTGGCGCGTGTTACAGTTTGGGACAACTGCGGGCTGAGATGCTTTACGAGACGGTCAAGAAGGAGATTGGAGACCGGTAATTAACCCCCTCACCCAACCCTCTCCCCCGCATCCCACGGGAGGCTTCGCACAGCGAGGGAGAGGGCTTTTAATACACTTCCAGAATCAACAACAGCATGTTTTTTTGAACGGGAGCAAAGCCGTTTTTGATTCGGCAAATTCTTCAATTTCGCCACTTTCAGTGTGCGGTTTTGGCGAAATTAGTGCAGATTCGGCGGATTGCTCGGCTGCGGGCACGGCAATTTTAGCAAGGGGTGTGCCGCCGCCAAGATTGCCAATGAGGAGTTGTCAGTCGGGTATCCTTATGAACCCCCTCATCCCAACCCTTCTCCCCCGCAAGCAAGGGAGAAGGGCTTCAGAGCCAACGCAAATTGGGCTGTACATAAATATTCCAACTTACCTACTACGTAAAACTTATGCATACAAAATTGCATTTCTGCGGGTTTCAGATAGACTCAAAGCATAGCACACTTATTCGAGTAAAGGGTTACCAAAATGTAACTCTTAAGCCACGTGTTCTCCAACCATTTTGAGGGAGGCCGTGGTCTGTAAACATTTATAGAAGGTTAGAAAACCGTTGACCCGCGAAAAACAACTCAACGACTTCATCAATTGGTGGCAGCAATACGGCAAGGGCGATGAAAAGGGCGAGGCGCAAATTTTCCTCGATCATCTTTTCACAGCGTTTGGCTATGTGGATGGTTTGATGGGCGCACAG
>JBBSBS010000626.1:0-3285 GCA_038251045.1 Aggregatilineales bacterium | reverse complement strand
TTCGATCAGGTCGAGGTCGGTGCACCACGCATGGCCACATACAAAGTAAAATGGGATGGTGATTACCGCGAACGCTGGGGTATCAATTTCCAGTTTGCACGCAACCTGCCGGACAAGATGCCGGAAACCATCGTCAAGACCTGCCGGCGTATCTGCCGTGTACTGGATCTCAATGGATACATTAGGATCGATTTGCGACTGCGTCCTGACGGAACACTCTTCGTTCTGGAGGCGAACCCGAATCCCGGCATCGCCAGCTATGAAGAAGCATCGCGATCGGCGGAGAGAGCCGGCGTCAGCTACGAACAATTCATTCAGCGTATCGTCAATCTGGGGCTGGCAGCGAAGAACTGAGTTTAAGCCGGACTCACCGTCGTTCTGATGCAAACCCTCGGGTTGCCACGCATCTTCAGGCGCAGCCTGCCAAACTTTCAAGACTACCGCGGATTGAACATGCCATCAGAGTGACCGCGATAGCGCCTTATCCACACCCATGCACAGTTGCGGAATTTTGCCAAATTCGGTAGCGATGGGCCATAAGCGGACTCATGCGGTGCAGCATTACCGAAAGAAAAACCCCGACATTTACGCCGGGGCTTTGTCGTCTAAACGTTGTTGCTAACGATCAGGCAGTGAGCGCCGCAGATTTCTGCTTCCTGCGCCAGCCAAGCAGGCCCAAAGCGCCGAGCCCAGTGGTAAAGAGAGGGAGAGCAGCTGGAATAGGCACAGGGGAGGGGCCAAAGCCATCCGAGAAAAAGATGCCGTAGTCTCCCGCATTGGGACCATCGATTGTGAAACTAGGGTCGATAAAAGCGGATAGCGACAAGGTGTTGCTCCCGTAAACTGCGCCGGATAAGCTAGCCATCATATCCACATGGTAGAGAGTATTCGTAGAAAACGTATAATCCCGCGCAATCGTGAAACTGTCCGACGACCCAGACGACGGTCCGACTTGATGGATCTCATTCACAGTGGCCGGCCCGTTACTTACATCGTATATTTGTAGAGTTACGGCTGCCGTAGCATTTGTATTCGGTATTAACGAAGTAATGCTCATGCCCCCCTGCGCGTTGACCAGCACGGATGCAGTGGCTGTGGGCCCCGTGATTTCGAACGAATAATTCATTGCGGTATACATGGACGCCCCCTCTTGCAAGGGGTACTCCCCTCCAAATACATTGGCGACTCCTCCAATTAAAGTCGCTGTGCCGTTTATCGTCGGTGTTGGGCTGGTTGTGACCGTGAACGACCCAATGACGGGGCCCAGCGGCAGTGTATTGGAGTGTGCAATCGGCCCGGTAAAGGTCTGATAGTCTGATTGATAGCACTGGCAGTTGTAATCCCATGAGCTAAGAGTGTAACTGCCAGAAATATCCCCGAGCGTGAGAGGAACGGGCAAGAGTGGCAACGCCTGTGCCGTATATGGAAGCGCCAACAAGATCGCTGAAATCGTTAAGAAATGGATATTGGTTTTGTTATTCATAGCCTTCTCTCCCTAGAAAGTGCCATAGTTTTATGGGTCATCGTGAAATCGTGTGGGTAAACCCACGGCCTGAAGCACGGGTCGCCACTGTAATTATCGGTGTTTGACGTGTATAAGAAACATAAACGCCCTCGCTCTGCCTAACATTCAAGAACACCCCGGATGGACATTGCCATTTCAGTTACTACAATAGCGATTTACCCACATTACGTGCATTGGCGTGTCGCAATTTCTCGCTAAGCCTTGCGGGATATCCCTATATTCCTCTGGAGAAAATAATTCGTCACAGCTATGCCTCTGCAGCCCGCGGCGCCCTGCGTTGCGCGCCGCACCATCGTTCCTGCAGTGACTGAGGCCAGTCCGGCTGCCTTACATCCGATAGCTATTTCTCAATCGAATAGTTCACGTATTTTGTAATTTTGTACGAGCACGACGCGACACGCCCACCATGCCAATCAGGCCACTTGTGAACAACCACGCAGCGGCAGGCACCGGTACCGCGCTCGTTGACGCAAGGGTAGACCCGCCGAAGAGTCCGCTTTTGACCGTATCACAACCACACCATTCGCCTTGATAATTTCCGCATCCGGCACTAAGCCCCCTAACGTGTGCGGTGAAAAATGCAGGTCCATCCGTCAGCGCATCTATGTAATCTTCCAACGTGTGTTTGCCTGCCCTCAGAGAGAAGGCCAGTGGATTGCTGTTATTATTCCCGCTTCCGCTAGCTAGCATGTCGTACTTGCCGAAGATAGAGTTTTTTTTGTCCTTTTTCAAAGACCAGCCGGATAACCAGTCATTATTTGATTTCACGAAACTCAACCCGCTGAAAGGCGCTATGAACGCGAATTTGTCGACACCGAAATGGGAGCCGGCGATCGATGTCAACGGTTCAAGTGGCGTAACTGTGAAGTTAATTTTTCCCTTCTTTCCGTTATCATCAATCGTCACCTGCAGATAATTCGTGTTATTCGGGAACTGGCTGGACAGGTTCGACTTATCAAGGTAGTAGCTCACTGAGTTGGCAAACGCAGAACCACTTACTGCAAGACATACCACCGCACCTAATAGGGCACTACTTTTTATCTTTTTCATCTGAATTGTCCTTTTTTTGATAATTATGGTTAATGGATCACTGTTCTTATATGGCAAAGTCGACAACCGACTCCTCGACACGCTTCATGACTGAATACAAACTTAATATTTCGTATGACTTCGCTGCTGTGGAACTACACGCACTGCTTCAAACCGCTGCTCGCCTTGTGCCCTCACAGGATTTATGGAAAGGATCGAACAAAGCTCTTCGAGACTGTGAAAAACCAATTTCTCTTCGTTCTCGACGTTCTCAACAAGGCCCGTGACTCCGCACGTGTTCTGAATGTCTCGTCTGTAGACACGTACAATGTAATTTTCCATTGAGCCCCCTATAAATATTATTGATATGGAATTTTTCTCACTTGCAGGGTGCCACCTGAGGACCTACAGATGACTTACAGATTCGGAAATAGAAAATGGCGGTCGGGAAGCGGATAGTGCCGGGATTTTTTCTTGTGAATCATGAGGAAAGCCGTACCTGAACATGCCATTTAGGCCTACTGCGCAAACCACTTGGATTTGATGCATTCAAGAGAACGGGGGTCAGCTAGGAAAAATACAGCTCCTGCCACCAGTCGCAGGCGTGGAGCTGATTAATCGATTGGACTACGAGGGAAAGATGTTACGGATGAAACTCAGGAAAGCAGGCTTTTGCGTATGGACTCGGTGACCGATGAGGGTTCAATACCCAAAATTATCGACAGCGCATT
>JBBSBS010000625.1:0-3312 GCA_038251045.1 Aggregatilineales bacterium | reverse complement strand
GGGACATAAGTGAACTGTACCGCGCCACTACGAATACGATCCAGCACGCCGGGCCACGTTCCATCATGAAATTCAGCACAATGACTGCAATCAAAACTGGAATATTCGGTTACTTTTACCGGGGCATTGTCTTTACCTAAAACGGGGAATCCCTTATCAGTAAAGCTCTGTTCAATGCCCTCATAGCGAGTCAACGTGCCTACGGGAATTGGTGCTTCAGCAGGAACCGTAATCAGCAAGACGATGACAATGGCAATAATCGCAACCACGACACCGCCGATTGCAAAGGTAAGCTGGCGCTGCCGCTTTTTTTGCTGTTCACGTTCTTTGCGACGTTCCAGCGTTCGTGTTCGACCCATTTATTCCTCTTTCTTAAGACAACTAGCATCCACAATAGTTCTGATGGATAAGTCTACTTGGTGTGGCGCAAAGCGCAACGGTTTCTTTGGGAATTCTCACGGTTTATCCTGCCGGCGTGTCCATGCGGCAAGATAAGCAAGAATATCGGAAAGGAATGCGGGGAGTTTATCAACCAACAGAGGATTTTTAAGCAGCAAGTCAATATAAAAATTATTACTGACTTTAAAAGCAGCAGTAGGTGGTGCAAGTTGAAGAATACTTTCCGCAGTTAATGGGGCAACCTGTCCACGTGCAATTAGATTGGCTGTCATGATTTCGATCTGGCGAACATCTTCATCATTGACCGGACGCAAACAGATACTCCGCATCTTACCTGAATCATCGAATGACAGAGTGAGACCACCGTAAACATCAATATGCGAACCGTTATAAGCAGCATATTGATCACCAGTGAGGGTAATTCGGCGGGTTGTCGCGTAGGTCATGAAACTGTATCCTGCTGCATTTCGGTAAGCAGCCACAGGACTAAAAACCAAATCGGGCGATGGTTTTAATGTAGGCAATATCTGTTCAGATAAGTAACGGGAGGCCATTTGTGGCGAACCAATATCCATTGGCGCATTAAGTACCGGCAAATTATTCAAACTAGTACAGTAATCGTGAGCAGTAGCTGATGAAAGAATTTTGCGCCGATCAAATACTTCAATAAGTATTGCGGTGTATGCCCCGTCATGAAGCATATTATCGGCAGCAAGGAAAGCCCGCGCCATATCTGCAAAGGTCAACTCACAAATGGGGCCAATCTCAACTGCTGTGACCAACAGATTACCGACAATGTCCCGCGTGCGATGTATAGCGATACGATCAGATGGAGATTTGCGAAGCTGTTCGTAAACAGCGACAAGAATGTCATAAAACGCACCAGTAAATAAACGTGAATAATTATGCTTTTCCCGCGAAAGCTCTACATCGGGATCAATTGGAGTAATTGGCAAGTCATCAAATGGTATATCCGTAAATTTATTGAGGGCATTGCGTAGATATACGCTTCGCGCCGGCATACTATCACCACGCACTTGTAAACGATTGGTAACTTGTTCAGCAATAGTCGAGATGAAGTTATCAATACGGAGGTTTCCATCCGTCCAATCTAGCAATCGTTTAATCAACGAATCATCATGCAGGGCGACTAATACAGCAGTCATGTCGCCAAAGCTCTCGTGAAACGCATTTGAACCCAGACCAAAAGACTCGTTATATAAATCTCTCATTCCGTCCAGAATAGCGTGGGCAGTTTCATGGCTGACAATATCGGCACTTTGGGATGATTGGATGAAGTCATTATCATCTTGAAAGCCATTGAAACCGAGTAATGTGTCAAGTTCGCTGTAATAAGCATTGCCACCGATACCGGCATGAGGATCAATCAAAATTCGTTCCTGTGGAAACGACCACGGTAACGCACGCTGTGCATAGTGCTCGTACATGCGCAAGGTGAAGGTAGCATAGTAAAAAGCATTTATCTGATCGAACTCTGGTTGACCGGGCCAAAACATATAGTTGCCCTGTTCATCAGCTTTGGCCGGTATTGTCGAATGGTCGCGCAGTTGAAAACGATCATTCACCAGTCCGGGGTTAATATAGCTGGCGGTCATTTGCCGAACTTCCGGTTCACTTACAAATGGATCCTGTGGATAGACCATGACATTCACAAAGCCCTGCCCCCGTTCTACATGTGGGTCAGGTTGAAGTGTAAATGTCTTCGCGGTGATTTGGGCAACATCCACTGGCTCGTCCGATTCATTTTGTTCTTGCAGTCGACGGAGAAGATTAAGCGTGCTGTTATCATTTTTCATCATGCAAATCCTTTCGACTCAACAAATTCCGACCTATCCGATTAAAGGACGGCTCAAATCTGGAATCAACTACTTTGAAATGGTTGCAAATCCATAAAGGCTGTTACCGCATCATTCGGGACGTAACGCTTACGTAAGGCTATCAAATAGGTACGAGCGTCATCAGCGCCCGACAAGGTGATAGAACGGAGTGTACTCTGCTCAACCTCGCGCTTGATGGCGATTTTCTGTATAAGTGCTACACCCAAACCCAATTCTACACTGCGCTTGATCGCTTCATTTTCACCGAGCAAAATGGTTTCAACGCTCGAAAGACGATCTTCACCGAAAAGGCGTGTTACGGTCGTATAAAGTGCTGAACCCGGTTCGCGTGTCAGCAGCACCCGCTTGGCGATATTCTCTAAGGTAACGCTTTTATAATGCGCCCAGTCATCTTGGGGGCTAACAATCACCACCAATTGATCTTGCATAAAAGGTGTCGTCACAATATCGGGGTGTTCCGCAGGAGAACCCACCAAAGCAATATCAATTTCGCCCGCATTCAGTTTCAATAGGAGTCCGCTGGTATTTCCAACAACCAAACGGACACGATAATCACTGTAATAGAGTCGGTAGCGACTTAAAACATCGGGCAGAACGTAAGTAGCCAGTGTATGACCAACACCGAGTTTGAGAAGTTGTTTAGTCAGTCCAGCCTCGTTCCGAACGGTAGCAACTGTTTCTTCG
Organism: Aggregatilineales bacterium; assembly: GCA_038251045.1. Classification (GTDB taxonomy): domain Bacteria; phylum Chloroflexota; class Anaerolineae; order Aggregatilineales; family Phototrophicaceae; genus CFX2. Next base: position 370 of record JBBSBS010000625.1, on the reverse strand, counting down.
GCGAGCTTTAATAAACGTTCCCCATAGTCGAACAGTATCTCGCCGGATGCCGTGAGACGCATATTTCGGGTGTCGCGGTCAATAAGTTGTACACCCATCGACTCTTCTAAGGCCGCAATTTGTTGGCTGATTGTCGGTTGTGTCATGTGGAGCATGGCAGCAGCACGGGTGAAGCTCCCAAGACGGGTTACAAACACAAAAATGCGAAGTCTATGAAGATCAAGTATTTGATTTATTGGGAAACCCTATGAATTCCATAATAATCATCCATTTGAATAATAACTAAAAAGGGATTAGGATTCAACATGAACCAAATCAGACAAATTGATGACTCGCAGTTCACAATCGCGATCCTCTGCATCATGAAATT
>JBBSBS010000624.1:0-3317 GCA_038251045.1 Aggregatilineales bacterium | reverse complement strand
TAGGGTCACATTTACCTTGTTATTCAATAAGTTAAATAATTTAAATCGGTGATTTTAAACCCCGAAACTTTAGTTACAACAGCGTGGCCATCATTATCGGCGCAATGGTGATTGCCCCCCTGCTCGGGCCGAACATGGCGTTGGCGCTCGCCACGACGTTGGGCGATCTGATCTTGCTGCGCCGTGCCTCACTGACAGCATTGGCTGGGATAGGAATCGCGATGGTGTTGTCGGTGATACTCGGGGTGATCCTGCAGATCGATCCTGCCTCGCCGGAAATTTCGACACGCGTCGGGGTGGGAATGGGCAACATCGTGGTGGCTTTAGCTTCGGGCGCGGCGGGTGCGCTGGCATTCACCACGGGAGTGTCGGCGATACTGATCGGAGTGATGGTGGCGGTTGCACTTTTGCCACCGTTGGTGGCGTTCGGGCTGCTACTCGGCGGCGGACATCCGGCATTTGCCATGGGCGCATTAGCGCTGTTTCTGATGAACCTGATCTGCGTGAACCTCGCCGGAGTCGGGACATTTCTGCTGCAGGGCATACGCCCTGCAACCTGGTGGGAGAAAGATCGGGCCGTGAAAGCTACGCGCATATCCATCGTAATGTGGGCGGTACTGTTGGCCGCATTGGGCGGCATGATCCTGTGGTTACAAAAGTAGCGAAAGGGATCAGCTTCTCATGGCACTACCTTAAGCATAAAACTCTTGCGTATGGTACGAGACAGGCTCCTTCCCTTTGAAGGGGAGGGAATTTATTCAGCAAACCGCTTAAACCCCAATTGTCCATAAGCAAAAAAACCGTCATTGATGAAACTACTAGCCATTCCACTAAACTCGATAAAACATGCGCAAAATAGCAGGTCATTTCCGCCTGCGCGGGAATGAGCTGCCTAATGAATTATCTGGGTTAAAGTAGTGCCATGAGGATCAGCTTCGAAAAAGCTTTTTAAGCTCATACGTAACAAGTGGCCGTCCGTGATTGACTAATCGTTAGTGCATCACTTTCTTTCAAAGGATTCAACATGCCCATCCCATGGCTAGTCGTACTGCAAAGCGCCCCCTGGACTGAGGTCATCAAGAATGCGCCCAAGGTAGCCGAGGGCGCGAAGAAGTTGTGGAGCACGTTAGGCAAGAAGCCGTCCTCGGGTGAGGTGGAACTATCCGGGGGACAAAGCACCGCTGCGCCCGAGTCACTCTCCGTCGCTGAGATTCAGATCCGGCTCGTTGCGGTCGAGGCGACGGCAACCGAGCTGCACGAGCAGATGCTGGTGTCTTCCGAGTTGATCAAGTCACTGGCGGAGCAGAACACGCAACTGATACGCCACATCGAGTTGAACCGGGTGCGCATGTTGTGGCTGACGGGTGGCGTGATCCTTTCCGGCATTGCCTGTTTGCTACTGCTCATGCGCTAGGACTGCTCAATCAACGCGCTGGAGCAGGCTTGACGATGCGGAATCTGAACTCGAAATATTCTACGACAAGAAAATGCGCAGGTTAGAGCCGTAACGCTTGCCCGCACCGGCAACACGCCCACGCCGCATCTCAGATCGGCACCCGCAAGCGCGCACCGATTTTATTTCACCTGGGATAACGTGCGAGTGTAGTTCCTTGCAGTTGATAGCTTATATTCCGTCAAACAGCGCGGCATTGTAGGTCGGGTTTTAACCCGACCTACAGGGGGCGGATATAAGTTCCAAAAGGAATGAAGCACTACACTAGACCTGTGCCGGTTTGATTATTTCCGCGCCATGATGCCGTACGATGGTTGCGATACCGATCAAAGTGGCCTGTTTGATCGCATGAAAACTGCCCAGATCGGTCGTGCATGTGTAGGCACGAACAATCAGCTTGAGTGAGGTTTCGGTAAAGTCATCAAACGCCACCACAATGGCTTTATCCTGATCAACTTCGGCATTGTCGAGTAGCATTTTCCTGACCTCTACCACGATGGCATCCACCCTGTCGACGTCCTGATGGCGCAGTCCGATGACCAGATCGATGCGACGATTGGTAATGCGCGACGGGTTTTCCAGCACGACGGTGGTAAACAGGGAATTAGGGACATAAATCACGCTCATGTTCGGCGTGCGCAGCCGGGTCTGTAGCCAACTGATCATCTCGACCTTTCCCTCGATCTGTCGATCCGGCGAACGTATGCTTTCACCCACACTGAATGGCCGACTGATATGCACCGCCAGACCGCCGATCAGATTGGCCACCCAATCCCGCGCAGCCAGACCCACCGCCAGCCCCCCCACCCCGCCAAAGGCAATCAGACTGGAAATATTGTAACCCAGCGTCTGCATACCCACCAGCGCACTGATGATCGCCACCGTGATGCGCGCGAGCTTGCTCAGTCCATCCACCATGGTTTGATCCACAATGAGCTGTTGCCGGGTATAAGCAGCAACATAGACGTCCGCATATTGATGAATCAGCCGGAAACAGAACCAACTAATGATCACCACCGTACAAAATTTCTGCAACTGCGGAAGATGCTCAACCAGCGGTGCAACCACCGGCAAATCGATCAAGCGCAACGCCAAAACTATACCGGTCACCCAGATCAGCACCGGCAAAGGCCCGCGCGCCGCCGCGATCAGCGCATCATCCAGAATATTGTCTGTACGTGCGGCCAGCTTCTCGGCATGATTCAGAAACTGTCGCTCAATAAAATGCGCCAGCAAGGTAATGAAAAAAACTTGCAGGAAACGCAACAAGTCAGGACTCAATGCAGCCGTAATATGGGGGGTATCAAACATATTTGGGGAAGTAGGGACTCAGGAAACGACAAACTGGATTTTAGCCTGAAGATACCATCGACTGAGCGTCATTTCGGCAGGACCGGCTGAGGTGACATGGCTGAATCGGAGGACGCAGAGTAAATGCATAGGCCGAAGGCCTATAGACGCTAGGGATCAAGCTGAATCCTTGGCCGCGGGGGAGCTAAATGAACGCCCAAGGAAGACGCTAAACCTTGAAACACCGGCTAAACGATTTAATCAACTTGTTGCATCGACCGGTTGAAACCGCACCGAGCTCCCGCCCTCCGATGAATTTTTATTCCGCAATGCGCAGGAGATTTACTTGGTCGACAGCTGTTCGGCCTTATGTGAAGCGTCACATAAGACGGAGTTGCTGTCATGCGACATAATTAAAACGACAGCAAGCTTATAGCCTGAATGTTTCATAAACTCTGTTGAATATCAAAGTCTGGGGAAATTACCCCTGCAACAAAGCGCCGGACAAAGCTACCCCAACCCCATGCTTGGGGGGGCAGGTTATCGATTATGGATGGAGGGTGAGTGACCTATT
>JBBSBS010000623.1:0-3334 GCA_038251045.1 Aggregatilineales bacterium | reverse complement strand
ATGAATCGGTTGTTCATCTGCTATTTCGTTCGAACCCATCATGAATTTACCAGCGGGAACATAGACCATTTCCACGCCTTTGTCGTCAGTCATGCGGGTGCCGGGGGCGGGTTCGGTGGTTGGGAGTTGGGTTGAGATGCCTTTGAGATTCAGTTCACGAAGCAGACGATCAAAGGCGAGGTGGTAAGAAATGGCATGGAAATCGACATGCTGCAAGCGGCTGATTTGGAAGTGCTTGTCCGCAGGAAGATACCAAAGCGGGATAACGGGTTTCTTTTTATCGAGGTAGTACTGCCATTCGTCTTCGACATTATTAGAGGCCATCGAGTCGGGCGAGATGATAAGCAGCATGACCTGACAAACATTCAAACCCTGCTGGATGGCGCTGCTCCACTTCAATCCAGCGGGAATATCGTTGACATCAATCCAAATATCCGCGCCCATTTCGGATAGAGAGCGGGCGAGTTTGCGGGCAAAGTCAACATCAGAACGAGCGTAACTGATAAAAATACGTGACATAGGAATGGCTAATCCAGTGAATAGAGCAATTCTGTATATTATTGCAGGGGGTATCATCAGGCGCAAATGAGAGTGAAGGGATAACTCACTGTAGCGCTAACAACCCAACAGCAGGATCATTCGCAAAATCAATGATGGTTTCGTATTGATTTCTGAGCAATACAGTAATCGCGGGGCTGGTACAGTTACCGAGGCGAATCCAAATCACTTTAGGAGGGAAACCTCTGGCGACCAGCAATTCATTAAAATCCGAGTCCTTGCTGACCAAACAGTAACCCGCTTGCCGTGCACCCGCCCAAACTTCGGCATCAGATGAGGTATCCAATCCAAGTGTAGCAACATGGCTGGAATCAGGATACAAATCCACTAATTGTGCACCTATTTTGAGCGAGAGATTATTATCCAGCAGCAGTTTCATGATTGGGCGATGACGGTATGACGTTCGCGCTCCGCCGCATAACCGAGACAAGCCAGAATATCATCGTGAGTCAATGACGGAAAGTCAGACAAGATTTCGTCGTGAGACATCCCAGCCGCCAAGTAGGACAATACATCGTAGACTGTGATCCGCAACCCTCGAATACAGGGTTTGCCGTTTCGCTTGCCGGGTTCAAGGGTGATGATATTGGTGTAATCAACCATCGTTGGATACTCGTCGATTTATCAATTCAGTCGAGTTTACCACATAACGACCACGCATAATATCACGCTACCTCACGCCGGATCGCAGGTGCGCGGGCAGTTGAAACGGCGGATGCAATCCATTGACAAGGCGCTATGCGGGGTGCTATCGTATGGGCAGTATTCACTGGATGAAGGTGCGCCCACCGCCCGGATGCGCGGCGCATAACTGGGGGAAGCTGGTTCAAGTCCAGCGCTGTCCCGCAACGGTAAGATAGTTGTTAGTCAATAACCCCCACCCCAACCCTCCCCCGTATACTGTGGAGGGAGCAAAGAAGATGGGGTGTACGTAACATTCGCTAACAACTGCCAAGCCCGATTACCCGCCTTCATCGCTCACTCGAGTACCACCTTCGTGGCAAAGGGGGGTCGGGCATGGACGATGTCCATACATGCTCCCCGCTGACCAGCGGGTTTTTTGTTCCTAGGGACAACACGCAGGTCGCGGGCGATACACAGAAGACACTGACTCTCCCCCAAAACATGAAGCGCGGCACTCGAACATCATTCTATTTATGCTTCGAGGAGGAGCGCCCATGAAATCCCGTTTATTGTTTATCGTGTTTGCTGTGTTCGTTATCGTTGGTGTGGTGCTGCCAGTTGCAGCCCAAGCACCGACCACTAATTTAACGACAGAATGCGTCACGGCATATGACGAGCAAACCGATTATTTCCCCGAAAAAGTAACTGTCGAGGCCGCGTCGGGCTTCACGGTGGAATACCACAACAATTATAAGATTGTGACCGTCACAACACCGTGGCAAGGGGCTGAAGCGCCGCTGGTGTATGTACTGGTGCAGTGCGGCACAACCGCGCCGGAAATGACCGATATGACCAATATGATTGAAGTGCCAGTTAAGAGTGTGGTTTCGATGTCCACATCGTTTCTGCCGCATCTGACGACGCAGAATTTGTTGGATAAGGTGGTGGCGGTTGATACGGCACTTTATACCAGCAACAAGGCTGTCATTCAGAGTGTGGCGGATGGCACGATTGTGGAAGTCGGCGGCGGTGGCGGCAGCACGGGTGTTAACGTCGAAAAGATGATTGAACTCCAACCGGAGTTGGTGCTGGCGCAGCGCTTCAACAATGATGACACGGCGTACCCTGCTATGCAGCAGGCGGGATTGACGGTAGTGATCGACTCGGATTTTCTGGATGCGACTCCGCTTGGTGTAGCGGAATGGGGCAAATTCATCAGCATGTTTTTTAATACCGAAGGGTTGGCACAAAAAAGTTTTGCCGAAGTGAATGACCGTTATGAACAGGTGGCAACATTAGCCAAGAGTGCCGATTCGCAACCGACGGTGTTCGCCAACACGCCGTTTGGCGGGACGTGGTATATGCCGGGTGGCGCAAGTTATGTGGCAACGCTGATTCGGGACGCAGGCGCGGATTATCTGTGGGCAGATGACGAGACCACGGGCAGCATTTCGTTGAGTCTGGAAGAAGTGCTGGACAAAGCGGGTGATGCTGATTATTGGGTGAATATTTATCAAACTACGGCGAGTGAACTGCTGGGATTGGACGAACGGTTGGATGAGTTCGCGGCGTTCAAAAGTGGTGAGATTTACACCAACAACGGGCGGGTGAATGCCAATTTCGGCAGTGAGTATTATGAGGGCGGGTATGCCAATCCCGATGTGATTCTGAGCGATCTGGTGAAGATTTTCCATCCCGATTTGCTGCCGGATTACACGCTGTATTTTTACGGTAAGTTGGGGAAGTAAGGCAATACGGGAGGGTCTGAGACCCTCCCCTACGCGAAAAATAAGGCGAATAGGGGCGCGTGAGGAGGAGGCGTTATGCGGATTGTGTCGTTGTTACCGAGCAGCACCGAGATTGTATGCGCGTTAGGGTTGGAGGCTGATCTGGTCGGGCGGTCACACGAGTGTGATTACCCACAGGGGATTGAACGGCTGCCGGTCTTGACCGCGCCGCGTTTCGATCCACATGGCAGCAGCCTAGAAGTTGATGAACGGGTCAAGGCGGTACTGCAAGAGGCAACATCGGTTTACACGATTGATGCGGAGATGCTGGAACGACTCGCGCCGGATGTGGTCATCACCCAAACCCAATGTGAGGTATGTGCGGTAAGTTTTGCCGAGGTGCAGCGGGTGGTCTGCGATCAGTT
>JBBSBS010000622.1:0-3351 GCA_038251045.1 Aggregatilineales bacterium | reverse complement strand
TAATTGCCCCCAGAAGCTGGCGAGGTTGATGATCGGAAACCAGAAACGATCAACGCTCTGAATAAACAAATACCACGAACCGACATTGATGGCGCCACCGACAGCCGCTAAACCACCAAAATAGATGATAGAAGCAGTGCCGAAACCGGAAAAAACATTCAACACCGGGAAGATCAATGCCAGCACGAAACCACGCCTGAGGTTGATCGAATAAGATTGGTTATTAACCGCTACAAACTCATCATAAATCAGGTTCTCGCGCCGGAAATTCTTGGCAATACTAATTCCGGATACACTTTCCTGAATATTATCGTTGACTGCGGCCATCGCCCGCGAACCCTGCCGCCCCACAACGCGCGACAAATGCCGAAACACCAACGACACCCCAACGAAAACTGGCAGCCACAACAGCACTAAAACTGACAATTCTTTAGATCGGCTAACCAATATGACAGCCAGAATCACAATCTGCACAATCTGCACAAAAATATCAGTAAAAATGACGAGGATATTTCCGAATTCCTGTGTATCGCTGGTGATACGGCTGACGATTTTGCCCGACTTATTATCGTCATAAAAACCGAGGTCACGGTTAACCGCCGCTGCGAAAGCATCGCTGCGCATCTGGCTAATGCCATCCCCAATCAGACGGGTAATCATGCGCCCGCGCCACCAATTCATCAAATAGTCAGTGATCGATGCGATGAATAATGCACCCAGCAAAAGCACTAGACGATTACGATTTTCATCACTGCTCAGTAAATCAATTGATGATGCGATTAAAACTGGAAAGACTGAGCCAAGGATGGAATAAAAAACCAGCATCCCACCGATTGTCCACAAAGTACGCTTCTCATTGGCAAAGTAGCTGCCAATGCGTTGTAGTAAGTAACGATCTGTGTATAGACGATCGTATGAATCTTGACTCAGTGAATTAAAAAAGCCCATATTAGCCTCGTGCGTTGTTCAACTGCGGTTGTGTCTCTTCGTAGCGTGAAAAGATACGACGATAAGAGTCCGAAGATTCGAGCAAATCCTCATGTTTACCTTGTGCCACGACCCTACCCTGACGAAGCACAACAATATGGTCTGCCCACCGAATTTGAGATAATCGGTGTGTAATGAGTATTGTCGTCCGACCTTCCGATGCCGTCCAGATTGCTTGCTGGATGCGGTCTTCAGTCGCGCTGTCAATGGCACTCGTACTATCATCAAGAATAAGAATCGGTGGATCCGTCAGAAAAGCGCGTGCAATCGCAATCCGCTGGCGTTGGCCTCCACTGAGGGTCACACCGCGTTGACCAACAACCGTTTTATATCCTTCTGGGAAGCCCGAAACGAATTCGTGCGCCTGTGCCTTTTGGGCAACAATTTCGACTTCTTCTTGTGTAGCCGATTGCTTTCCAAAGCGGATGTTATCCGCCACTGAGCGACTAAAGAGGAAAATATCTTGTTCAATGATGCTGATCTGTGATCGCAGCGATGCCAGATTCCAGTCGCGCACATCAACGCCGTCTACCAATACCCGACCAGTATCCACATCGTAACTGCGGTTCAGCAGTTTGGTGATCGTACTTTTCCCTGAACCAGTTTGACCCACGATAGCAACCGTTTGACCGGGTTCGACACTAAACGAAATATCGTGCAGCGATTGGTTACTGTCGGTGTATCCAAAACTCACATTTTCAAAGACGATACGCCCTTGAATCCGGGCTTCGTGACCAGCTTCATTTTGATCAAGATCCGTTTGAACATTAATAATATTGAGGATTCGTTTGGCACCGGCATAACCAAGTGCAACCTGCGAAAGCGACCGCAGCGAAGAATAGACTGGAAACTGATATAGAAAAAGTAAACCCAAAAAGGCGACAATCTTACCTTCGTTGATAAGCCCCAACTCAAACAGATAAATCGCGTGAATGAGCCCGCCGATAGTCAGTATGGATAACAACAGAAACGAAATATAGCGGGCTTCAATGTAACCTTGCTTGACAAAATATCCCCGTACCTGCTGAACCAGATTGTCAAACTTGTCAATTTCCTGTTGCTCTCGTGCCGCACCCTTAACAACCTGTAACCCGTCAAGTGTTTCCGCTAGACGCGAGTTCATATCGCCAAATGTAGATCGCACCCGTTGTGCAATCGGGTTGAGAGTCCGTACAAAACGATACTGGGCAATAAAATAAAGCACTAGAAAAATCGCAGGTAACAAAATCAACGGCGGGTAAATAGTCGGTGCGGTAATTAAAGGCACAATCAAAAAGAAGCCCGAACCGATAATTAGATTCATGCCGGGATTCATCATGAGATTCATTTCGCGGACATCATTCGTAACCCGCGCCATGATTTCGCCGACCGACTGCATGTCATGGAAAGCCATGCTTTTACCTAGCAAACTGGCATAAAGCTCATCGCGAACGTCGCGTTCGATACGCTGCGAGAAAGTCTCGGCACACAGATTGCGCATCAGTTGCAGGGCGCCGCGCAAGGTCTGCGACAGAATCACGCCGATTGTGGCATTCAGAACCACATCCCCTTGATCCCCCGCAATCACAGCATTAAAGGCAACACCAATAAAGTAAGGCACAGCCGCCGCAAGCGCAGCATTGCTAAATGCCCCTATTATCATCAGGATCCCTACCACCGGATGCCGGATGATATGGGACAGAATAAAACGAAACGCGTTAGTATGGTTAGTCTTGAAAGGGACGTGGGCAATAAATTCAGCAGACATAATGGACACGATTTCTCATTGACTACAAGTGAGGCGAGTTTTTAATGTAGAGTTTGGATTTTGGCGCGAAGCGGATATGATTCTGTTTACAGCGCTTTCCTATCCTAGCACAGGTGTTATAAACGATATAATGCCAATTTTGACATTAAAGGCTGTACTTTCGTCGACTTTTCAGCCTCTTTTACCCAATTTATCCGGTTGGTATACCCTCACGAAACGGATTACGGCACAGTAATGGAACGCAGTATCAACCGATCTGATCCATCCGATAATGTCAGACGTTGATTAGTTTGCCAATCGTATATAACCAACGCCAATTGATATGTACCGGGCGTAATCGTTGTCGGCAACGCCAAATTACGATAATCAATATATATTCGGTCAGCCTGCATTGCCGTAGTATCCACGATCTCACCGCCATAATGATGAATTGGACCGTCCACCTGAGTCACAATATTTCCAGCTGAGTCTAGCAGATGCAGCCCAATCGAGTAACTCTTCGCGGGAGAATGATCGACGCGCCACCATAGATGAACATCAACCAAAGCATGAGTAACCGCCTCAACATCCACACCCCAAAACGGCATGTCATCCCCAAACAATTCTGGAGATGCAAG
>JBBSBS010000621.1:0-3351 GCA_038251045.1 Aggregatilineales bacterium | reverse complement strand
TTCGACAGATGATTTTTCCGACAAGGAGTCCCGTCCGCGAAGTTGGAAGATCGAAGCCGAGTCTGACAATCAATTTTCGGTATGGCTGGCGGCAGCAGAAACAGCTATCGCGGCAGGACGATCCAACGAGGCCATCGACCTCTGTAATCAGGCGTTGGTCGTTAGACCGAATGATGGTTGGGCACACCTGATTCGCGGCGAAGCGCATCTGGCAGCCGAACAAGACCTCGCGGCCCTGCACGACTTTCATCAGACGTTGGCGGCGCATGTATCCGAAGCGTTTTGTGATCGAGCGCGGTTAGGCGCAGTTGCAGCGATGGAGCAGCAAGGCGAATTTGATGCTGCGCTAACGATGTTAGATGCCGTGGTGGGGGTTGATGTTGAGGCTGTCAGTGCCCGATTAGGACGTATGATGCGGGGCGAACCGGCAGTGTTAATTCAGCCGGTGCAGCAGCTCGTCATGCACGACACACTGCAACCGATTCGGGTGACAGATGAAACTTGTCACGGTTATTTTGCGGTGCAGGTCAATCAAGCAGGCCACGCATGGAATAGCGGGGATAAAAATTGGGCTGAACAGTTTCTGAGTTCAAGCTACCGGTTTGTCGAGTTGTTGGGTCAGTTGCGGCAAACGGTGGGCGATCCGATTTTTGCACTGCGCATGATTGTCTTGCCGACATCGCCGGTAATCGACCACCGACGTATCAAGATGGCATTCATCAGTCGAGTTACAGGCAAAGATGCTGCAACCTGCCGGAAGCGTGCGCTTCAAATCTGGCAAACCATCACGCCTACACTGCCCGGTGCTGACAGTGCCTATCTTTATCAGTCAGTCGCAGATGAAGCCGAATTAGCCAACCTGCTGGTGCCTTTCGAAGCAGATTTTCGAGCCGAGATTCTGCGCCGGGAAGCAGTTCAGGGCGAGGTGAATAGAGCCTATACGGTCTATCCATTTACGCTGCGAACACTGGATCTTCATAACCTGTGTTTGACGTTGCAACGTCAGCCTGCGCCGACCATGCTTAGTATTCATCTATTACCCACGTCGCTGATGTCATGGGAATCGCATATGCTAGATCACGCGATGTCCGGCGACAGCTTTAATCCATTAGCCGTTCCGGTAAATGATGACGGATTGAGCGCAAATGACCCCATCTCGCAGTGGTGGAATATGGCTCCACGAATGGAAATGGCGCAAATTAACCGACAGTTTCTGAATAGTCTGATGGACAATGCGTATGTGCTGGGCGTGAATGTAGCTACTGCCAGCGAGGGTAATTCACTTTTTGCCGGACAAATTGCGTCCACGCTGTTTGGATCAGCCCGCTCGTCCGATGGCGTGTTGTACGGCGGATACGAGATTGTCCCGGCAGCATCCGCTGTCGAAATCGCCTCCGCACAACGCAATTTGGCTACCATCGACGTAGAGAATTGGATTCCAAGCTGCGCTCCGGAAAGTGGAGTCCGCTTACGCCATCTGGTCACTGAAACGGAAGCCGCCTTAGCTTTCCGCCTCCCCGTCCCCGGTGGTCAAGGGGTTCCCGGTTTACAGACTCTGCACGTCCGCCCTATGCCTCCCCCGCCCAATTTACCGGCTCATGGGACGCTATTAGGTCAAAGTGTAGCGCAGGTTGGCGGACGCCCTGTTCGCATCCGACAAGACATGAGTGATCGTCGTCGACATTTATATGTCGTCGGCAAAACTGGAACCGGAAAGAGTACGCTTCTGAAAAATAGTGCCCTTCAAGATATCGAGGCTGGACAGGGTGTTTGCGTCGTCGATCCACACGGTGATCTGGTGGAAGAAATCCTTGATCGCATCCCAAGTCACAGAAAAGACGACATCATCCTGTTTGATCCATCTGATGATGGCAGGCCAATGGGATTGAACCTTTTAGAGGCGCATAGCGATTCCGAGAAGTACATGATCGTGAACGAGTTCATCGGCCTCCTTATGGTCATGTACGATCCTCATAACACAGGTATTGTCGGGCCGCGTTTTCAGCACAATGTACGTAATGCAATGCTCACAGTGATGTCAGGCGAGGGCAGCACCCTCATTGAGGTCGTGCGTGTCTTGACGGATACCCACTATGTTCGTGAGATACTCCCTTTGGTCAAAGATCCATTGGTGCGAAATTATTGGACAAACCAAATTGCCAACACGAGCGATTATCACAAGAGTGAAATCTTGGACTATATCGTCAGCAAATTCAGCCGTTTCGTCGGGGATGAGCGCATACGCAATATCATCGGGCAACAAAAAACTTCGCTTGATTTTCGTCGCATTATGGATGAGCGCAAGGTACTTCTCGTCAACTTGTCAAAAGGCAAGATTGGCCCTGAAAATGCGCAGTTCCTCGGCTTACTTCTCGTCCAGCGCTTGCTGTTGACGGCGCTCAGTCGTGCGGATGTATCAATTGACCGACGGCCCAACTTTATGCTGTATGTGGATGAGTTTCAAAACTTTGCCACGCCTCTGTTCGCGACCATCCTCAGCGAAGGCCGCAAATATGGTGTGTCGGTTATCGCTGCTAATCAATACTTAACGCAGCTTTCGCCAGCGCTTCGTGAAGCTGTTTTTGGCAATGTAGGATCTATTATCAGTTTCAATCTGGGGATTCAGGACGCGCTTGCGCTTGCGCCAGAAATGTATCCTGTCTTCAACGCGGATGATCTCATTGGCGTTCCACGTTACACGGCTTGTGTCAAACTTACAATAGATGGTGGCATTACACCGCCATTCACAATGCATACCCTTCCCGACTTACGCCAACCCAATCGTGTTCAAGCAGACGCTATCCGTACCCAGTCCCGGGAAATCCATGGTCGTGATGCCGGTACGGTAAACGCTGAAATTATGGCTCGATTTGGGATGACTGAGTGATTTGTCAGTCCAGTTTACATCGCACAAGCAGAACGACAATTGACGATTTAGCTTGTCGATCTCCGTAGACTGCAACCTATTTTTGATTCTCATTCGTTTAGGCATTTTCAGTAAGAGTATCCGCTATGTGAATTTGCCCCGAAGCCGCAAACAGCGATTTTGACGTGTCCAGAAGCGCGAAGAAGAGAAGTGACCTATTTTTAAGTGGGTTTTCCCGATCTAGGAAAAGACAAACATCACCGAAAAGTGAATCGTAAGTGACCTGCCCGCGAGCGTTTGTACAGGTGTGAAAAACTTGCGTCCAGACGCGATTTTGAGTAGTATAGATGCGTAGGGCAAACGAGGGTCAGTGCAGAGCTTTACCCCTACGGGGGATTGAAACCAACATCAGGGTAGGATTTCCAAAACATTCGTTCATCCATGTCAGTGCAGAGCTTTACCCCTACGGGGGATTGAAACGATTT
>JBBSBS010000620.1:0-3374 GCA_038251045.1 Aggregatilineales bacterium | reverse complement strand
TATTGTTCAGCCGGGCATTTGGATTGCTAGGGCTGCTGCTGCCATCGGCGGTTGTCACCGTTACCTACGCGCTGATAGCAGCCATCATAGAAGAAATCGCCTATCTACTGGGTGCGGAAGACTGAGCCTTAGTCCGAAGCGGTTTGTGCCTGTACGGACATCTGGCTGCTGCCGGCTACCGACGAGGCGGCCTCTACTACCCTGCGAGTCACATAAACACTACGGATGCGATGACGCACGAGCGATTCCACCCGCAGCGTCAGATTGGCGTATTCGAGTGTTTCCCCGATTTCCGGCACACGTCCAAATTCGGCAAATAAGAATCCACCGAGGGTATCACTGGTTTCGGTCGGGAGTTCGACATCCAGCAGATCATTAAAATCGGTCAGGTTAATACCGGCATCCACGCGGTAGGCATTCGGACCTAACTCGATATATTCCTGCTCCTCATTGGTGTCGTACTCATCCTGAATATCGCCGATGATTTCTTCGATAAGGTCTTCAAAGGTTACGATGCCCGCCGTGCCACCGTACTCATCGACCACAATCGCCATATGAACTTTCTTGGATTTGAGTTCGGTCAACAACTCATCCGCCCGTTTGCTTTCGGGAATAAAAAACGGGAATCGGATGAGGTCAACGATAGGTTTAGGGGTTTCGGAGGGTTTCTGTAAGACACGCAGCAGGTCTTTGGCATACAGCAGCCCTTTGATGTTATCAATCGTATCCTCATATACTGGAATACGGGAATGCCCACTATCGAGCAATACGGTAAGTGCCTCGTCCATCAGTGTATCCAAGTCAACAGCGACCACATCAATTCGTGGGATCATGACTTCACGGACGGTTTTGTCGCCAAATTGCAGCACGGAATAGATCATTTCTTTCTCGTCATTCTCAATGCTGCCCTCTTTCTCACCAGCATCGAGGATGGTCATGATTTCTTCTTCAGTGTAGACATTCACCTTATCGCCACTGCCGACAACCCCTGCCAACCATTTACTGACAACCATCATGGCAATCACTAGCGGCGTAAGGATGATAATCAGCAGATGCATGGGGAAAACGAACCAACGTGCCAGCATTTCGGCATGGGTACTACCGATGGCTTCTGGCACAAGATCGCCGATGATTAATGTCAAGAGCGCAGTCGGTACTAGCACCAGAAGCGCCGCTACCAGCCGTGCGAGATCAAGATTTTCAATTTTGAGCACACTGGTAAGGCTTTGCCCCAGAGTCGTTACCGCCAGCGCCGCGATACCAAAACGCAGCAGCAGCACACTTAACTGGTAAGTGAGGTGTAGACGGGGCGGTGCGTCAACTTGCGCTTCGATTTGTTCACGCAGTAGCGGTTCACGGGTATTGGTAAGGGCGGCATAAGCCAGAGTCACCAAAGCGTGAATAAGAATAAGGCCGGTCAAAGGGACCACACTCGCGATGTCCAATGTTTGTATCTTTCTCCTGATTCATCCAACCTAAATACAAAAACACCGGGACATTAAGACGCGTTAAAAAACGCCTTAAGCCGGTGTAGTGCTTCGGTTAAGTGTGTTTGCTTACTGGGAGGTTGGTCTGAATCTTGTTCGATCACGGTTGAATTAACTTGCACAGTTGATACTGGCGTGCCGATAGTCTACCATATTCGACCGTCATAGATCAATATTTGTGCATAGGAAAATTGTAATCTTTTTACCGAAAAATGAGTATCTGGCAATTGTTTTGGCACAGCCAATACATATTGAGGCCGCAAACAGGTCGTTCTTTGCCGCCTAAAACTTCTTCTGATGAAATCTGCGTTATACACTGTAGAAGGTATGACAACATAGCAAGAGGTAAAGGCTTTTATGAAGCTGGCTATCAATTACTCGCCGCAAACATCAGCGTTACTGGCGGCGGGGCGTGTCGATTTTGACCTTTATAAAACAACCGAGTGGCCGGAAATGATCGCGGCGGCGGAAGTCCAGCGACCCGCGTATGTCCACTTTCCGTTGATGGCGGGACGGCATAATGTCGAAACGGTTGGACCAGCGCGAATTAAAGAACTGCTGGCAACGACGGCTACCCCTTACGTGAACACACATCTTGCCCCACACGCGGCAGACTTTGGCATGGTCTTTACCAGCATCGATGAACACCTGACCAAGATTCTGGCTCAGGCCATGCTGGATGACATCAACATCATGATTAGCCACTTCGGGCGCGAGAAAATCATCCTTGAAAATGCCAACTATGACCCCAATTATCAAATCCCGACGGTGGTTATCCAGCCCGAAATCATCACGCAGATGGTGAATGAAAGCGGCTGCGGATTACTACTTGATCTGGCACATGCGCGGATGTCGGCGGCTTACCTTGGGATGGATGCACGTGACTACGTGAGTCAACTGCCCGTTGGGGCTATGCGTGAACTGCATATTGTCGGAACCCGTTATAGTGACGAACAGCAGCGGTTTGTCGATCATTATCCGATGACTGATGTAGATTGGGCGCTGGCTGAGTGGGCGTTTAAAAACATCCACAGTGGCAAGTGGCCGCAGCCTGACATCGTGGCGCTTGAATATGGCGGCACTGGCAGTTTTTTCTCTGCCAACAGTGACCCGCTGGTACTGGCAAATGATATTCCACGTTTGCGCGAATTGGTGCAGAATGCGGTTGTTGTAAAATAAGCAGCGAATTCATTTCCTACTTGCTCAACTGCTGGTGTAGGCAACGCACAATGCTGAATAAGGATAACCTGAATGTCGCAAGTCCGTACCGATTCAACGAGCACGGTTGTTATCACTGCCAGCGATGGATATGCACTTACGGGAACACTATTTACGCCTGTTAGCAGCAACAGACGGGCGATCGTGATTAATTCGGCTATGGCGGTCAAACGCGGATATTACAGCAAGTATGCGGCCTTCATGCAGCGAAACGGCTTCACAGTATTGACTTATGATTATCGCGGCGTGGGTGATTCAGCAGCTAGCAAACTGCGCGGCTTTGATGGGCAACTGTGGGAATGGGGTGTCAAAGATGTGGCGGCGGCTATCGATTGGATGAGCGAGCAATTTCCCGATCTAAAGCTGCTGATGGTCGGGCATAGTGTCGGCGGGCAAATTCTGGGATTGAGCAGCAACAATACACGTATCGCTGCCATGCTGGGCGTAGCCTGCCAGAGTGGTTATTGGCGTGGGTGGCCGGGCTGGAACAAACTGTGGGTTTTGGCCTTATGGTATGTCATGATCCCTGTTATCTGCGGTTTAGTGGGTTATTTACCCGGTAAATTGGGGATGGGTGAAGATTTACCAGCGGGAATCGCGCTAGAATGGGCGCGGGCAGGACGCAGGCCAACCTATCTTCTGGCGCTGCATGGTGGCACGGCACACGAC
>JBBSBS010000619.1:0-3376 GCA_038251045.1 Aggregatilineales bacterium | reverse complement strand
CCCAAAGATATTCTCAAGCTGACCCCAGCACGATCTTATCAAATCAAAGAGATCAATATGGTTGGCAATTATGCCGTGCAGCCTTCCTGGGACGATGGTCATCATACCGGCATCTACACCTGGGACTATCTACGGCGGTTATGTCCGGCGGGGGAACGTTAAAGCTATGCTCAATCATATGACTGCGTTTGAATTATTCGCGCTCGCCGAGCATAACTATTTGCGGCTGGAAGCGATGGATTTGTTTGAACGTTGTTTGACCGAAGGCTGTCCTGATTATCTGACGGCGTTCATCGAACAGCAGATTACTGAAGAACCACCCCGCATTGATCTGCTTCAGCAAGTAGCGGAAGATTTGCATCAACGTTTGTTGGGACTGCGCGAGTATCATTTTGATGTTCGCAATCAGGTCTTGCAAACGCTGCAAAAAGACTTCCAGGTCAATTTGAGTGCAATCGCGCCGCCCGACGCGCTGGATCAATATCATTTATTGAGTGCCGATCAAATTCTGCGGCATGTGTGTGAGCAGAATCCCCGTCTGACCCCACAGGACCAATCGCTCCTGCGCAAAGTTCTGGGTTCTTCGTTAGATATGGCCGCACAATTACACGAAGACAAAGAAATGACCGAAGACATTATGGATTTCATCCTGGATTGGACAGACGGTTTGAGTGTGACAATGGCGCGCCATTATGGCTTGCACTCCTGGGAAGCAAAATCCAGTCATTTCATCCACTAAGTTCGCTCGAAAATACGCCATTTAAGATTTTCCCCCGTCTTTTGGTGTGATCGGTCACATCTCACAATAGAAAATAAGCACTTTGTACATATAACAAGCGTTCGTTGCACAATTATCTCGATTATTACGTGCAATCTGCGTGTTTTTCTTGCTTTGGGTGGGGGATGGCGGTATGATCGGTCTTAGTTTCTACGGGTATTTTGCGTAGAAAAAGAGATGCAAATTAGTCGTTTAAGTTTGAAAGGACATCTGTTGTATGAAGTACAGTAAACTATTCGTTTTGATGCTTTTGGCATCATTAGTGTTGGGTGGCATTAGTCAAGTCTTCGCGCAGGATACACTGCCGAAAGTCGATCTCGTCATGTGGAGTTCAGATGATGATGTGAACAATGTCGCTTTGAAGGCTCAGTTCGACAAGTGGGCCGCGCTGCGTTCCCCTGGTTCAACCCTCGATATTCAAAATAAGCCGACTGAAGATTTGCGCAATGATTTCCAGACGGCTGGTCTGGCTGGCTCTGGATTGCCCGATTTGGTTCTTGGCCCGAACGATCCCATTGGTGTTTTCGTGACCAACGGTTTGCTGCTGCCGCTCGATGATTTGTTTGATACCACCAAGTATCCGACCAATCTGGCTGCGGGTCAGCTTGATGACGTAACCTATGCAATCCCGATCACCAGCGGTAATCACCTCATGTTGATGTACAACAAGAGTCTGGTTCCGACTGCGCCCGATACCTGGGAAGAATTGGTTGCTACCGCGAAAAAAGTAACCGCTGACCATCCCGATGTTGTCGGGCTGGCTTACAATGAGACTGAACCCTTCTGGTTGGTTCCGATTGTGTTTGGCCTCGGCGGTGCGGTTTGGGACGCTGACGGCAAGTATTCGATCAATACTCAGCCCTGGATTGATGCCCTGCAACTGGTTCATGATCTGAAATTCGTCGATAAAGTGATCCCCACCGAATGCGATTATGCTTGCGCCGATAACTTCTTCAAAGAAGGCAGTGCTGCCATGATTTTCAACGGTGACTGGGCAATCAACGATTATCTCGACACCACGAAATCACCCGCTCTGGGTGCTGACAATCTGGGTCTGGCCCCCTGGCCGACGCTCTCCAACGGCGAACGTCCGAAGCCCTATACTGCTGGTAAGTTCATCAGCATTCCGGTAGGCGTCGAAGGCGATAAGCTGAATGCCGCTGTCGATTTTGTGGCCTGGGCGACGACTGATCCCGAAGCTGTCAAGGCCATCTCAATTGACACAGGCCGTTTGCCTGCCGCTGCTGGCGTCACCGTTGACGAAAAGGCATTCCCCGTTCTGGCGGAATCGGCGGCTGCGTTGGCAACTGGTGTAGGTATGCCTTCGGATGGTTTGCGCTGCATGTGGGACAGCGTGAAACCCAATTTGCAGGCTGTTTACTCCGACTCCATGAGTGCTGAGGATGCCGCGTCGGAATCGCAAATCGCTGCGGAAGACTGTCTCGCGAATTCGTAAAACAGATTCGCTCAATCAAACTATTTGGGATGGGGCGTTCAATCGCCCCATCCCCATTTATTGCGGGAGACTCTTTATGGAATTTAGTGGATTATCCGGAGAGATCATCGCAAGATCGTTAGGGCAAGTTCTGCCGGTTGTCGTGGGCGTGTTGGTGGGCATCATCGTATTGGAATTGGCCCTGTATTGGTTTCTCAACAATGTGGTCAAAACACGACATGCATTGCCTTATACTCTGCTGTCTCCGGCAGTGGTTGCTTTACTTCTCTTCCTGGTTTACCCTCTCGTCTTTAACGTATTGTTGGCTTTTTCCGATCTCAAACAAAGTACCTTTGGCTGTTACAGTTCGATTTCGCGCGCTGAGTGCAAACTGGATCATCTCTATGGCCTCGATTATGCGGTGAACAATTTCACGCGCGTTTTTGTTCGGACCGATGATACGGGGCAAGTCATAGGTCAGGGGCGGCTTTTAAGGACACCTGATTCAACTTTCACGGTGCTATTAGGGCGTACCGTGCTTTGGACGGTTCTCAACGTCATTTTCCACTTCTCAATCGGGATGGCGTTAGCGCTCATCATGAACCAGAAGATACGCTTTAAGGGGATTTACCGCTCCTTGATTGTCATCCCCTGGGCGATACCGGGCATTATCGTAGCGCTCACCTGGAAGCAGGAATTTCATGCCCAATATGGTTTCGTCAATGTTGCACTAGGAGCATTGGGTATTACGCCCGTCAATTGGTTGAGTGATCCGACCAGCGCATTTATCGCCGTTACGTTTGTTAACATCTGGCTGGGTGTGCCGTTTTACATGGTGATGCTGCTGGGAGGGCTTCAAAGTATTTCGCCCGACTACTACGAGGCCTCGTCGATGGATGGTGCGAACGCATGGCAGCGTTTTCGATTTATCACGATCCCGTTGCTGCGTCCTATCTTGATCCCGGCGATTACCCTGGATGTGATCTGGACATTCAACAAAAATGACCTGATTATCGCCATGACTGGCGGTGGCCCTCAGGAAACCACCAATATTTTGGTGACGGCGCTTTACAACGCGGCTTTTGGTCAGGCTGCCACACAGCAGCTTGGATTTGCGGCAGCCTTCTCGATTGTGATCTTTTTGATCTTATTCCTTTTTGCTG
>JBBSBS010000618.1:0-3398 GCA_038251045.1 Aggregatilineales bacterium | reverse complement strand
CTACGAAGGAAATCTGCTCAACGTCGGCCGCGCGTGGAATGCGTCGCTTGGCAGCCCTGCCTTCGGCAATCTAGACCTGCTGATGATCGCCGAGCACGAGATCGGTCATGCCCTGGGGATCTATGCGCCGCCAGCGACAGTCGAAGCACTGCTCCCTTTTTATCCTAATGCCCAACGCGAACACCGTCGACTAACTCCACAGGATGTCGGCACAGAACGGGTTGGACATTTCGGCTTCTTCCGCAGCCCGTTTGAAAATACACTGTGGACGGAAAGCGCCAACTGGCTGAAACAGATCTAACCGATGCGTATACTGCTGATTTCACGCTGCCCGCCGTGGCCTCTGTTTTTAGGTGACCGACTCATTGTTTATCATCTGGCGGAGGAGCTAGAAGCCCGTCATAACGAGCTTGATTTGCTGGCTTTCGCCGAGCGCCCCGAAGATTGGCATGAGCAAGATCATTATGACCATCGCTTTAATCATGTCCAGCTTTTGCCGGAAGCCCCACGCAGCCAACTGAGCTATCTACAACGCTTGCTGATGCCGAATAAGCGCTTCCCACAGGAGGCTGCACAGTCGTGGTCGCCTGCCATGTGGCAAGCCATCCAGCAGCGCCTTGCAGCCGAACATTATGATGCGATTCACCTTTTCGGCGGGATACAGGTTTATGAGTTTTATCATGCGCTGGGTGGGCGACCAGCCATCATCACACCCTATGAGAGTTTCAGTCTCTATTTACGGCGGTTGATTGCTATCAAAAACACGCTGGCAAACCGCCTGCAATTACAGATTTCGCAACGGTTTGAGTCGTTCATGTTCACACCATATGCCCAAACGACGGTTGTATCCGAACGCGACCGTGATGAAATGCTGAGTCACAACCCCGCGTTGAGGATCACCGTTATTCCCAATGGTGTTGACACTTATGAGTTTCGCCCGCGTCCGGTGCAGCGTATCCCTGCATTATTATTCGTCGGGAATTACGAATATGCACCGAATGTAGACGCAGCGCTGCGGTTGGCGACCGATATTTTCCCGGCGGTACAGCGAATTGTTCCACTGGCTCATTTATGGTTAGTTGGGAATGCACCGCCAACCGCGTTAACCAGCCTTGCTAACGATCAGATTCGGATTACGGGGCGTGTGCCGGATGTGCGTCCGTATCTGGCACGGGCGAGCGCATTCGTCAGCCCGCTGCGATTGGGGGCAGGCATCAAGAACAAGATACTGGAAGCACTGGCGATGGGATGTCCGGTGGTGGCAACGCCTTTGAGTCTGGATGGAATCGCCGTGCGGAACGGCTATGAGGCGCTCGAAGCGGATGGCGACAGCATGGTGGATGCGATAGTGCGGCTCTTGCAGGATGACGCGCTGAGAGTGACACTTTCGACTAATGCGCGTAAGTTGATTGAAACCCGCTATAGTTGGAACACGGTTGCGGAACAATATGAGCATTTGTACAAAAATCTCTCACATCCGCGCTAAAACATTTACACTGATGGTATATGATTTAATGCTTTTAGGAGCTGACTGCTGTTGTCCAAACCGATTTTAGAAATCAGCGACTCACGGGTGCGTGTGCTGGATGCCGCCGAGAAATTATTCATGGAGCGCGGCTACTCATCCGTAACCATGCGCGACATTGCCGACGCATTGGGTGTGCGGCAAGCGGCATTGTATTACCACGCACCAAAAGGCAAAGAACAACTTTATATGGACGTGGTCGAACGCCATATGAACCGGCAGCGTGAGGGCTTGGAAGCGGCCATTTCTGCCGCGCCCAATAAACTCGAAGCGCAGCTCGTTGCCATCTCTAACTGGCTCGTGGAACAAGCCCCTGTCGATATGATGCGCATGGTACGCTCGGACGCGGCACAAATCTCCGAAGCATATGCCGAGAAACTGCTGAAACAGGTTGACTATTCCATGATGCAGCCGATTATCGGCGTGGTGCGGGCGGCGCAAGAACGCGGCGAGGTGCGCCCGATTGTGCCAGAGATGATCGCGGGGATGCTGCTGGCGGTCATAAATTGGGTGGTTTACTTCGACTCGACACATCGCTTTAGAACATCGGCACAACAGATGATGCATGAGGTAATCATGGTTATGCTGCATGGTATTGTTCAACACCGGTAAGTTGTCCTTCTCACCTCCTACTTACCATTTGTTCAGTTAGTCATAACCTCATAGATTGATACTGTTGTTCATGCGTTTAACCACGCATTTTGTTTGGTGATCAAACTTACTGAACATTCAGTAATTATCGGGGTGTGTTTCCAAAAGGGGCTCGCATGAACAATCGGGAAATTGTGGCTGAAAATCTGGTCAAGAAGTACGGGGATTTTTACGCCGTTAACGGGGTATCGTTCAAAGTCAATTCGGGAGAAATCTACGGCTTTCTAGGGCCGAACGGCGCGGGCAAAAGCACCTGCGTTTCAATGATGACGACTCTCATCCTGCCAAGTGATGGCAAAGCGATTGTCGGCGGTTATGATGTTGTGTCTCAAGCCGGAGAGGTACGGCGCATCGCAGGGGTAGCCCTTCAGGAAATTGGTCTTGATCCGATCATGAAGTCAATGGAATTGTTGACCATTCAAGGACAAACGTTTGGAGCCAGCCGTAAGCAAGCACAGGCACGTGCCCACGAACTGCTCGATCTGGTGAAATTAAGCGAATTCACCGACCGCCGCGTGGGCAAGTACAGCGGTGGTATGCGCCGCCGCCTTGATCTGGCACTGGCGCTGGTACATGAGCCGGACATCCTGTTCCTTGATGAGCCAACGACCGGGCTTGACCCTGCCAGCCGCCGCGACATCTGGGCTGAAGTACGCCGGCTGAACAAAGAAATCGGCATGACGATCTTCCTGACTACACAATATCTGGAAGAAGCTGATGAACTGGCTGACCGGATCGCTATCATCAAAGAAGGCAAGATTGCGGTTGAAGGCACACCGCTTGAACTGAAGTCCAAATTGGGCACAGAGTCTATTAATGTCACATTCCGCGATGTGGAACAGGCCGACAAAGCAGCAGAAGCACTTAAGTCAATGGCGACCCGCGTTCAGGCTGACCGCAAGGTCGTACGCCTGTATATGGCGCAAGCGGCTGCCGCCGTGCCCGCCGTAGTGACGCAACTTCAGAACGCGTCGCTCGAACCGGTGTCACTCACACTGACACAGCCAACGCTAGATGATGTATTCCTGCAAGTAACGGGGGAACGCTTCGAAGCCGATGCACCCGAAAACACAGCCTTAACGTAACTACTCAGGTACCCTTTTCTCCCTCATTTTCCAAAATATGAGTATCGAATTTGGAACGAAGAGCGATGAAGTCTCCCTCAGAT
Organism: Aggregatilineales bacterium; assembly: GCA_038251045.1. GTDB lineage: Bacteria > Chloroflexota > Anaerolineae > Aggregatilineales > Phototrophicaceae > CFX2. Next base: position 54 of record JBBSBS010000618.1, on the reverse strand, counting down.
GCTTGAGATGAATTAGTCTTGATTACACAATTCTCCCTCAAATACCACCTGAGT
>JBBSBS010000617.1:0-3405 GCA_038251045.1 Aggregatilineales bacterium | reverse complement strand
TTTCATGAACCGCGCTGGATGAATGTTGCAGCGCCCGTGACAATCGTGTAATACGCGGCAGCAGTACATTATCCATATCGCGATAGAAATCATTCGCGGCATCTGCTACCCATCCGCCACGTTTCAGTTGTTGGACGGTGTGGGTTAGCTCATGCATGAGCTTATCCACCTTATGCTGCTGTTCATCAAAGCGGGTCGCCATATCACGCAAACCTTGATAATCAACCAGAATTGTATCGCTAGACATAACACCACCTGTCCCAAACAAGTATTGTAGTTTTACGGAATGACCACGTTGAAACCATTCAATTTTCAGTATAGCATCATCTCGAAGCACACGCTTAAGGGTTCATTGACGTAGATGCCGTAGCATGGAATACGCTGGTATCCGGCTCGCTCATACAAGGCGATGGCCTCTGGATTGCGTAAGCCCGTTTCCAACCGCGCGATGCGGTAGCCAAATTCGCGCGCCTGTGTTTCCAATGCCGACAGGATGATTCGCCCGACACCATTATCCCGCGCCGCCGGACGCACAAACATCCGTTTGATTTCAACCACATCCACCTCATCCATCGGGCGCAGCGCACCACAACCGATGGCTTCATCCCCACGCCACGCCACCAAAAAAGCCGCCCGTGCCACCAGTACATCCTGTGGTTTGAAAGCCCCCGCGCCATCCCCGCCATAAAGACCGGGATAACGCCCCGCCAATTCAGTGGAAAGCTCACGAATCAACTCAGCCGCGACCATCCCCGTAGACTCTTCTGCCGTCACCCGAATGTCGTCCATAACCACCTCTCGATAAATAAAAAATAGAGGTCGCTTTTAATCGCCTCTATTCATTCCATCTTGCTCTAAGTGTTATGCTACGCCGTATTGCTGTAGAAAGCCGCCCGCACTTTGACATCATTGAAGTTAGGGTATTCGTACTCTGCCATCAATTGTTGCAGGCTGATCTCGCGGCTGTGCTCCATGCCAATCAGCAAATCGCCCATCACAATATCTACCACCAGCAGCATCCGCCCGAAGTTCTCGTACTGCCCCTGCAATGCGGCAAAGAGTACCGCGAATACACGGTCACGCAGTTCGGTATCCATGATGCCGCTTCCCGGCCAACTCACTGTCCATTGATCGTGGTAAGTGCCAATCCGCAGCACATCCAGCCGTAGTTGTGCCAGTTGACGGATAGCCGCTTTGCGATCCTGTGCATCCACCAGCCGGTTCGTGCCACGATAAGGGGCGTTGGGTAGTTGTTCATACATCTGCCCCGGAGCCGTCTGTTCGACCAAACGAAACAAGCTGCGTCCGGTCAAGCCCAGCCCGCTTGCCAGCGACAGGGCACACTTGCGGTAATAACGCACTTTCGCCGCATCGTCGGCATGTTTATCAATCCGCCACAACATCGACAAAAAATCCCCGAAATCGAGCGTCAAACGCGGCGGCTCATCCGGGCCATAGGTCGAAGTCAACTGTGAAATACGGTTGCGTTCAGCAGGATTAGGCATAATAAAATTCGGACAATCATCAATAAATGAAAACGCCAGTATACATTGAGACTATACAGCAGTTTGGGGTGTAAGCCAAGCACAAGGGGAGGGAGTAGACAAAATCAAAACAAGGGAATAAATCCCTTGTGAGTATTCAAGTTAAGTTGGCGACAGCAGGAACTTATACTTTACCGAGGATCGCTTCCATCAAATCATCCAGCGTAATTTCTTCCGCTAATGACTTTGCGTCGAAAATGGCGCGCGGGCAAAGTTCTGTTTCGAGATCCGTATAGATTTCTTCGGCACGAACGCGGGTCGTCTGGCGCATCGGATACTGCATCGCAATCGTCAATATTTCGACTGCGCGTTCCTTCTCGCCTTTGTCGACCATCACTTCGGCCATCTTAACCAATGTATCCATAATCATAAGCAATGCTTCATTCTTCATTGCGATTTTGAGCGTCTTACGAAAGCGCTCAAGTAAGGGATCGTTATAAGTGTCCATTGTGTATGAATACCATAATTTGTTTTTCAGATTATAGCATAACCCCGTAGCCTTGCGACGAACTTACAATGACGGAGTCTCTTAGGTCATAAACAATCGACTAAAAAAAGAATGGGGGCGATGCCTAAACACCACCCCCACCAACATACAACTGCAAATTACAGGTTCTTGACCAAGTTCGAGAAGATGTTACCAATGGCCGGGCCAAGCAGCGCCAGAATGACGATAACCACAACGGCGACCAAAACCAAAATCAGAGCGTATTCTACCAAACCTTGACCTTCTTCACGGGGCATGTACAACATTATGAGTTCTCCTGAAAATGAATGATAAACGACTATCAATACCATATCACCAATATCAATTGTTCGTCAATACGTTAAGAATTAAGGATTCCAAATTAGTACTAAATACCTGCCTGAAATAAAAAAGACAGCCGGAGCTGTCTTCTACAAACCTGTGCACGTTTTGTGAATTACAAACTTTTGACCAACCGCGAGAAAATGTTACCAATGGCCGGGCCAAGCAGCGCCAGAATGACGATAACCACAACCGCGACCAAAACCAGAATGAGGGCGTATTCTACCAAACCTTGACCTTCTTCACGGGGCATGTACAACATGATGAGACTCCTGAATAATCAATGATAAACAGATACCGATGAGTGGCGAAAATGAAAAATGATCGCACATTCTCTCGAATATTGTAATCTTAACACTGAATTTCAGTTTCAATCAGTCGAGATAATTAATTCTTTATGAATTCTATGTTCAGGTTGGGTCAACACGCGGAACACCATCCAGATGAGCCTCAAGAGTTTTGATTGCAGTCTGTAAGGCAGGCTTCTGGAATTCGGCTAAAGCAGCCATACTCGTCACCCAATAATGGTCATTGAGGTTGGTGGCATAAAACGTTGCAAGCACACCCTGCCTTGTCCCATGCCGCAGCAGCGAGGGATATTCCTCGGTAGCATGGAACTTCAGGGTCATCAGCGCCGTTTCGAGGTTCATCTGCCGTCCGTCCACACGCAGCTTGATCTGTTGGCGCATCGTCGGGTCAACCCCGTTCTGATCAGCCACTTGCAAGATTGCGTTGACCAGCTGCCCATATTGGCGTGTCCACCCTGATAATGGAGAGTCAACCACCGGGCTGATTTTTTCACCGCGCAGGGTCATGCGCAGCGCCCCCCAAAAAGCGCGCATGTAGCGGCCTAAAATGGTCATAATGACTTTTCTTTATCGTCGTCGCTGACGGCGCACATATTCCACCCCTGCGATAATCAGCACCACCACCTGTACCGCCAGCGCGATGACCAACCACGGTGGCGCACCCGCCCCATTCGGCAGCACACCGGCACTCGTCACCACTGGCACACTCGTACTCAGCAGGGCGACGGCCTGTTCGGTTGGGCTT